>NZ_JBEOPW010000003.1:0-470278 GCF_040310465.1 Pseudomonas sp. H26/SER47-MNA-CIBAN-0231 | reverse complement strand
TTCGACTGCGCCGGAAGTGGGGCGAATTATAGACCTCTGGAATCTGCCGTCAACCGTTAATTTCGCTTTTCTTTCAATAACTTGCGTATTGGTTAAAAAACATTCAATCAGATGAGAAAAGAGCTTCTTCTATATAGAAGAAGACTTAAAGGACGCCTTCCTCCTTCAACATAGCCACCGCGCCTGCCCCCAGACCCAGCACCCGCTGCAGAACCTCTAATGTGTGCTCACCTAATAAAGGAGGCGCATGACGATATTCAACGGGCGTCTCCGACAATCGAATCGGGCTGGCCACCTGGGGCACCATCCCCGCCAATGCATGCGGCAGTTCGATCGCCAGACCGCGCGCCTTCACTTGTGGATCCTCAAACACTTGCGACAAATCATTGATCGGCCCACAAGGCACGCCCGCCTGTTCCAGTTGTGCAACCCACTCGGCAGTCGTCTTGAAGACCGTAGCTTGGCGGATCAACGGGATCAGCACCGCGCGGTTCGCTACCCGCAGCTTGTTGGTCGCGAAGCGCGGATCATCCGCCCACTGCGGTTGGCCAGCCACCTCTGCGAACTTGCGGAACTGCCCGTCATTACCCACGGTAAGAATGAAGTCACCATCCGCCGTAGGAAAGTCCTGATAAGGCACGATGTTGGGATGCGCATTTCCCAGACGCTTTGGCGCATTGCCGGTGGTCAGGTAGTTCATCGCCTGGTTCGCCAGACACGCGACCTGTACATCCAGCAACGCCATATCGATGTGCTGGCCGCCACCGTCGTGATCGCGATGAGCCAATGCCGCGAGGATCGCCACCGTCGAATACAGCCCGGTAAGAATATCCGTCAGCGCCACGCCCACTTTCACCGGGCCAGCGCCTTCATCTCCTTCAGGTCGACCAGTCAGACTCATCAAGCCGCCAAGACCCTGAATCATGAAGTCATACCCTGCACGCTTGGCGTAAGGGCCGGTCTGGCCGAAGCCGGTGATGGAGCAATAGATCAGATTCGGGTTGAGCGCCTTCAGCGACTCATAGTCCAGACCATAGGCCGCCAGACCACCTACTTTGAAATTCTCAATCAGAATGTCCGACTTTGCCGCCAGGTCGCGCACCAGCTTCTGCCCTTCAGGGCGGGTGAAGTCGATGGTGACCGATTGCTTGTTGCGGTTTGCCGAGAGGTAATAAGCCGCTTCCGACGTGTTCTCGCCGTAAGCGTCTTTAAGGAAGGGCGGACCCCAGGCGCGGGTATCATCACCATTGCCCGGGCGCTCGACCTTGACCACTTCGGCGCCAAGATCGGCGAGGATTTGCCCGGCCCAAGGCCCGGCCAGCACTCGCGATAAATCCAGTACCCGTAGATGCGACAGCGCGCCCATGGTCCGCCCTCCTATTAATAGAACGCCTGCAGACCGGTTTGTGCACGCCCGAGGATCAGCGCGTGAACGTCATGGGTACCTTCATAGGTATTCACCACTTCCAGGTTGACGAGGTGACGGGCCACGCCGAACTCATCGGAGATGCCGTTACCACCGAGCATGTCGCGCGCCATCCGCGCAATATCCAGCGACTTGCCGCAGGAGTTACGCTTCATGATCGAAGTGATTTCAACGGCGGCGGTACCCTCGTCCTTCATCCGGCCCAAGCGCAGGCAGCCTTGCAGTGCCAGGGTGATCTCGGTCTGCATGTCGGCGAGTTTCTTCTGTACCAGTTGCGTCGCGGCCAACGGGCGACCGAACTGCTGACGGTCCAGAGTGTATTGGCGCGCGGTGTGCCAGCAGAACTCGGCGGCGCCCAGTGCGCCCCAGGAAATGCCGTAGCGTGCGGAGTTGAGGCAGGTGAAAGGACCTTTCAGACCACGCACGTCCGGGAAAATGTTCTCTTCCGGCACGAACACGTTGTCCATGACGATCTCACCGGTGATCGAAGCGCGCAGGCCGACCTTGCCGTGAATCGCCGGAGCGCTCAGACCTTTCCAGCCTTTCTCCAGAACGAAGCCACGGATATCGCCGGCATCGTCCTTGGCCCAGACCACGAATACGTCAGCGATCGGACTGTTGGTGATCCACATTTTCGCGCCGGTCAGGCTGTAGCCGCCATCGACCTTGCGAGCCCGGCTAATCATCGCGCCCGGATCGGAACCGTGGTTCGGTTCGGTCAGACCAAAGCAACCGATCCATTCGCCGGAAGCCAGCTTCGGCAGATACTTCTGTTTCTGTGCTTCGGTACCGAATTCGTTGATCGGCACCATCACCAGCGAGGATTGCACACTCATCATCGAGCGATAACCGGAGTCGACGCGCTCGACCTCACGTGCGATCAAGCCATAACTGACGTAATTCAGACCGCTGCCACCGTATTGCTCGGGAATGGTGGCGCCGAGCAGGCCGACTTCACCCATCTCGCGGAAGATTGCCGGGTCGGTCTTTTCATGCCGGAAAGCTTCAAGCACACGCGGCGCCAGACTCTGTTGAGCGAACTGGGCGGCGGTGTCGCGGATCATCCGCTCTTCTTCGGTGAGCTGTTGATCCAGCAGCAGGGGATCGATCCAATTGAAACTAGCTTTACCGCCCATGAGTGTGCCCTCGCAATCGGGTGAATTAACGTGGCATTGATCCTAGGCGCGGTTCGCCATCGCGGCAAACGAGGATTTCGCATCCTGTTGTGCTAATTTCTCACTCCGAAACGTCGCGAATTGCCTTTTATGCAGCGTATTAGTGAGGTTGACGTACATGCGCAGGAAGATCCCCAGCACCGCCGCACTGATCAGCTTCGAAGCCGCCGCCCGCCATGAGAGCTTTACCCGGGCCGCTGAAGAGCTGTCGCTCACCCAGGGTGCCATTTGCCGACAGATCGCCAGCCTTGAGGAATTCCTCAGCGTGGAATTGTTCCGGCGCTCGCGACGTGGAGTGAAACTGACCGAGGCGGGTCTTTCCTACAGTCGCCGGGTGGCGACTCAGCTCGATGCAGTGGAGCGCGACACCCTTTCGGTGATGGGCCAGCAGGGCACCAACGTCATCGAGCTCGCAGTCGTCCCGACCTTCGGCACGCAATGGCTGCTGCCACGGCTCAAGGATTTCCAGCTCAAGCACCCGGAAGTGACCGTCAACCTGACCAACCGCACTCGGCCATTCCTGTTTGCCGACACCGAATTCGATGCCGCGATCTACTTCGGTGATGCCGACTGGTCGGGTACCGAATCCCACAGGTTGATGGGCGAAAATCCGATGCCGGTGTGCAGCCCCGCCCTACTCGGCGATCGCAAGCAACTGACAGCGCAAGCCATCGCCGAGCTACCGCTGCTGCAGCAGACCACCCGACCTTACGCCTGGCGCCAATGGTTCAACTCGCAGCAACTGAATATCCCTCGCGACATGACAGGTCCGCGCTACGAGCTATTCTCCATGCTTGCCCAGGCAGCCATGCACGACATGGGCGTCGCGCTGATTCCGCCGTTTCTGATCCAGCGCGAGCTGGCAGAGAAACGTCTGGTGGTTGCCAACCCTCAAGCGCTCTCCAGCATCAAGGCCTATTACCTGATGATTCCGGAGCGAAAGGTCGAATCGGCATCGCTGAAGGCATTTCGCGACTGGCTGGTAAATCAAGCGCAGAGCTACAGCCTAGAAGAATAAAGGCTCTGCGCAATACTTAACCCCGTAGTCAGAAAAAACAAAGCCCTACAGATATAACTATTTGTCGCTTTTGCGCAGACTGTATCCGAAAGTCGTACAGACGTCCCACAAGCTGCCAAACACGTGGCTTTGAGCCTCTAATGGCGACTCATTACTGCCTATTCACGCCACCGATGCGAATTTTTTTCAAATTCAGCCAGAATCCATGCAGGGCACGGCCTGCAAGGGGTTCAACTGGCCATCTGCGACATTCGGTCACGGCATGACTTGTAGTTAATTTTCCGTCACCCGTCATAATCCCTTGAAGGGCATAAAGTTCGCCTGCAAAATGCCGCGCCCCGCCCTGATTCGGCGGGATCGTGCTGATCGGCCGCCCCAGTCGCACCATCCGTAGTGCATGGGTTTACTCAATAAGATCACGCAGGAGATTTGACGTGCACATTGGTGTTCCTCTCGAAACCCAGACCGGTGAAACACGGGTTGCTGCAACCCCGGAAACCATCAAGAAGCTGATCAGCCAAGGCCATAAGGTCACTGTGCAAAGCGGCGCTGGCGTCAAAGCCAGTGTCGTCGACAGTGCCTATGAAGCGGCCGGCGCAAGCATTGGCAGCGCCAATGACGCGTTTGGCGCCGAGCTGATTCTCAAAGTGGTCGCGCCAAGCGATGCCGAACTGACGCTGATCAAGCGCGGTACGGTGCTGGTGGGCATGCTCAACCCGTTCAACAACGAGACCATCGCGAAGATGGCCGAGTGCGGCATTACCGCGTTCGCCCTCGAAGCGGCGCCGCGTACCTCGCGGGCGCAGAGTCTTGATGTGCTGTCGTCGCAGGCGAATATCGCCGGCTACAAAGCGGTGTTGCTCGCGGCTCACTATTACCCACGCTTCATGCCGATGCTGATGACTGCTGCGGGCACCGTGAAAGCGGCGCGGGTGCTGATTCTCGGCGCAGGCGTGGCCGGTTTGCAGGCGATTGCCACGGCGAAACGCCTGGGTGCGGTGATCGAAGCGTCTGACGTGCGTCCAGCGGTGAAGGAACAGATCGAATCCCTCGGCGCGAAGTTCGTCGACGTGCCTTACGAGACCGATGAAGAGCGCGAATGCGCCGTCGGTGTCGGCGGTTACGCGCGGCCGATGCCGGCGAGCTGGATGCAGCGTCAGGCGCAGGCTGTGCACGAGCGCGCCAAGCAGGCCGATATCGTCATCACCACCGCGCTGATTCCGGGCCGCAAAGCGCCGACGCTGCTCAGCGCCGAGACCGTGGCACAGATGAAGCCGGGCTCGGTGGTCATCGACCTCGCCGCCGCCCAGGGTGGCAACTGTCCCCTGACCGTCGCCGATCAGGTCGTTGTGGAAAACGGTGTGACCATCGTCGGCCCGACCAACCTCGCCGGTGAAGTCGCTGCCGATGCTTCGGCGCTGTACGCACGCAACCTGCTGGACTTCCTCAAGCTGGTGTTCACCAAGGAAGGCCAGTTCGACGTCAACCTCGAAGACGACATCGTCGCCGCGTGCCTGATGTGCCGCGACGGCCAAGTCATCCGCAAAAACGCCTAAGCAGGGATTCAGACGATGGAAGAGCTTATCTCCCCCGGTATCTACAACCTGATCATCTTCGTGCTGGCGATTTATGTCGGTTACCACGTGGTCTGGAACGTTACGCCTGCGCTGCACACGCCGTTGATGGCAGTCACCAACGCGATCTCGGCGATCGTGATCGTCGGCGCCATGCTCGCTGCTGCGCTGACCGTCACGCCGCTGGGCAAAACCATGGGCACGCTGGCCGTGGCACTGGCGGCAGTCAATGTGTTTGGTGGCTTCCTGGTCACCCGCCGCATGCTTGAGATGTTCAAGAAGAAAGCCCCGAAAGCAAAAGAAGAGGCGCCGAAGTAATGAGCATGAATCTCGTCACGACGCTCTACCTGATCGCGTCGATCTGCTTTATCCAGGCCCTCAAAGGCCTGTCGCACCCGACCACTTCGCGGCGCGGCAACCTGTTCGGCATGCTCGGCATGGCGTTGGCGATCCTCACCACCGTTGGCCTCATCTATAAGTTGGGCGCCGAGCTGGCCACTGCCGGTATCGGTTACGTGATCGTTGGCCTGTTGGTCGGCGGCACCGCCGGTTCGATCATGGCCAAGCGCGTTGAAATGACCAAGATGCCGGAACTGGTAGCGTTCATGCACAGCATGATCGGCCTCGCGGCGGTGTTCATTGCCATTGCGGCGGTAGTTGAGCCGCAGTCGTTGGGTATCGTTAAACAGCTGGGCGATGCGATCCCGACGGGCAACCGTCTGGAGCTGTTCCTCGGTGCCGCCATCGGTGCGATCACCTTCTCGGGTTCGGTGATCGCCTTCGGCAAGCTCTCGGGCAAATACAAGTTCCGCCTGTTCCAGGGCGCACCGGTACAGTTCGCCGGTCAGCACAAGCTCAATGCGGTTCTGGGTCTGGCCACGCTGGTTCTCGGCCTGACCTTCATGTTCACCGGCAACCTCACGGCGTTCGCGCTGATGCTGGCGCTGGCGTTCGTGATGGGCGTGCTGATCATCATCCCGATCGGCGGCGCCGACATGCCGGTGGTGGTGTCGATGCTCAACAGCTATTCCGGCTGGGCGGCGGCGGGCATCGGTTTCTCGCTGAACAACTCGATGCTGATCATTGCCGGCTCGCTGGTGGGTTCGAGCGGTGCGATCCTCTCGTACATCATGTGCAAGGCGATGAACCGTTCCTTCTTTAATGTGCTGCTCGGCGGCTTCGGCAATACGGCAGACGCAGGTCCTGCCGGTGCGCAGGAAGCCCGTCCGGTGAAATCCGGCTCGGCTGATGACGCAACCTTCCTGCTGACCAACGCCGACACCGTGATCATCGTCCCGGGCTACGGTCTGGCAGTGGCCCGTGCACAACACGCACTGAAGGAACTGACCGAGAAGCTGACCCATCGCGGCGTGACTGTGAAGTACGCGATCCACCCGGTGGCCGGTCGGATGCCTGGGCACATGAACGTCCTGCTCGCCGAGGCCGAAGTGCCTTACGACCAGGTGTTCGAGATGGAAGACATCAACTCCGAGTTCGGTCAGGCCGACGTGGTGCTGGTGCTCGGCGCGAACGACGTGGTCAACCCGGCCGCGAAGAACGATCCGAAGTCACCGATTGCCGGTATGCCGATTCTCGAAGCGTTCAAGGCCAAGACCATCATCGTCAACAAGCGCTCGATGGCCAGCGGCTATGCCGGTCTGGACAACGAACTGTTCTATCTGGACAAGACCATGATGGTTTTCGGCGATGCGAAGAAAGTCATCGAAGACATGGTCAAAGCGGTCGAGTAATTCACCACTGCAATAGCGAACGCCCCGACTTGTCGGGGCGTTTTTGTTTGCGCCAGACGCTGGACAATTTGCCGCGTTGTTGCAGATCCGGTAACGGTGTTTTACTGCAAACCCGCGAAATAGAGGCCTCGTTTGCGACCTTGGTAGCGGGACAGGCGCCGGCCAAATTCACTAGACTGCGCATCCTGCTACTCGTTGCCCGAGATAATAATCCATGTACCGTGACCGTATTCGCCTGCCTTCGTTGTTGGATAAAGTGATGAGCGCTGCCGACGCCGCTGCTCTGATTGAGGACGGCATGACCGTCGGCATGAGCGGTTTCACCCGCGCCGGCGAAGCCAAGGCCGTTCCCCACGCACTGGCCGAGCGCGCCAAGGTCACGCCGCTGAAGATCAGCCTGATGACCGGCGCCAGCCTGGGCAACGACCTCGACAAGCAACTGACCGAGGCCGGCGTGCTGTCGCGGCGCATGCCGTTTCAGGTCGACAGCACGTTGCGCAAGGCAATCAACGCCGGCGAAGTGATGTTCATCGACCAGCATCTCTCGGAAACCGTAGAGCAACTGCGCAACCAACAGTTGAAGCTGCCGGACATTGCCGTCATTGAGGCAGTCGCCATCACCGAACAAGGCCACATCGTGCCGACCACTTCGGTGGGCAACTCGGCCAGCTTCGCGATCTTCGCCAAACAAGTGATCGTCGAGATCAACCTGGCCCACAACGCCAACCTCGAAGGCCTGCACGACATTTATATCCCGACGTACCGCCCGACGCGCACGCCAATCCCGCTGGTGAAAGTCGACGATCGCATCGGCAGCACGGCGATCCCGATTCCGCCGGAGAAGATCGTTGCGATTGTCATCACTCAGCAGTCGGACTCGCCGTCCACAGTGTCGGTACCGGACGTTGATACCAACGCTATCGCTGAACACCTGATCACCTTCTTCAAGCAGGAAGTTGCGGCCGGGCGCATGACCAACAAGCTCGGCCCGCTGCAAGCCGGAATTGGCAACATCGCCAACGCGGTGATGTGCGGCTTGATCGACTCGCCGTTCGAAGACCTGACCATGTATTCGGAAGTGCTCCAGGACTCGACTTTCGACCTGATCGATGCCGGCAAGCTGAGCTTTGCCTCGGGCAGTTCGATCACCCTGTCCGAGCGGCGCAACAGCGACGTGTTCGGCAACCTGGAGAAGTACAAGGACAAACTGATTCTGCGGCCGCAGGAGATCTCCAATCACCCGGAAGTGGTGCGGCGTCTGGGCATCATTGGCATCAACACTGCGCTGGAGTTCGACATCTACGGCAACGTCAACTCCACCCATGTCTGCGGTACGCGGATGATGAACGGCATCGGCGGCTCCGGCGACTTCGCGCGCAATGCGCATCTGGCGGTATTCGTGACCAAATCGATCGCCAAGGGTGGCGCGATTTCCAGCGTGGTGCCGATGGTCAGCCACGTCGACCATACCGAGCATGACGTCGACATCCTGGTGACCGAAGTCGGCCTCGCCGACCTGCGTGGCCTGGCGCCACGGGAGCGTGCACGAGTGATCATCGACAACTGCGTGCATCCGGACTTTCGCCAGGCACTGAATGACTACTTCAGCGCTGCCTGTGCAATCGGCGGTCATACCCCGCACATTCTGCGCGAAGCACTGAGCTGGCATATGAACCTGGAAGAAACCGGGCGCATGCTGGCGGTGTGATTCACACAGATAACCACCGAGGCAAACACAGTTTTGCGTCGGTGGATGTTCGCAAAGAACAGGATCACCAAAAACTGTACTGCTGTACCGGTCTTTTCCTACCGCAAACTCCTACTCAACCTCCTGATACAAGCAAAAATGCACCAATCAAGTGCGGACAGGTACAGTTTGCCCAATTTCGACCCGTACACCACCCATAAACAGTTAACTGCTCACTCACAATACAAATGAACTGTATCTACAGAGACTAGGCAAACGAGAGGATCATGGGCACCAGTCAAACCACTACCTGATCCCGCCACAAGCGGAAGGATGTCAACCATGGAACGTACACTCAGTTCCGAACTGTTTTTCGAAGACAAAGCTGTAAACACCCAGGCTTCCCTGCCTCTGCGCGTTATTGCCAACCTGATGTTGTGGCAGCGCCGCATCTCCAGCCGCCACCAACTGGCCCGTCTGGATTCGCGTCTGCTGGCCGACGCCGGTATCAGCGAAGCACAACGCTACGAAGAGCTGAGCAAGCCGTTCTGGCGCTAAGCAGCGTCGCTGGCTCTGGTCGTCAGACCCACCGCCAGCAACCCGAATTGCACAAGCAAAACCCGTCGTGGGCAACCACGACGGGTTTTGTCGTTTCAGGGCCTTGAATGCTCTAAAACGCATAACTGAATGAGTACAGGCACAATTCACGAAATCCCCAGATAACACCAGTACAGTTATGCAGAACCTTTGGAGTATCACTGGCCACCACTGGGCGAACCGGATTTGGCAGCCTAATATCCATGCAGAACGTGGCGAACGTTGCGCAACAGGCGTCTGACTCCTCAGATACCGAGCCACCTCTCACTACGGTTTATCCAAAGGAGTTACATCATGACCCGTCTTCGCCTGCTCAGTGCCGCCGCCCTGCTGGCCGTGGCTGCCAACGCCAGTGCTACCAGCTTCATCGTCACCACCGACTCGATCGTCGGCGCGCTGAAAGCCACTTCCGACGCCACTTCCGATGTGACCTCCTCGTTCCGTGACGACAAGATCGTCCTCGCCGCCCGCGACGATGCCGCCAGCTTCGTGGCCAGCGAAGGCGATATCCGTGGAGTGAAGCTGGAAAGCGCGCTCGATCACATCCGCCATCAGGCGCCACAACTCAATGCCACCGATGCCCAATTGGCTCAGGCCATTCTGACCCTCTGATCGTTTGCGGTATTGCGGGACACGCCAGCCGTGTCCCGATGTTTCAACGCTGGCTCTGGGCCGGGCATTTGCGCTAGCCTTCAGGCTCGTTAACAGTTGTCGAGTCCCATGCGCTTTCTTCCAACTCTGCTCATCTCTTCTACTTTATTCACCGCCTGCTGGGCGATGTCTGCCAACGCCTTCGATGCTTTCAATGCATCGACCCAAGGCACGGTTGTCAGCGGTTACGCGACCAGCATGGTGTCTTCTGCACCGTTCGACCGTAAACTGCTGCTCGCCGCTCACGATGACGCGGCCGCCTTTGTTGCCAGTGACGGTGAATGGCGAGGCGCACGGCTGGAATCCGCGCTGCATTACCTGCGCAAAACCCGGCCGAAACTTCATGCCAGCGACCTTGAACTGGCAGAGGCAATTCTCGTCCAATAGTTATCCTTGTCCTTCCGGAGTCGTTCCATGCGTAGCCCGCTGATTGCTGCCGCCCTTGGCCTGTTTGTGCTGGCCGATATGGCCCAGGCGCACACCCTGGTAGCCACCAGTAACATCATCGTTCGTGCCTCCCAGCGCAGCATCGATTTCACTTCCGATACCACCACGTCGATTCGCGATTCGAAAATCATCCGCGAAGCCCACGACGACGCCGCCAGTTTCGTCGCCAGCAACGGTGACATCCGTGGCGCGCACCTCGAAGCAGCCCTCAACACCTTGCGCACTCGCGTGCCGGAAGCGCGCGACGCCAGTGATCAGGTACTCGCCGAAGCCATTCTCGCGCTGTGAAGTCCGTTGGCGCCTGGCTGCTGGCCGGGGCGTTGTTGCTGCTTGGCAACAGCGCCCACGCCGGCCTGCAATTGCGGCTCAAGACCGAGGGTCTGAGCCCGGCTCAACAACAGGCCAGTCAGGCGCTGATCGATGAGGCGATGGCGAAACTGCCGCCGAGCTTCATCGAGCGGCTGGATCGGCGCATCGACGTCGGCTGGACCGACGACATGCCTGCCAACGCTTACGGGCAGGCGACGCTGGTGTCCGAGCTCGATCTGAATCGCAAACTGCTCGCCGGTCTCACCGATGGCAGCGCGGCGAAAGAGAAAACCAATCGCCCCCACGGCACTGTGCGCCAGGAACTGCTGGCCACGGTACTGCACGAAATCACGCATATCTACGACCGCGCGCGTTTATGGCCGAGCGCCGAGCGCACGTTGATCCAGCGCTGCACCCGACGCTTCAACAGCGCCGGGCTGATCGGTATTCCCGATGAGTGTCGCGGGCAGAACGGTCGGCGCTTCACCATCAGCGACGACCCGCGCCTGCTCGATCTGGCCGGGTGGCAACAGTACGTCGGCCGCCGTGGCGAGCGTGAACAACACAACCGCCAGATCGCCCGCAGTCCGGATCTCTACGAAATTTCCAGCCCCAAGGAGTTCGTTGCGGTCAACATGGAGTACTTCCTCCTCGACCCGAGCTACGCCTGCCGCCGCCCGGCGCTCTATCGCTACTACAAGGAACATTTCGGCTGGGCGCCGCCAGCGCAGGACACCTGCAGCAAGAGCTTTGCCTTTCTCAATGCGGGCAATGACTTCGCCAAGCAGCCTCTGGGGCAAGTCGATCCGGAACGGGTCTATGCCGTCGATTACCTGCTGGCCGAAGCCAATCAGAACTGGGTCAGCCGCTGGGGTCACAGCATGCTGCGCCTGGTGATCTGCGCCCCCGGTCGCCCGCGTGGCCCGGATTGCCGCCTCGACCTCGATCAGCACCTGGTGCTGTCCTATCGCGCTTTCGTTGGCGATGTGCAGCTGTCGAGCTGGGACGGACTGGTCGGCAAATACCCGTCGCGGCTGTTCGTGTTGCCGCTGGCACAGGTGATCGACGAATACACCAAGACCGAGCTGCGCAGCCTCGCTTCGGTGCCGCTGAACCTGTCTCGCGAGGAAATAGAAGGCGTGGTCGAACATGCTGCCGAGATGCACTGGAGTTACGACGGCAACTATTTCTTCCTGTCCAACAACTGCGCGGTGGAAGGCTTGAAACTGTTGCGCAGCGGCAGCAATAACAGCCAACTGGTCGGGCTAGACAGCATCATGCCCAACGGCTTGCTGGAAGTGCTCAAGGGCCGTGGTCTGGCCGATACCAGTGTGCTCGACAATCCGAAAGAAGCGCTGCGCCTGGGTTACCGCTTCGACTCGTTCCGCGATCGCTATCAAGCGATGTTCGATGTATTGAAGAAGCAGCTGCCGATCAAGCAGACCACTGTCGAGGATTGGCTGTCACTCAGCGCTGAGCAACGCCGCGAATGGTTCGATCGCGCCGACCTGCGCACCAGTGCGGCCCTGTTGCTGCTGGAGCAAGCCAGTTTCCGCCGGCAGTTATTGCTGGCCCAGGACGAGGTCAAGCAACGCTACCTCGGCGCCCGCGAGCTGGAAAACGGCGGCATGGACAAAGCCAACGCGACCTTGCAGGAGATCCTCGCCAACAGTGGCTTCCTCAGCCGCCCGGCGGAACTGCTCGACTCCAAAGGTTACGGACTACCGCAGCCCAGCGAGTTCGCCCGACTGGAAGCGGAAAGCAGCCAGCGGCAGAAGAAGCTGCTGGCCCTGTCCGGCGATCTCGATACCGAAGTGCGCAAGCTGCTTGAACCCAAGCGGGCGGCCGAGATTGCCGCCAGCGAGGCCAACGTCAAGCAGATTGGCGAGCATCTGCGCAAACTGCACAAGGCCTCGGGCGGACTGCAATTACCCTGAGCACAAAAAAGGCTTCAGAACGCCTGTTCTGAAGCCTTTTCTATTTCCCTGCGGCTTTAGACGCGAGCTTTGCGCACGCCTTGGGACAGCGCCGAACACAGACTCAACACACCATCGATGGCCTGCTCAGGCGTATCGGCACTGGCGATGTGATCAATCAGCGCCGAGCCCACCACCACACCGTCAGCCAGACGCGCGATGGCCGCAGCCTGCTCCGGTGTACGGATGCCGAAACCGATGCTGATCGGCAGGTCGGTATGCCGACGCAGACGTGCAACCGCCTCTTCCACATGTTCCAGAGTCGCTGCACCGGCACCGGTGACACCGGCCACCGACACGTAGTAGACGAAACCGGAACTGCCGTTGAGCACACGCGGCAGACGCACATCGTCGGTGGTCGGCGTGGTCAGGCGGATGAAGTCCAGGCCAGCAGCCTGCGCCGGGTCGCACAGCTCTTCGTTGTGCTCTGGTGGCATGTCGACCACGATCAGGCCATCGACGCCAGCCTCTTTGGCTTCGGCGATGAAACGCTCGACGCCGAATTTGTGAATCGGGTTGAAGTAGCCCATCAACACCAGCGGCGTGTCGCTGTTGCCCTCACGGAACTCGCGAACCATTTGCAGGGTTTTCGCCAGATTCTGTTTGGCGCCCAGGGCGCGAATGTTGGCCAACTGGATTGCCGGGCCATCGGCCATCGGATCGGTGAACGGCATGCCCAGCTCGATCACATCGGCACCTGCGGCAGGCAGGCCTTTGAGGATCGCCAGCGAAGTGTCGTAATCAGGATCACCGGCAGTGACAAAGGTCACCAGCGCCGCGCGGTTCTGTTGCTTGAGGTCGGCAAAGCGGGTTTGCAGGCGGCTCATCAGTGTTTCTCCTGCTGCGACTGTTGCATATGGTGCATCACGGTTTGCATGTCCTTGTCGCCACGGCCCGAGAGGTTGACCACCATCAGGTGATCCTTCGGCAGCTTCGGTGCGCGCTTGAACACTTCGGCCAGGGCGTGGGCGCTTTCCAGGGCAGGAATGATCCCTTCCAGACGGCAGCATTTGTGGAACGCTTCGAGGGCTTCGTCGTCGGTCACCGAGGTGTACTGGACGCGGCCGATGTCGTGCAACCAGGCGTGTTCAGGGCCGATGCCCGGGTAATCGAGGCCAGCGGAAATCGAGTGGGCGTCGATGATCTGGCCATCGTCGTCCTGCAGCAGGAACGTGCGGTTACCGTGCAGCACGCCCGGCACCCCGCCGTTCAGGCTGGCCGCGTGCTTGCCGGTTTCGATGCCGTAACCGGCGGCTTCGACGCCGATGATCTCCACGCTCTTGTCATCGAGGAACGGGTGGAACAGGCCCATGGCGTTGGAACCGCCACCGATGCACGCCACCAGGCTGTCCGGCAGACGACCTTCCTGAGCCTGCAGCTGATCGCGGGTTTCCTTGCCGATGACGGCCTGAAAGTCGCGGACCATTGCTGGATAAGGGTGTGGGCCGGCCACAGTGCCGATCAGATAGAAAGTGTTGTCGACGTTGGTCACCCAGTCACGCAGGGCTTCGTTCATCGCATCTTTGAGAGTGCCGGTGCCGGCCACGACCGGAATGACTTCAGCGCCGAGCAGCTTCATGCGGAAGACGTTGGCCTGCTGACGTTCGATGTCGGTGGTGCCCATGTAAATCACGCAATCGAGACCGAAACGCGCAGCAACGGTGGCCGTGGCCACGCCGTGCATGCCGGCGCCGGTTTCGGCGATGATGCGCTTCTTGCCCATGCGCCGCGCCAACAGAATCTGGCCGATGCAGTTGTTGATCTTGTGTGCGCCAGTGTGGTTCAGCTCTTCACGCTTGAGGTAGATCTTCGCGCCGCCGCAGAACTCGGTCAGGCGTTCGGCGAAATAAAGCGGGCTCGGACGTCCGACGTAATCACGCTGGAAGTAGGCCAATTCTTCCTTGAATGCCGGATCTTCTTTGGCCGCTTCGTATTCGCGAGCCAGGTCGAGGATCAACGGCATCAGGGTTTCCGCTACATAACGGCCACCGAACGCACCGAACAGGCCGTTGGCGTCAGGGCCGTTACGCAGATCAGAGGTGTTCGAAGTCTGGGTCATGGGTCGCTCCAGGTGAATTCGGTCAGAAGACAATGACGACCACTCTACCCCTGACTTTCCAGGCTGAAAACCGATAAGATCGCCGAAACCTGTCAGGAAAACTCACAGATCCCATGAGCCATGACCTTCCCCCGCTAAATGCCTTGCGCGCCTTCGAGGCCACCGCTCGTCTGAACAGTGTGAGTCAGGCTGCCGAACAGCTGCACGTCACCCACGGCGCGGTCAGCCGCCAGCTCAAGGTGCTTGAAGAACATCTCGGCGTGAGCCTGTTCGTCAAGGACGGACGCGGCTTGAAACTCACAGATGCCGGAGCGCGTCTGCGCGATGCCAGCGCGGAGGCGTTCGATCGCTTGCGCAGTGTTTGCGCCGAACTGACGCAAAGCACAGCGGATGCGCCGTTCGTGCTGGGTTGTTCGGGGAGCCTGCTGGCGCGCTGGTTTATTCCGCGTCTGGGGCGGCTGAATGCCGATTTGCCGGATCTGCGTCTGCACCTGTCTGCCGGTGAAGGTGATCTCGATCCCCGGCGCCCGGGCCTTGATGCGTTGTTGCTGTTCGCCGAGCCACCGTGGCCGGCCGATATGCAGGTCTATGAACTGGCGGCGGAACGCATCGGCCCGGTGATGAGCCCGTTGTATAGCGGTTATCAGAAGCTGCACACCGCTGTGGCCGCAGATCTTTTTGATGAGCCCGTGCTGCACACCACCTCTCGCCCACAAGCCTGGCCCAGCTGGGCGCAGCAAAACCACCTCGATCCCAAGGCGTTGAAGCTCGGGCAAGGTTTTGAGCATTTGTATTATTTGCTGGAGGCGGCTGTTGCAGGTCTCGGCGTGGCAATCGCGCCGGAGCCGCTAGTAATCGAAGATCTGAAGGCGGGTCGCCTGGTTGCGCCGTGGGGCTTTTGCGAAACCCCGGCGCAACTGGCGTTGTGGCTACCCAAGCGCGCCGCAGACGGACGCGCCCGGCAACTGGCGCAGTGGCTCAAGAACGAGCTGCGCCAGACTGATCACTCACCGCGCTTGAACAAAAAGTAGGCGGCGAGCAGACCGATTGCACCGACAGCCACGCCGGCTGTGGTCCATGGATGTTCCTGCGCGTAGTCACGAGTGGCAATGCCGGTCTCGCGGGTTTTCACTTTGACTTCTTCGTACGCGTCGCTGAGCAGATGACGGGAATGTTTCAGTGCACTTTCGGCATTGCTTTTCAGCGCCTTGAGGGTCTTGCGCGACTCGTCCGAAGCATCGTCTTTCAAGCTTTCCAACGATTTGAGCAGACTCTCGATCTCGGCTTCCATGCTTTGCAACGAGGCTTTACGTAAAGAGGTGTTGGCCATGGTGGCTCTCCTGCATTGGTGATGAGTGGCGTGTGTTGGTTGGGACTTCACCACTTCGAGAAAGTGCAGAAATTCTGAACTTCGGCAGCGCAGAGGCGCCGAAATCAACAGTGCAATTGCCTGCTAGGCTCAATTTCACACGCCATTCCAACCCAAGGAGATCGCCATGAGTGACCATCACACGTACAAGAAAGTCGAGCTGGTCGGTTCGTCCACCACCAGCATCGAAGACGCCATCAATAACGCGCTGGCCGAGGCGAACAAGACCTTGCGCAATCTGGAATGGTTTGAAGTGACCGAAACCCGTGGCCACATCGAAAATGGCCAGGTAGCGCACTTTCAGGTCACGCTGAAAGTCGGCTTCAAGATTGCCGCCAGCTGAGTTTGAGCTAGTCTTCTGAACTTGCGCGCTGGCCGAGTGCCATAGGGAATGGCAAAGCGCTACAAGGTGAGCGCATCGGGTGGATGACTCGATGCCCGCCTCTTTCAATCCGACCAGGGAGTGCGACCGATGAAGAAGTTCATGTTGGCAGTAGGTTTGTTGAGCCTTGCGGGTGGTGCGTTTGCAGCCGGCAAGCCATGTGAAGAGCTGAAAAGCGAAATCGCCGCGAAGCTCGACGCCAAAGGCGTTTCCGGTTATTCGCTGGAGGTTGTCGACAAAGGTGCGGCGGCTGATGGTGACGTTGTCGGCAGTTGCGAAGGCGGCAGCAAGGACATCGTTTACAAGCGCGGTTGATTGCGCCTGAAATACAAAAGCCGACGTGGATGCGTCGGCTTTTTTGTGGGCTCCATGTGCCCGATGTGGGAGTGAGCTTGCTCGCGAAACCGGTGGGTCAGTCGACATATCGAGTGCCTGACACTCCGTCTTCGCGAGCAAGCTCGCTCCCACAAGGTATGTGTGGTGAATCTTAGCCCTTCATCACCTGCGCCAGCAGCTCGTACGAGCGCACGCGATCAGCATGCTCATACAAATCGCTGGTGAAAATCAGCTCGTCCGCCTGGGTCTGCTCGATCAGCACCTCAAGCTTGGCGCGGATCTTCTGCGGGCCGCCGACCATGGCGAGGCCGAGGAAATCGCCCACCGCTTCACGTTCGTGGGGCAGCCACAGGCCGTCCATGGTTTTCACCGGTGGGCGCTGCACCAGGCTCTGGCCACGCATCAATGCAAGAATGCGCTGGTACACCGACGTCGCCAGGTAATCGGCTTGCTCATCGGTATCCGCTGCCACCAGCGGCACGCCGAGCATTACGTACGGCTTGTCGAGCACCGCCGACGGTTTGAAGTGATTGCGGTAGATGCGGATCGCCTCGTGCATGAAGCGCGGCGCGAAGTGCGAGGCGAAGGCGTAAGGCAAGCCGCGCTCACCCGCCAATTGCGCACTGAACAGGCTTGAGCCGAGCAGCCAGACCGGCACGTTGGTGCCGGTGCCGGGCATGGCGATCACCCGTTGCTCCGGGGTGCGCGGGCCGAGGTAGCGCATCAGTTCGGCAACGTCTTCAGGGAAGTCGTCAGCGCTGCCCGAGCGCTCACGGCGCAAGGCGCGGGCGGTCATCTGGTCAGAGCCGGGCGCGCGGCCCAGACCCAGGTCGATGCGTCCCGGGTACAGGCTCTCGAGGGTGCCGAACTGCTCGGCAATCACCAGCGGCGCATGGTTGGGCAGCATCACCCCGCCGGAACCGACGCGGATCGTCGACGTGCCTCCGGCCAGATAGCCGAGCAACACCGAAGTGGCCGAACTGGCGATGCCGTCCATGTTGTGGTGTTCGGCGACCCAGAAGCGCGTGTAGCCGAATTTCTCGGCATGCTGCGCCAGGTCCAGCGAGTTGCGCAGCGATTGCGCCGCGCTGCCGTTTTCGCGCACCGGCACCAGGTCGAGAGTGGAAAATTTAACGTCGGACAGTTTTTTCATGAACCTGCATCTCCGGGTGGGGAGGCAGGTTTTTCTTGCGAACGAAAACCTGCCAAATCCATAAGCGTGTTTTATGGAATGAGGGCATATACCCGAGATTCAATAGCAGCGACAAAATTTCCTACTAAAAAAGTCAACGATTCAGCCAGGCTGAACTTTGTTCCGCCGTCTATCCTCAGAAGCCTTGCTAGTAAAAAACGGCGACGGCGCGGCGTTCCGCGCCATATTTGAGGAGGCAGACATGGCTATCGTGAAAAAGGCATCGGCGCATTGGGAAGGCGATCTGAAAACCGGTCTCGGCTCGATCTCCACCGAAACCGGCGTGCTGCGCGAAGCGCCGTACGGCTTCAAGGCGCGCTTCGAAGGCGGCAAAGGCACCAACCCGGAAGAACTGATCGGCGCGGCCCACGCCGGCTGCTTCTCCATGGCGTTTTCGATGATTCTCGGCGATGCCGGCCTGAAGGCAGACAGCATCGACACCAACGCCGAAGTCACCCTCGATCAGGTTGACGGCGGCTTCGCGATCACTGCGGTGAAACTGATTCTCAAGGCGAAGATCCCGGGCGCAACTCAGCAACAGTTTGAGGAGTTGAGCAACAAGGCCAAGGAAGGGTGCCCGGTTTCCAAGGTGCTGAATGCGAAGATCACCCTCGAGGCTTCGCTCGTCAGCTGATTCGGCGTTTGCCGGGCTGACGCCTTCGCGAGCAGGGCTCGCTCCCACGGGGGATTTGTGCACGTCGCAGATCCAGTGTGTGAGCGAGCCTGCTCGCGAAGGCGGCCTCGGATTCAACTCAGCAACCGGCAATCAGTACAAGGTGTGAGCAAAGTCAGAACCCGCTCAGCAGAAATGTGGTCGAATAATCGACAGCAGCTTCAGCGCACACCCGTGCGCGCTGCCTCAAGGAGCTTCATCGATGAAACGTATTGGCTTGGCGATTCTTTGCAGTGCACTGGCCACGTCCGCTATCGCAGCCCCCAAAAAATGCGAGGAGCTTAGAAAGGAGATCGAGATCAAGATCCAGGCGAAGGCGATCCCAACGTACACCCTTGAAATCATCACGGCAGAAGAGGCGAAGCAGCACGACTCGGCCATGATCGTCGGTTCTTGCGAGAACGGCACCAAGCGGATTATCTATCAGAGAAACGATAGCTGATTGCCTATCACGGCACGCAATTGATCTGCCGCTCGTTGGCAACGATCTGCCCCTGACGATTGATCAAGCGTGCACTTGGCGTGAAGGCCAGCGATCGGGCCTCAAGGCGGTAACGCTGCCCGGCCTCGAAGTGTTCATAGGGCACCGTCATGTAACACAGCCGCTCTTGCGGATCGGTATCCATGCCCTGACCACCCCCGAATACTTCGAAGTCAAAGCGCACGGTGAGCTCATGACTACCGGGCGTCACCTGAAAAAACCGTCCGTCGCGCAAGCGCTGTTTATCCAGGCGCTCGGCCATCAGCACCTTGCCGCCGGGGGTAGGCATGGCGAAGTCGACCCAGGCTTTGTCTGGATCGGCCGCTGGCAACGGGCTCTGACAACCGGCGAGCACACTGGCGGCCAGCAATGTCGTCAACTTGCGCATGATCGATATCCTTTGACGGGATTTGCAGCATAGCGCCGATCAACTGCTCTGACAGCCCGCCGGTGTGCCCTGGCCGACAACCTTGCGCTGTTCGTCATAAAGCCTGGCCCAAGGCCGGAAGCCGATACTGCCCGCCTGCAACTGATAGCGCTGGCCGGCGTTGAAATCCTTGAATTTCACGCTCATCTGGCAATCGCGCCACAGCGGTTCGGCATTCGGGCCGATGTTGGTGGCCTCGACCGGGAATTGGTAGCGCACCTTCAGCTCATGGCTGCCGGGCTGCACTTCGAAATAACGTTTGTCGACAGCCTGTGTGGCGTCGACTTGTACGGCTTGCAGCGCCGTGTCGTGTTGGCGAGCGTCAAGATCGATCCAGGCTTGCGAAGGGTCGGGGTCGGGCATTCCGAAACCGGCACAACCGGCCAGCATCAGCAGGCCTCCTGTCAGCATCAACATGCGCATAGCGGTGCTCCTTGAGGCGGGATAGTCTTGGGGCAGACTTTCCGGGGAATTTCTTATTTTGATCAGGCCGTTTTCCAGCCTTGGGTTACTTGATCGCGTTTTTCCGATTTTGTTTCCGGGTGTGTTGTTTTTGTTGCTCAACGGTTGCACCAGCGTCAGCTATTACAGCCAGTTGGCCAGCGGCCAACTGCAATTGCTGCGCGCACGGGAGCCGGTCGAAAAAGTCATTGCCGACCCCAGCCGCGATGCCAAATTGCGCGCGCATCTGGCTCAATCACAAAAGGCCCGCACGTTCGCCAGCGAGCATCTGCACTTGCCGGACAACCAGAGCTATCGTCTGTACGCCGACATCGGTCGCCCGTACGTGGTGTGGAACGTGTTCGCCACCGCAGAGTTTTCCCTGACGCCGCAGAATCACTGCTTTCCGATTGCCGGCTGCGTGGCCTATCGCGGCTACTACAGCCAGAGCGCGGCCCGTGGCGAGGCGGCGATTCAACGTTTGCAGGGCATGGACGTGTCGATCGGCGGGGTCGAGGCGTACTCGACGCTTGGCTGGTTCGATGACCCGATCCTCAATTCGATGATGGGCTGGGGCGACGAACGGCTGGCCACGTTGATCTTTCATGAACTGGCGCACCAGAAGTTCTATGTGAAGGACGACACTGAATTCAACGAGTCTTTCGCCACCTTCGTCGAGCAGGAAGGCACGCGGCAATGGCGCACGTTTCGCGGGCTACCGGCAGAGTCGGATTCCAGGCTCAAGCAGCGTGACCAGTTCATCGAACTGGTACTCGACACGCGTTCAAGACTGGAGAAGCTCTATGCGCAGCCGCTGTCGGTTGAGCAGATGCGTGAGCGCAAAGCAGCTGAATTCGAGCACTTGCGCCGGGAGTATCGGGTCATGCGCGACAGTCAGTGGGCCGGGGACAAACGTTATGACGCTTGGGTCAATGCGCCACTGAACAACGCGCGATTGTTGCCGTTCGGGTTGTATGACCAGTGGGTGCCGGCGTTTGCGGCGCTGTTCAGGCAAATGGATGGGGATTGGCTGAGGTTTTATGCCGAGGTTGAGCGGTTGGGGCGATTGCCGGTTGATGAACGTAAGGCGGCTTTGAGGGCCTTGGCAGTTCCTGAGTCCACCAGCGGCTGAACGGGCCTCATCGCTGGCAAGCCAGCTCCCACAGGGACAGCGGTGAGCCTGAAGAATCGCTAACCTGTGGGAGCTGGCTTGCCAGCGATAGCCATCTGCTCAGCGCTGCAAAAAAGCCTGATGCAACGCATTCAAAGTTTCAAAGTGATAAGCCGGCGATTCGGCGTTCAATTCCTCGAAGCTGCCAAACCCATAGCCCACCGCCGCCGCATCCAGGCCATTGCTGCGCGCGCCGATCAGGTCGTGCTTGCGATCGCCGATCATCAGGGTCTGCGCCGGGTCCAGGCGTTCTTCCTCAAGCAAGTGCGCAATCAACTCAACCTTGTTGGTCCGCGTGCCGTCCAGCTCGCTGCCGTAGATCACCTTGAAGTGGCGGGCGAAGTCGAAGTGCCGGGCGATCTCGCGGGCGAACACCCACGGTTTGGAGGTGGCGATGTACAACTGCCGCCCCTGCCCGCTCAAGGTTTCCAGCAACGGCGTGACCCCGTCGAACACCCGATTCTCGTAGAGCCCGGTGACCTTGAAGCGCTCGCGATAGAAATTCACCGCTTCCCAGGCCCTGGCCTCGTCGAAGTCGTAGAACTGCATGAACGCTTGCAGCAGCGGCGGGCCGATGAAGTGTTCCAGTTTGCTCAGGTCCGGTTCGTCGATGCCGAGATTGGCCAAGGCAAATTGAATTGAGCGGGTGATGCCCTCACGCGGGTCGGTCAGGGTGCCATCGAGGTCGAACAGTACGGTCTGGTAATGCATGAGAGTTCCTGAGCTGGTGTAGGGCAATTCAGAGCTGGTCGTAGCCTTCGGCCAGATGCAGGTCCTTGAGCTTGACGTAGTTCGCCGCGCTGTACGTAAAGAAGGCGTTTTCCTTATCGGTCAGCGGGCGCACTTGCTTGACCGGGCTGCCGACATACAGGAAGCCGCTCTGCAGGCGCTTGCCCGGCGGCACCAGGCTGCCGGCGCCGATGATCACATCGTCTTCCACCACGGCGCCGTCCATGACGATGCTGCCCATGCCGATCAATACGCGGCTGCCAACGGTGCAGCCGTGCAGCATGACCTTGTGGGCGATGGTCACGTCATCGCCGATCAGCAATGGAAAACCGTCCGGGTTGAATGGGCCGGCGTGGGTGATGTGCAGCACGCAGCCATCCTGCACGCTAGTGCGCGCACCGATGCGGATGCGGTGCATGTCGCCACGGATCACCGTCAGCGGCCAGACCGAGCTGTCTGCGCCAATTTCGACGTCGCCGATCACCACCGCCGAACCGTCGACGAATGCGCCGTTGCTCAGGCGGGGGGTGTGATTCTGGTATTTGCGAAGGGACACGATTAGTTCTCTCTCTGTCGCCGATAGCTGCGGTGAGTGTCGATTGTAATTAAGATGGGCGCATGTTTCTTCCAGCCAAGGTGCCAACCGTGAGCGTGAACAACCCTCTTTTGCAGTCCTATGACCTGCCGCCGTTCTCCACGATCCGTGCCGAACACGTCCTGCCCGCCATCGAAACCATCCTCGCGGACAACCGCGCCGCCATCGCCGAAATTCTCAAGACCCAGGGCAAGAACCCGACCTGGGCCGGTCTGGTGCTGGCGATGGACGAACTCAACGATCGCCTCGGTGCGGCGTGGAGCCCGGTCAGCCATCTTAACGCCGTGTGCAACAGCGCCGAACTGCGTGAAGCCTACGAGTCGTGCCTGCCGGCCCTGAGCGCCTACTCCACCGAGATGGGCCAGAACCGCGAACTGTTCCAGGCGTATGAAGCGTTGGCCAACAGTCCGGAAGCTGCCAGTTTCGACGTCGCGCAAAAAACCATTCTGGAACACGCCCTGCGCGATTTCCGTCTGTCGGGTATTGATCTGCCGGAAGCCGAGCAGAAACGTTACGCCGAAGTGCAGAGCAAACTGTCCGAGCTCGGCAGCCGCTTCTCCAACCAACTACTCGACGCCACCCAGGCGTGGACCAAGCACATCACCGACGAAGCCGCCCTCGCCGGCCTGACCGATTCGGCCAAGGCGCAGATGGCTGCCGCCGCCCAGGCCAAAGGTCTGGATGGCTGGCTGATCACCCTGGAATTCCCCAGCTACTACGCGGTGATGACCTACGCGCAAGACCGTGCGCTGCGCGAAGAAGTCTACGCCGCCTACTGCACCCGCGCCTCGGACCAAGGCCCGAATGCCGGGCAGAACGACAACGGCCCGGTGATGGAAGAGATCCTCGACCTGCGTCAGGAACTGGCCCGACTGCTGGGTTTCGCCAGTTTCGCCGAGCTGAGCCTGGCGACGAAAATGGCCGAATCCAGCGATCAGGTGCTGAGCTTCCTGCGCGATCTGGCGCAGCGCAGCAAGCCGTTCGCCGCTCAGGATCTGCAACAGCTGCGCGCGTACGCCGCCGAACAGGGCTGCGCCGATCTGCAAAGCTGGGACAGCGGTTTCTACGGTGAAAAACTTCGCGAGCAGCGTTACAGCGTCGCTCAGGAAACCCTGCGAGCCTACTTCCCGATCGACAAAGTCCTCAGCGGCCTGTTCGCCATCGTCCAGCGTCTGTACGGCATCGAGATCGCCGAGCAGAAAGGCTTCGACACTTGGCACCCGGACGTCCGCCTGTTCGAGATCAAGGAAAACGGTCAGCACGTCGGCCGCTTCTTCTTCGACTTGTATGCCCGCGCCAACAAGCGTGGCGGCGCATGGATGGACGGCGCCCGCGACCGTCGTCGCACCATCGACGGTGTGCTGCAAAGCCCAGTCGCCAATCTGGTGTGCAACTTCACCCCGGCCGACAGCGGCAAGCCTGCGCTGCTGACCCATGATGAAGTGACCACCCTGTTCCACGAGTTCGGCCACGGCCTGCATCACCTGCTGACCCGAGTCGAACACGCTGGCGTATCCGGCATCAATGGCGTGGCCTGGGACGCGGTCGAGCTGCCGAGCCAGTTCATGGAAAACTGGTGCTGGGAGCCGGAAGGCCTGGCGCTGATTTCCGGCCACTACGAGACCGGCGAGCCACTGCCACAGGACCTGCTGGAAAAAATGCTCGCGGCGAAGAACTTCCAGTCCGGGCTGATGATGGTGCGTCAGCTGGAGTTTTCGCTGTTCGACTTCGAACTGCATGCCACCCACGGCGATGGCCGCAGCGTGGCGCAAGTGCTGGAGGGCGTGCGTGACGAGGTGTCGGTCATGCGCCCGCCGGCTTACAACCGCTTCCCCAACAGCTTTGCGCACATTTTCGCTGGTGGTTACGCGGCGGGTTACTACAGCTACAAGTGGGCTGAAGTGCTGTCCGCCGACGCCTTCTCGAAATTCGAGGAAGACGGCGTGCTCAACGCTGAAACCGGTCGGGCGTTCCGCGAGGCGATTCTGGCGCGCGGTGGCTCGCAGGCACCGATGGTGCTGTTCGTCGACTTCCGTGGCCGTGAGCCATCGATCGATGCGCTGCTGCGCCACAGCGGCCTGAGTGAGGACGCGGCAGCATGAGCGACGGCCCTGTGATCACCAAGAAGCGCTTTATCGCCGGTGCGGTCTGCCCGGCGTGCAGCGAGCCGGACAAGTTGATGATGTGGAACGAAGACGGCGTGCCGCACCGCGAATGCGTGGCTTGCGGATACTCCGACACCCTCAACGAGCAGGGCCTGTCGGTGCCCAAAGAACTGGGCACGCGGGTCAATACCAGTGCGCTGAAGCCTGCCGCCGACAAAAAGGTCCAGGCCGTGCAGTTCTTCCCCAACCCCAAGTTGAAGAAAAAGCCCGACGAGCAACAGTGACAACTACCGCCACCTGCCGATGATCGTCGTCAGGTGGCGGTAACTATCTACCACCTCACCCCCGCGCTTCGTGATTAGGCTGGTCAATCCAGCCCTCTCTCACGGAAGACGCCATGCCTGACACCAACCCACTCCTGCAACAATGGCAGTTGCCGCCCTGGTCGGCGATACGCGCCGAACATCTGCTGCCGGCAGTCGAGCGCATCGTTGCCGACAACCTGCTGATCATCGAAAACGTCATCGCCACTCAGGTCGATCATCCCAACTGGGACGACGTGGTCATTGCCATCGATGAAGCCGATGCACGCCTGAATGAAACCATGGCGATTATCGAATTCCTCTCGGTCAGGCATGCCGATGATCCCGAGTGGTTGGCGCAGGAAGCGCTCAGCACTCACGCTGCACAGCATTACAAAGCTGCGAAGGCCGGCAATCGACAGTTGCTCCAGGTTTATCAACGATTGGCACTGAGCTCCATAGCCGCCAGCTTCAGTGATGCACGCAAAGCCTCGCTGGCGAAAATCCTGCGCAGGTTTCACTTGGCCGGCAGCGAATTGTCGAGTGCGCAGCGCAAGGATCTGGCGCGATTGAACGGCGAAATCGATTTGCTGGAAAAGCGCTTCATGAGCAACCTCAAATCGGTCAACGCGGCATGGAGCAAGGACATCGACGATGCAGCGCTGTTGGCAGGACTGCCGGCCGAAACGCAGGCGCATCTGGCCGCCAATGCCAACAAGGCCGGCCTGCCCGGGTGGCGGCTGACACTCGATCAGAACACTTACGATCAGGTCATGAAGCGGGCGCGGCACCGCGGTTTACGTGAAGAGTGTTTCAAAGCCTGGTGCACCCGCGCTTCGGATCAGGGGCCATACGCCGGCCGCTTCGACAACGGACCGGTGCTGCACAAGCTGCTGGCGGCGCGTCATGCCAAAGCCCGGCTGTTGGGTTTCGACAACTTCGCTCAGCTGCGACTGCTCGATCGCATGGCCGTGGATACTGACCAGGTCCGCCGTTTTCTGCAGCAGCAGATCGCCCTCAATGCAGCGGCGCTTGCGCGCGAAACCGATGACCTGCAAGCCTCTGCACGCCAGTACGGTATTGATCAGATAGAAGCGTGGGATCACGACTTCCTCGCCGAGCAATTGCGCCTGAAACAGTTGGGCGGCGAGGTGCAGGACCTGCGCCTGTTTTTTCCGCTGGACGCCATACTGCAGAGCCTGTGCCGCTTCAGTGAGCACATGTTCGGCATCAGGATCAGCGAAAATATTCGCCTGGAGACTTTCAACGAAGAAGTGCGCCTGTTCGAAGTCAGCGAGCATGAGCAAGCGGTCGGCTTCATCTACATCGACCCGTTCCACCGCGCCGCTGGCGCCGACTACGCCTGGACAGGTGTACTGCGCAACCGACGGATCAATGCGGAAGGCCGGCCATCACTGCCGATAGCCTCGCTTCAATGCAATTACACGGCCGCCGCCGACGGGCTGAATCTGCTGGCACATCAGGATCTGCGCGTGCTGCTGCACGAATTCGGCCATTGTCTGCATCACGTGCTGACACGTTCGCCGCACTACAACCTGTCCGGCATTTCGCAACTGAGCCGCGACGCTGCCGAGTTTGTCGGGCAGCTGTTCGAGAAATGGGCGCTATCCGGGCAATTCCTGCGCTGGCTGGGTACGCATCATCAGAGCGGTGAGCGCCTGTCGCAAACGCAGGCCGACGCCGCGTTTTCCACCACCGAGATCCAGCGCAGCCGAGAGACGGCAATGCTGTTGCTGAGCGCGCTGTTCGACTTCGAACTGCATCGCAGTCACGGCGACGGTCGCACTGTTCAACAAGTGATGGCGGATGTGCAAAGCGCATTCCCGGGCCTGCATATTCCAGCCTACTGCCGCTTCGCCAACAGCTGCGATTATCTGGTCACCGGTTACGAGGCTTCGCTATACGCCTACAAATGGTCGGGTGTACTGGCGAGCGAGGCATTCAAACGCTTCGAACGTGAAGGTCTGTTCAATGAACAGACGGGCCGGGACCTGCGCAAACACCTGCTGTCGGGAGACAGACAGTCACTCCCCGCCGCGCTGCAAGCGTTCTTGGGTAAACCGATCGACAGCGCGCTGTTTCCTGCGCCAGCCGATTGAGCTGATCAACGCTGGACGTGCGCCGAGTCGAACCAGCTCTTCATCGAACACATGGCGAATGCACTGGTGCTGCATTCGCCATTGATCAAGGCTTCGTGCAACCGATCGACATCGGCCTGCATCACGTAGCGCACGCTGTCGTGGAAATGCTGACTGTCACCAAAACCGCCCTCGGTCATTTCCTTGAGCGCCTGCTCTTTGCTCCAGCCCTGCACCACCACGCGGTACATCGCCGCCATCAGACCGGTGCGGTCAGAACCGTGCTTGCAGTGCATGAGCACCGGGCCGTCGGCTTCGGCGGACTGAATCGCGCGCAGAGCCTTGAGCACATCGCTGTCGTCGACGTGGTTGGTGCGATACGGCAGTTGCACCTGCTTGATGCCCGGCGCGGAGAGCCAGTCGCTATCAGCGTCAGGCAGGAAGTTGATTACGGTGACGACATGCAGATCGTTCAACAGCGGCACCGCGCTACGGTCGGGCAAGGCGCTGCGATACAGCGTCGGTGACATGCGGAACAGGTTGAACTGCGCCTCAACCGGCTGTGCCCACTCGGCCGGGCGAGATGCCGTGGCGTCGGCCGCCCGGGCGGCAATGCCATGCAACAGGGCAACAAGCGAAAAACATAACGCGGGGAAAAAGCGCACTCGAGACATGCTGGGCTGACCGTTTCGGCAATCTTCATGGGAGGAATTGCAGCTTCGCTTTTGAGCGGTCAATACGCCGTGAGCCGGTCGTCAAAGAAACGTGAATCGTCGCTTCGCCGGGCTTTTTTCCAGGAAAACGGTTTTTCTTGATGCTTAGCCTGCTACCATTTGTCACATGATGTTGCAGACGTGGCGCCCTTTTTCGGGACAGACCCTTGTCATCGCGACGCAAATTCCTCGAGCTGCTCGCAGAAGCGGCTGACTTCTATGCCTGATGAGGTGCCCCCCATGTCTGATCAAGATCGAGACAACCCGCGGCGTGAGTTCTTGCGCAAATCCCTGACCCTGATTCCGGTGGTCACGCTTGCCGGTACCGGCCTGGGCAGCAGCGTGCTGCAAGCCGCACCTGAAAGCACACCGGCGCCGGCCGCAGCAAAACCGGCCTCTGTCGCTGGTGACTATCAGCCGAGCTTTTTCACCGCTGAAGAATGGGCATTCATCAATGCCGCCGTCGCCCAGTTGATCCCCAGCGATGCGCAGGGCCCGGGCGCGCTTGAAGCCGGCGTGCCGGAATACATCGACCGCCAGATGAACACGCCGTACGCCGCCGGTGCCCTGTGGTACATGCAAGGCCCATTCAATGCCGACGCTGCGCCGGAGATGGGCTGGCAGAGCAAACTGGTACCCAAAGACATCTATCGCCTCGGCATCGCCGCCACGGATCAGTGGGTAAAAGGTCTCAGCGGTAAAACATTTGCCGAGCAAGACAGCGCTACCCGAGACGATTTGCTCAAGCAACTCGAAGCCGGCAAGCCGCAGTTCGATGCGGTGCCGGCGAAGATCTTCTTCAATCTGCTGCTGCAAAACACCAAGGAAGGTTTCTTCTGCGACCCGATCCACGGTGGCAATAAAGGCATGGTCGGCTGGACCATGATCGGTTTCCCCGGCGCCCGCGCCGATTTCATGGATTGGGTGGAACGCAACGAGCAATACCCCTTCCCGGCAGTGTCGATTCGCGGCGAGAGGGCGTAAGCATGGCAACGGTATTGAAGAAGGTTGATGCAGTCATCGTCGGTTTCGGCTGGACCGGGGCGATCATGGCCAAGGAACTCACCGAGGCGGGCCTCAACGTGCTGGCGCTGGAGCGCGGGCCGATGCAGGACACTTACCCCGACGGCAACTATCCGCAGGTGATCGACGAACTCACCTACAGCGTGCGCAAGAAACTCTTTCAGGACATCTCCAAAGAGACGGTGACCATTCGCCACAGCGTCAACGACATCGCCCTGCCCAACCGCCAGTTGGGCGCGTTTTTGCCGGGTAACGGCGTCGGCGGCGCCGGTCTGCACTGGTCTGGCGTGCACTTTCGCGTCGACCCGATCGAGTTGCGCATGCGCAGCCACTATGAAGAACGCTACGGCAAAAGCTTCATCCCCAAAGACATGACCATTCAGGATTTCGGCGTCAGCTATGAAGAGCTGGAACCGTTTTTCGACTTCGCGGAAAAAGTCTTCGGCACCTCCGGCCAGGCCTGGACGGTGAAGGGCCAACTGGTCGGTCAGGGCAAGGGCGGCAACCCCTACGCGCCGGACCGTTCCAACCCGTTCCCGCTTGAAGCGCAGAAGAACACCGTATCCGCACAGCTGTTTGGTAAAGCGGCTACAGAGGTGGGTTACAAACCTTACAACCTGCCTTCGGCAAATACCTCTGGGCCGTACACCAATCCCTACGGCGCACAGATGGGGCCGTGCAATTTCTGCGGTTTCTGCAGCGGCTACGTCTGCTACATGTATTCCAAAGCCTCGCCGAACGTGAACATTCTGCCGGCGCTCAAGCCCCTGCCGAATTTCGAGCTGCGGCCCAACTCCCATGTGCTGCGGGTCAACCTCGACAGCAGCAAGTCCAAAGCGACCGGCGTCACCTACATCGACGGCCAGGGCCGCGAGATCGAGCAGCCGGCGGATCTGGTGATCCTCGGCGCCTTCCAGTTGCACAACGTGCGTCTGATGCTGCTGTCCGGGATCGGCAAACCCTACGACCCGATCAGCGGCGAAGGCGTGGTCGGGCGTAACTTCGCCTACCAGAACATGGCCACCATCAAAGCCTTTTTCGACAAGGACACCCACACCAACAACTTCATCGGCGCTGGCGGCAACGGCGTGGCGGTGGACGATTTCAACGCCGACAACTTCGACCACGGCCCGCACGGCTTTGTCGGTGGCTCGCCGATGTGGGTCAACCAGGCTGGCAGTCGACCGATTGCCGGCACCTCGAACCCGCCGGGCACGCCGGCCTGGGGCAGCGCGTGGAAACGCGCCACCGCCGATTACTACACCCACCAGGTGTCGATGGACGCCCACGGCGCGCATCAGTCCTACCGTGGCAACTACCTCGATCTCGATCCGGTGTACCGCGATGCCTACGGCCTGCCGCTGCTGCGCATGACCTTCGACTGGCAGGAAAACGACATCAAGATGAACCGCTTCATGGTCGAGAAGATGGGCAAGATCGCCCAAGCCATGGGCCCGAAAGCCATTGCGGTGATCGGCAAGCAGGTCGGCGACCACTTCAACACCGCCTCGTACCAGACCACCCACCTCAACGGTGGCGCAATCATGGGTACCGATCCGAAGACCAGCGCGCTGAACCGCTATTTACAGAGCTGGGACGTGCACAACGTATTCGTCCCGGGCGCCTCGGCGTTCCCGCAGGGCCTGGGCTACAACCCGACCGGACTGGTGGCGGCGCTGACCTACTGGTCGGCGAAAGCGATCCGCGAGCAATACCTGAAAAACCCCGGCCCGCTGGTGCAGGCTTAAGGAGCGATGACCATGAAAACTTTCGTTATCGCCACCCTCGCCCTGCTCGGCAGCACCGCAATTTATGCGGCCGATGTTGATCAAAATCTGATCAAGCAAGGTGAATACCTCGCCCGCGCCGGTGACTGCGTGGCCTGTCACACCGCCAAGGGCGGCAAGCCGTTCGCCGGCGGCCTGCCGATGGAGACGCCGATCGGCACGATCTACTCGACCAACATCACCCCGGATAAAACCGGCCTTGGCGATTACAGCTTCGAGGACTTCGATCAGGCCGTGCGCCACGGTGTGGCCAAAAACGGCAGCACGTTGTACCCGGCGATGCCTTATCCGTCTTACGCGCGAGTCAACCAGGCCGATATGCAAGCGCTGTACGCCTACTTCATGCACGGCGTCGAACCGGTGGCGCAGGAGAACAAGGCCAGCGATATTCCCTGGCCGTTGAGCATGCGCTGGCCGCTGATGGGCTGGCGCTGGCTGTTCGCACCGAAGGTCGAGGATTACCAGGCCACGTCGGCCGATCCGGTGATCGATCGCGGGGCATATCTGGTCGAAGGCCTCGGCCACTGCGGCGCCTGTCACACCCCGCGCGCGCTGACCATGCAGGAAAAATCCCTGAGCGCGGCGGACGGCAGCGAATTCCTCGCCGGCAGTGCGCCGCTGGAAGGCTGGATCGCCAAGAGCCTGCGCGGCGATCACAAGGATGGCCTCGGCAGCTGGAGCGAAGAACAACTGGTGCAGTTCCTCAAGACCGGGCGCAGTGATCGCAGCGCAGTGTTCGGCGGCATGAGCGATGTGGTCACCCACAGCATGCAGTACATGAGCGACGCCGACCTCACCGCGATTGCCCGCTATCTCAAATCACTGCCGGCCAATCACCCGGCGGATCAGCCGCATCAGTACGACGAGAAAGTAGCCAAAGCGCTATGGAACGGTGACGACAGCCAACGCGGCGCGTCGGTGTACATCGACAACTGCGCGGCCTGCCACCGTACCGATGGCCATGGCTACACCCGGGTGTTCCCGGCGCTGGCGGGCAATCCGGTGCTGCAGACGGATGACCCGACCTCGCTGATTCATATCGTGCTCAAGGGCGGGACTTTGCCGGCAACGCACACCGCGCCATCGACCTTCACCATGCCCGGTTTCGCCTGGCGCCTGTCGGATCAGGAAGTGGCAGATGTGGTGAGTTTCATTCGTGGCAGCTGGGGCAACAAGGGTGCGCCAGTGAAAGCTGCCGATGTTGCCGAGTTGCGTACGGAGGATATGAAGCAGACCTCCGGTGACGATCTGGGCCAAGTGACGCAACACAACTGACCACTCGCCCGACGGCACTAGCCAGATGAGGATCGCCCCGATACTGTGCGCATATACAGTATCGGGGCGTTTTCATGTCTATTCCATTGCCACCTCGCGGTCGCGGCACCGCAACCAATCCGCACAACCGCTTTGCGCCGAGTCGTTCAGTGGCCGAGGACGATGGCTGGTATCAGGAAGTGCCAGAGACGCAAAACACCGAAGTGATCATCGAGAAGGCCAAATCGATCATCAGCCGCAACACCTCGCCGGATCTGCCCTTCGACCGCTCGCTCAATCCCTATCGCGGCTGCGAACACGGCTGCGTCTATTGCTATGCACGGCCCAGCCACGCCTATTGGGACATGTCGCCGGGCCTCGATTTCGAAACCCGGCTGATTGCCAAGACCAATGCCGCCCAGGTCCTCGAGGAACAGCTGAGCAAACCCGGCTATCAATTTGCGCCGATCAATCTCGGCTCCAATACCGACCCGTATCAGCCCATCGAGCGCGAATACAAAATCACCCGGCAGACCCTGGAAGTGCTGCTGCGCTATCGCCACCCGGTGACCATCGTCACCAAAGGTTCGCTGATTCTGCGCGATCTCGATTTGCTCACGGAGCTGGCGCAGCAACGGCTGGTGGCGGTGATGATCAGCCTGACCACGCTGGATGATGAACTCAAACGCATCCTCGAACCCCGCGCCGCTGCGCCCAAGGCACGCCTGCGTGCGATCCGGGTGATGCGTGAAGCAGGCATTCCGGTCGGCGTGCTGTGTTCGCCGATGATTCCGATGATCAATGACAGCGAAATCGAAAGCCTGCTCACCGAGGCCCACACCGCCGGTGCGCAAAGCGCCGCCTACATGATGCTGCGCCTGCCGCTGGAAGTGGCGCCGCTGTTCGAGGAGTGGTTGCAGGCGCACTATCCGCAACGTGCCGCCCATGTGCTGAGCCTGATCCGCCAGAGTCGCGGCGGCGAACTCTACGACAGCCGTTTCGGTGCGCGCATGCGCGGTGAAGGACCGTTTGCAGACCTGCTCGCACAAAGATTTGCCAAGGCCATCAAAAAGCTTGGCCTGAACAAACGCGAAGGCTATAACCTCGACTGCTCGGCCTTCTGTCCGCCGGGTCGCCAGATGTCGTTGATTTAGCGACAATTGGCTTTGGGTTGACGGGTTGGAATCCTTCCGCCGAAACACGCCGGTCACGTTTTTTGTGACCTGGAACACACGTTCTAGAGCGTTTGATTCAGTTTCAATTAAGTTTCGGCGGCTACCTTGTTCATCGAGTGACTGACGGGTCGGGATGACCCGGATGGTTTAAACAGCCACTGGCTTCATACCGGAATACCGGGGAAGACTCCCTGAATCCGCACAAGAGGATGAATCATGAGTGACAAGGATAAACAGTCGTTGGCTGCCTCGGCGCAAAGCCCTGAAGCACAATCCGCCGATGCAGCACTGCGACAGATCGTTGATGGCTTTTTACGCTTTCACCATGACGTTTTTCCGCAGCAGGAAGAATTGTTCAAGAAGCTCGCCACCGCTCAGGCGCCCAAGGCGATGTTCATCACCTGCGCCGACTCGCGCATCGTTCCCGAGCTGATCACCCAGAGCTCGCCGGGCGATCTGTTCGTTACCCGTAACGTCGGCAACGTGGTGCCGCCCTACGGTCAGATGAACGGCGGCGTCTCCACCGCGATCGAATACGCGGTACTGGCGCTGGGCGTGCAACACATCATCATTTGCGGACACTCCGATTGCGGCGCCATGCGCGCGGTACTCAACCCCGACAGCCTGGAAAAAATGCCGACGGTCAAAGCCTGGCTGCGCCACGCTGAAGTCGCGAAAACCATGGTGCACGACAACTGCAACTGCACCGACGAAAAAGACAGCATGCCGATCCTCACCGAGGAAAACGTCATCGCCCAACTGCAGCACTTGCGCACCCATCCTTCGGTAGCCTCGCGCATGGCGAACGGTCATCTGTTCATCCATGGCTGGGTCTACAACATCGAAACCAGCGAAATCAAAGCTTACGACGCGGACCAGGGTCGTTTCCTGCCTCTCGACGGCAGCCATCCGATTCCTGTGGCGACGCCCAAAGCGCGCTTCTAAATCTTCCCAACAATCTGTGTGGTATGACGCCGGCCGCTGATTCAGCGGTCCGGCCTCGCCACGCCTGAAGAAAACTTCGGGAGAATCGCCATGCGTGCGGCTCAATTGAAAGCTGTGTTGCCACGGGAGCTGCTCGCCTCCGTGGTTGTGTTTCTGGTCGCCCTGCCGCTGTGCATGGGCATCGCGATTGCCTCAGGGCTGCCGCCGGCAAAAGGTCTGATCACCGGCATCATCGGTGGTCTGGTGGTCGGTTGGCTGGCGGGGTCGCCGTTGCAGGTCAGCGGTCCGGCGGCGGGTCTGGCAGTGCTGGTTTTCGAGCTGGTGCGCCAGCATGGCGTCGAGATGCTCGGACCGATCCTGCTGCTCGCCGGTTTTCTGCAACTGGTCGCCGGGCGACTGAAGCTTGGCTGCTGGTTTCGGGTCACGGCGCCAGCGGTGGTCTACGGCATGCTCGCGGGCATTGGCGTATTGATTGTGCTCTCGCAAATCCATGTGATGCTCGATGCCAAGCCGCAGCCTTCCGGGCTCGACAACCTCACGGCGTTCCCGGCGGCCGTAGCGCAAGCCTTGCCATCGTTCGGCTGGCAGGCGGGTCTGCTCGGTCTGTCGACGATTGCGGTGATGTGGCTGTGGGAAAAATTCCGCCCGCATTCGCTGCGCTTCATTCCCGGCGCATTGCTCGGTGTGGGTCTGGCGACGGTGGCGAGCCTGATGCTGGCGTTGCAGGTCAAACGCGTTGAAGTGCCGGCGAATCTGGCCGAAGCGATCGATTGGCTCAAGCCGGCCGACCTGATGAATCTGGCCGACCCGACGCTGCTGATCGCCGCGTTCGCCGTGGCGTTTATCGCCAGTGCCGAAACCCTGCTATCCGCTGCGGCGGTGGATCGCATGCACAGCGGCGTGCGTTCGGACTTCGACCGTGAACTGTCGGCGCAAGGCGTCGGCAACATGCTCTGCGGTCTGGTCGGCGCGCTGCCGATGACCGGAGTGATCGTGCGCAGTTCGGCCAACGTCCAGGCCGGTGCGACCACGCGCTACTCGACGATTTTCCATGGCCTGTGGCTGCTGGCATTCGTGCTGTTGCTGTCGAGCGTGCTGCAAAGCATTCCGGTGGCGAGCCTGGCGGGGGTGCTGGTGTATACCGGTTTCAAACTGGTCGACCTGAAAGCTTTCCGTGGTCTGGGTCGGTACGGGCGGATGCCGATGTTCACCTATGCTGCGACGGCGCTGGCGATCATCTTCACTGATCTGCTCACCGGTGTGCTGATCGGTTTCGGCCTGACCATGTTGAAACTGGCATTCAAGGCTTCGCGCCTGAAGATCAGCCTGATCGACTTGCCGCAGGACGGCGAGATGGAACTGCGTCTGGTTGGTGCAGCGACGTTCCTCAAAGTGCCGGCGCTGACTCAAGTGCTGGGCAGCATTCCCCACGGCACGACGGTGCATGTGCCGCTGAACAACCTGAGCTACATCGACCATTCGTGTCTGGAGTTGCTTGAGGAATGGGGCCGGGCGAATGCGGCGAAGGGATCGAAGCTGTTGATCGAATCGCGCGGGTTGAAGCGACGGCTTGAGGGGCGGGTTCGGACCAATACCGGGATTGGTGCGGCGGGTTAGAAGTCGACCTCAAAACGCAAACCCTGTGGGAGCGAGCCTGCTCGCGAAAGCGGTGTATCAGCCAACAGAGATGTTGAATGATCGACCGCATTCGCGAGCAGGCTCGCTCCCACACTGGATTTATGACACAAGAAAATCAGGCAGCAGGCTGATCCAGCTCAAGCCCCACACCCAACCGGCGGCTCATGCACGGCCAGCGTTTCCACGCCGCGCCAGTGTCCGGACTGCTGAGTTTTTCGCGGTAGGCTTCGACCGACTCCAAAGCAAAACTCTCTTCGTTGAGCATCTCGTCGATCGCGTGATGCACCGCTTCATCCAGTTGGTTGGCAAATTCCTCACCGATCAATTGGTGAGCAATCAGGTTGGCGACCGTCATGTCCAAGGGGATCAATGGCTGGCCGAAATGCTTGATGTACAGGTCGTTGACCTCTTCGACAAAACGATGTGCCAGATAGGCCTCGTCGAGCAGGCTGTCCAGGCCGACATGCCCGGCCATGATCGCCGGCGGCTGGAGGAAATACTGCTCGGCGATTTTCAGCACCGGTTTGATCTGCGATTCGATGCCTGCTTCCCTGGCGACTTCATTGGCTGCATCCAGCAGGTCCGGTACTTCATCGATGTAGGCGGCGACAAAACGCGTCAGCACGCCCTGGGCGTCGGCTTCCGGCAATTGGATCGCCGGGTGCAGGTGAGGCAGCTTGCTTTCCAGCTGACGGGTCAGCAGGCCGGTGTCTTTTTCGTGCTGTTGGGCTTTTTGGATCTGCTCGCGCAATGCGGCGGTGTTCATGAAAACTCCAGGAAACAAGGCAATGAAATAGGGAAGACATAACTTAGCTGGCTTACGAAAAACGCTAAGACGCATTTGTCATAATTATTTCATCCTTGATGCAGCTGCGTTATATCCATTCGCCACCACTCGTCTGCATCCTTCTCCATTCGGGCACTTGAACGCAAGCGCCGGGTGTTTCAGCTCATTTACGTGCCCGGGTTGCAATTCCCGGGCGCTGTCTATACTCGCCAATGAATGGAGTTAGCTGATGACGCCCGACTGCACCCGCAGCAAGGCCCGGCGATTCAAGTTCGTAGTCTGATGCAGCCGCTCCCTTGCCGCAGGCGATACGCCGGCGGGATAACAAGAACGATAAGGGGAACCCGCAATGATGCGACATCCACATGTCTGGATGGGCCTCCTGTTGTGGTCGATTTTCAGCCCGGCCAACGCGGCATGGACTGTGAATATGGCGCCTGGAGCGACTGAAATCAGTCACGCAGTATTCGACCTGCACATGACCATTTTCTGGATCTGTGTGGTGATCGGGATCATCGTCTTCGGCGCCATGTTCTGGTCGATGATGGTGCACCGCCGCTCTACTGGCCAGGTCGCGGCCAAATTCCACGAAAGCACCGGCGTCGAGATCATGTGGACCATCGTGCCGCTGCTGATCCTGGTGGCCATGGCCGTCCCCGCCACCGCGACGTTGATCAAGATGTACGACACCAGCGAGCCGGACATCGATATCCAGATCACCGGCTATCAGTGGAAGTGGCACTACAAATACCTGGGCCAGGACGTTGAGTTCTTCAGCAACCTGGCCACCCCCGCCGAACAGATTCACAACAAAGAAGCCAAGGGCGAGCACTACCTGCTCGAAGTCGACAAGCCGCTGGTGCTGCCGATCGGCGCCAAGGTGCGCTTTCTGGTGACCTCGGCTGACGTCATTCACTCATGGTGGGTGCCGGCGTTTGCGGTCAAGCGCGATGCGATTCCCGGGTTCGTCAATGAGGCCTGGACGCGCATCGACAAGCCTGGCCTCTACCGTGGCCAGTGCGCCGAATTGTGCGGCAAGGACCATGGCTTCATGCCGATCGTGGTCGAGGTCAAGGAGCAGGCCGACTACGAAAAATGGCTCGCCGAGCGCAAGGCCGAGGCCGCGCAACTCAAAGAACTGACCAGCAAGGAATGGACCCTCGACGAGCTCAAGGAGCGCGGCGACAAGGTTTACCACACCACTTGCGTGGCCTGTCACCAGGCCGAAGGTCAGGGCCTGCCGCCGATGTTCCCGGCACTCAAGGGCTCGAAAATCGCCACCGGGCCGATCAAGGATCACCTGAGCATCGTCTACCACGGCAAACCCGGCACCGCCATGGCGGCGTTCGGCAAGCAGCTGTCGGAAGTCGATATCGCAGCGGTCGTGACTTACGAACGTAACGCCTGGGGCAACAACAAGGGCGACATGGTCACGCCAAAAGAAGTGCTGGAGCTGAAACAGGCGGAAAGCAAATGAGCCGGTCAATTGCGTATTCAGTGAACCGGTCGGGGCAGCGCGCCCTGGCCTGCCCCGTCCACTTTCGTGAAGGAGACCGGCCATGAGCGCTGTCATCGATGACCACGGTCACGCCGACCACGCCCACGGCCCCGCCAAAGGCCTGATGCGCTGGGTGCTGACCACCAACCACAAGGACATCGGCACGCTGTACCTGTGGTTCGCCTTCTGCATGTTCCTGCTCGGCGGCTCGTTCGCCATGGTCATTCGCGCCGAGCTGTTCCAGCCCGGCCTGCAGATCGTCCAGCCGGAATTCTTCAACCAGATGACCACCATGCATGGTCTGGTCATGGTGTTCGGCGCGGTGATGCCGGCATTCGTCGGCCTCGCCAACTGGATGATTCCGCTGATGGTCGGTGCGCCGGACATGGCGCTGCCACGGATGAACAACTTCAGTTTCTGGCTGTTGCCGGCGGCGTTTCTGCTGCTGGTGTCGACGCTGTTCACCCCGGGCGGCGGACCGAATTTCGGCTGGACCTTTTATGCGCCCCTGTCGACGACCTACGCGCCGGAAAGCGTGACGTTCTTCATCTTCGCCATCCACTTGATGGGCATCAGTTCGATCATGGGCGCGATCAACGTAGTCGCGACCATCCTCAACCTGCGCGCTCCCGGCATGACCCTGATGAAAATGCCACTGTTCGTCTGGACCTGGCTGATCACCGCGTTTCTGCTGATCGCAGTGATGCCGGTGCTGGCCGGCTGCGTGACGATGATGCTCATGGATATTCACTTCGGCACCAGTTTCTTCAGTGCTGCCGGCGGGGGTGACCCGGTGCTGTTCCAGCATGTGTTCTGGTTCTTCGGCCACCCCGAGGTGTACATCATGATCCTGCCGGCGTTCGGCGCGGTCAGCCAGATCATCCCGACCTTCGCGCGCAAGCCGCTGTTCGGCTACACCTCGATGGTCTACGCCACGGCGAGCATCGCGTTCCTGTCGTTCATTGTCTGGGCGCACCACATGTTCGTGGTCGGCATTCCGCTGGTGGGCGAATTGTTCTTCATGTACGCGACCATGCTGATCGCCGTGCCGACGGGTGTGAAAGTGTTCAACTGGGCGAGCACCATGTGGCAAGGCTCGATGACCTTCGAGACGCCGATGCTGTTTGCCGTGGCGTTCGTCATTCTGTTCTCGATCGGTGGTTTTTCCGGGCTGATGCTGGCGATCGCCCCGGCGGACTTCCAGTATCAGGACACCTACTTTGTCGTCGCGCACTTCCACTATGTGCTGGTGCCGGGGGCGATCTTCGGCATCTTCGCCTCGGCCTATTACTGGCTGCCGAAGTGGACCGGGCACATGTACGACGAAACCCTCGGCAAGCTGCACTTCTGGCTGTCGTTCGTGGGCATGAACCTGACCTTCTTCCCGATGCACTTCGTCGGTCTTGCGGGAATGCCGCGACGGATTCCGGACTACAACCTGCAGTTCGCCGATTTCAACATGGTCTCGTCGATCGGCGCATTCATGTTCGGCGCCACACAGATTTTCTTCCTGTTCATCGTCATCAAGACCATCCGTGGCGGCGCACCGGCCCCGGCGAAACCGTGGGACGGTGCCGAAGGGCTGGAGTGGAGCGTGCCGTCGCCAGCGCCGTACCACACCTTCACCACGCCGCCGGAAGTGAAATGAACACCTGCTGTTTTTTGCAATGTGTGCAGAGGCACAGATCCCCAGTGGATGCTCACAGATCTCCTGTGGATGTACACAGATCCCTTGTGGGGAGGGGATTTATCCCCGTTGGGCTGCGCAGCAGCCCCAAAACCTGCAATCGAAATTCATCAGGTAGACCGTGTGCGCTGGATTCAGGGCCGCTTCGCAGCCCAACGGGGATAAATCCCCTCACCACACAGGTATTGCCGGGCAAAGGTGATCACCGGGGAGGCATGAATCATGGCTGACTCGATCTCGCTGAAGAAACTCGTCACCCGCCTGCTGCTGGTGGTGGTGGCGATGTTCGTCTTCGGTTTCGCCCTGGTGCCGATCTACGACGTGATGTGCAAAGCCTTCGGCATCAACGGCAAGACCGGCGGCCAGTACTCAGGCGAGCAAGTGGTCGACACGTCGCGCCAGGTGCGCGTGCAGTTTCTTTCGACCAACACCGCCGACATGCCGTGGGACTTTTACCCGAAACACGACGAGCTGACCGCCAATCCCGGCGCGGTGCACGAGATGGTGTTCATCGCGCGCAATCCCACCGACAAACCGATGAGTGCGCAAGCGGTGCCGAGCATCGCGCCGAGCAACGCGGCGGCGTTTTTCCACAAGACCGAATGCTTTTGTTTTACCCAGCAGGTGCTGCAGCCCGGTGAACAGATCGAGATGCCGGTGCGTTTCATTGTTGACCGCGACATGCCCAAGGAAGTGAAGCACCTGACGCTGTCCTACACGCTGTTCGATATCACCGCCCGACATCCGCCGGTGGCTGTTAACACTGGCGGTTGAGCGTGGCCGATAAGGAGAACAATAAATGGCAACTCATGAGCATTATTACGTCCCGGCCCAGAGCAAATGGCCGATCATCGCCACGCTCGGGATGTTCGTCACCGTGTACGGCCTCGCCACCTGGTTCAACGATCTCAAGGCCGCACGCCCGGATTCCCACGGCCCGCTGATCTTTTTCGTCGGCGGCCTGCTGCTGGCGTACATGTTGTTCGGCTGGTTCGGCGCGGTGATCAAGGAAAGTCGCGCGGGGTTGTACAGCCCACAGCTGGACCGCTCGTTCCGCTGGGGCATGAGCTGGTTCATCTTTTCCGAGGTGATGTTCTTCGTCGCCTTCTTCGGCGCGCTGTTCTATATCCGCGTCGTGTCGGCACCGGGGCTGGCCGGCGAAGGCAGCAAGGGCCTGTCGGAAATGCTCTGGCCGAACTTCGAATATGTCTGGCCATTGCTGAACAACCCCGACCCGAAACTGTTCCCCCCACCCAAGGACGTCATCAGTCCGTGGGGCCTGCCGCTGCTCAACACGATCCTGCTGGTCAGTTCCAGCGTGACCATCACCATCGCCCACCATGCGCTGAAGAAAGGCCATCGCGGCGCGCTGAAACTGTGGCTGGCGATCACCGTGCTGCTGGGCATCGCGTTCCTCGGTTTCCAGGCCGAGGAATACATCCACGCCTACCAAGAGCTGGGGCTGACCCTCGGTTCGGGCATCTACGGTGCGACGTTCTTCATGCTTACCGGCTTCCATGGCGCCCACGTGACCATCGGCACGATCATCCTGTTCGTGATGCTGATGCGCATCATGAAAGGCCATTTCGACAACGAGCACCAGTTCGGTTTCGAAGCGGCGAGCTGGTACTGGCACTTCGTCGATGTGGTGTGGATCGGTTTGTTCTTCTTCGTTTACGTCCTCTGACTGCTGGCGCTACCAGGGCGCATGGGACACCAACTGGCCGCTGTAGAAACCCCAGGCCATCAGGCCGACGGTGACCACGGCCAGTGCCACCCGAACACTCAAGGCGATGACCAGCCGATTGGAGCTGCTGTCGTCCTTGACCAGGAAAAACAGGCCGCTGAACAGGCTGAAGACCGTGGCAATCAGCATCAGGACGATCGCTGCTTTGAACATGGCAAGACTCCGGGGGACAGGCGATGCACTTGAGTATAGCGATCGCGATGACTGACTTTATGGCGCGCCCATGAAGCGCTTTCGCCCGGGCGTGATTCCCACTGTCGTGGTGGCGCTGTTGCTGCCGCTGATGGTTGCGCTGGGCTTCTGGCAACTGGGCCGTGGCGCGGAGAAAACCGCGCTGCTGGTCAGTTATGCCGAACGTCGCGTGGCCGAACCGCTGGCCAGCGGTGAACTGCTTGGCAGCGCCGACCCGGCTTACCGCCGCGTGCGCCTGCACGGCCAGTTCGACTCCGCCCACACGCTGTTGCTGGACAACCGCCAGCGTGGCGGCAAGGTCGGCGTCGAATTGCTGCAACCGTTTCAGGACCAACGCAGCGGCCTCTGGCTGCTGGTCAATCGCGGCTGGCTGCCATGGCCCGATCGGCGCGTGCCGCCGCAATTCACGACACCGGCCGAGGCGCTGACGCTCGACGCCTGGGTCTATGTCGCCCCCGGCGCAACGTTCCAGTTGCACGCCGATCCGGTCAGCCATGTCTGGCCGCAAACCATTACCGCCGTCGAGCCGGGCAAATTGTGGCAAACCCTGGAGCGCGACGGCTTCGCCTACGAATTACGCGCCGAACCCGGCCCGGCCAGCTACCAGACCGATTGGCCGGTAGTCGCGATGGGCCCGGAAAAACACCTCGGCTACGCCGTGCAATGGTTCGCCATGGCCACGGCCCTGCTCGGTCTTTACCTCTATTTCGGCTGGCACCACGCAAAGGAGAAACGCCATGGGAAGCGTCATGAATCCACCCAGCATGTCTGAGGCCAAACCCGTTCCCAGCCGCCGGCGCGGGCGCATTCAATTGTTGCTGATCGTGCTTGGCGTGGTCGGGCCGATGCTGCTCGCCACCGGCATGTACAAATTGCAGTTCTGGGTGCCGGAAGGACGCAGCTACCACGGCGAGCTGATCGGCAACGGCCAGACCCGCGCCGACCTCGGCGTGCAGGCCGATGAGCAGCGCTGGCAGATTCTGGTCACGGCGCCAAAGGACTGCGCCGTCGATTGCCAGCAACTGGTTTATCTGGCGCGGCAGATCCAGATCAGCCTCGGCCGCGAAGCCGGGCGCGCCAGCCACGCCCTCGCCGCCGCGCAACCACTGAGCGCTGATTACGCCGCGAAACTCGACCGTGAATATCCGCAGTTGCAGCGCTATCCGCTGGATGCCGGGGTGTTCGTCAGGACCACCGGCGACAAAGCCGTGCCGCAGCTGTGGATCGTCGACCCGCACGGCAATCTGGTGCTGCGTTACGAGCCGAATGTGAAGGGCAAGGATCTGCTTAACGACCTGCGGCATCTGCTGAAACTGTCGAACATCGGATGAGGGCATCGTCATGGCCAAACCTGGATTTCGCCTCGCGCTGTTTGCCACCCTGCTGGCGCTGATTGTGGTGCTGCTCGGCGCCTATACGCGCCTGACCCACGCCGGCCTCGGCTGCCCGGACTGGCCAGGCTGCTACGGCTTTATCAGCGTGCCGAAAAGCGAGGCGCAACTGGCCCATGCCGAACTGCATTTCCCTGACGCGCCAGTGGAGGCACACAAGGGCTGGAACGAGATGATTCACCGCTACTTCGCCGGCACCCTCGGCTTGCTGATTTCAGTTTTGGCCGGGCGCGCCTGGGTCAACCGGCGCCATCCGGGCCAGCCGGTGAAACTGCCGCTGTTTCTGCTGGCGGTGGTCATCGCCCAAGCGGCGTTCGGTATGTGGACGGTGACGCTCAAGCTTTGGCCGCAAGTGGTCACCGGGCATTTGCTCGGCGGCTTTGCCACGTTGAGTCTGCTGTTCCTGCTGACGCTGAGGTTGTCCGGCGTGCTGCCGGCGCTGACCGTACCCAAGCGCCTGCAATACTGGGCGACGGCGGGCCTGCTGCTGGTGATCGGCCAGATCGCCTTGGGCGGCTGGGTCAGTTCCAACTACGCAGCGGTGGCCTGCATCGACTTCCCCACCTGCCACGGCCAATGGCTGCCGCCGGCGGACTTCGCCAATGGTTTTCACCTGACCCAGCACATCGGCCCGAATTATCTCGGCGGGCAACTCGATAGCGATGCGCGCACGGCGATTCACCTGACTCACCGCATCGGCGCCTTGCTGCTGACGGTGGTGCTGCTCGGTCTGGCCTGGCAGTTGAAAGCGGTAGGCATGACCCGATTGGCCGGATTGCTGCTGATCGCCCTTGCGGCGCAGATCACCCTAGGCATCAGCAACGTGCTGTTTCATCTGCCGCTGCCGGTGGCCGTCGCCCATAACGCTGGCGGTGCGGCGTTGTTGCTGACGCTGGTACTGGTCAATTACCACGCCCGCACCAGCCTGTTGCGGGTGAGCCAACCGGTGCTGGCGCGCTGGCGCTTCAGTGCGCACAAACCTGTCGTCGCGCCCATCGCATTGAAAGGAGAAACGCCATGGCGAGTCTGATCGGCCAGCGTGCGGCGCAAGCGCTGTGGCGCGATTATCTGGAGCTGACCAAACCGAAAGTCGTGGTGCTGATGCTGATCACCTCGCTGGTCGGCATGTTCCTCGCTACCCGCGCGGGCGTGCCGTGGACAGTGCTGGTGTTTGGCAATCTGGGCATTGCCTTGTGCGCCGGCGGTGCGGCGGCGGTCAATCATGTGGTCGATCGGCGCATTGATGCGGTAATGGCGCGCACGCACAAACGGCCGCTGGCCGAAGGCCGGGTTTCACCTGCGGCGGCGCTGACCTTCGCCTTGGTGCTGGCATTGCTCGGCCAGGCGCTGCTGCTGACCTTCACCAATCAGCTGACCGCTTGGCTGACTCTCGCCTCGCTGCTCGGTTACGCGGTGGTCTACACCGGTTTTCTCAAGCGTGCGACGCCGCAGAACATCGTCATCGGCGGCCTCGCTGGCGCCGCGCCACCGCTGCTGGGCTGGACCGCCGCCACCGGCCATGTCAGCGCCGAACCGCTGTTGCTGGTGCTGATCATCTTCGCCTGGACTCCGCCACATTTCTGGGCGCTCGCGATTCATCGCAAAGAGGAATACGCCAAGGCCGACATTCCGATGCTGCCGGTGACCCATGGCGAGCACTACACCAAAGTGCACATTCTGCTGTACACCTTTGCGTTGCTGGCGGTGAGTCTGCTGCCGTACGTGATTCACATGAGCGGCGTGCTGTATCTGGTCTGTGCGCTGGCGTTGGGCGCAAGGTTTCTGCAATGGGCCGTGGTGCTGTACCGTGGCACTCGGCCGCACGCGGCGATCAATACCTTCAAGTACTCTATTTATTACTTGTTCCTGTTGTTCATCGCCCTGCTCGTAGACCACTACTTACTGTTGAACCTATGACCCGAACCCAGAAAACCGTCTTCATCCTCGTCGCCGTGATCGCGTTGATCCTCGGGCTTACCGTCAACAAAGTGCTGAGCGGCAAAGGCCAGGGCGACCCGACTGCGCTGATCGACGCCGGCATTATCCTGCTGCCGCAGAGCCGCAACCTGCCGGACGTGACCATGACCGATCAGGACGGCAAACCAGTTGCCATCGACGAGTTGAAAGGCAAGTGGAGTCTGTTGTTCTTCGGTTATACCTTCTGCCCGGACATCTGCCCGACCACCCTGGCGCAACTGCGGCAGATCAAGAGTGAATTGCCGAAAGAGGCTGTGGATAAATTGCAGATCGTGCTGGTCAGCGTTGACCCCAACCGCGACACGCCGAAGCAGTTGAAACAGTACCTGGGCTACTTCGATCCGCAGTTCATTGGCCTGACGCCTTCATCTATCGAGGAGCTGCAGAAGGTGGCGAACGCGGTGAGCATTCCGTTCATTCCGGCTGATACCAGCAAGCCGAATTACACCGTGGACCACAGCGGCAACCTTGCGGTGATCGGGCCGGATGGTACGCAGCGTGGGTTTATTCGGGCGCCGTTGAACAATGCCAAGCTGGTGGCGCAGTTGCCGGCGATGCTTGAGCGCAAATGACAGTTCAAAAGCTAAAAAGCCCCTCACCCTAACCCTCTCCCAGAGGGAGAGGGGACTGACCGAGGTGTTTATTCGAATTGCGCCGACCTGCAATTGTGAGTCGAACTCAGGCTCGAAAAGCTTGAAGGTCGGCCCCCTCTCCCTCGGGAGAGGGCTGGGGTGAGGGGCAGCTTCAAAGCAGGTCCAAAGCCAGACACCAGACACAAAAAAGGGGACGCGATTGGCGTCCCCTTTTTCATTGCAGCCATCCAAATCAGAACGCCGGCAATACCGCGCCTTTGTACTTCTCGGTAATGAACTGCTTCACTTCCGGGCTGTGCAGCGCAGCAGCCAGTTTCTTCATCGCGTCGCTTTCCTTGTTGTCCGCGCGGGACACGAGGATGTTCACGTATGGCGAGTCGTTGCCTTCGATCACCAGCGCATCCTTGGACGGATCGAGCTTGGCTTCCAGCGCGTAGTTGGTGTTGATCAGCGCCAGATCAACCTGGGTCAGCACGCGCGGGATGGTCGCGGCTTCCAGTTCACGGATCTTCAGGTCTTTCGGATTCTCGGCGATGTCTTTGACGGTCGACAGGATGTTTTTCGAATCCTTGAGCTTGATCACGCCAGCCTTGTCCAGCAGCAACAGCGCACGGCCGCCGTTGGTGGCGTCGTTCGGGATCACCACGTTGGCACCACCGGGCAGGTCCTTCAGATCCTTGAGCTTGCTCGAATAAGCACCCAGCGGTTCCAGGTGCACGCCGGTCACGGCGACGAGGCTGGTGCCCTTGGCCTTGTTGAACTCATCGAGGTACGGCTGGTGCTGGAAGAAGTTGGCGTCCAGACGCTTTTCCGCGACCTGTACGTTCGGCTGAATGTAGTCGGTGAAGACCTTGACCTTCAGATCCACGCCTTCCTTGGCCAGGGCCGGTTTGACGAATTCGAGGATTTCCGCGTGCGGCACCGGGGTGGCGGCAACGGTCAGGGTCTCGGCGTGGGCCGAAAACGCCGCAACAGCGGCGAAAGCAGCGATCAGTTTTTTCATTCAGCTGACTCCTTGTGAGGGCGCCCGCCAGCGAATGGCCCGCGCCTCTTGATTAAAAAACCGCTTATTTGCGCGAGAAATGCACGACCAGACGGTCGCCAACCATTTGCAGCACTTGCACCAGAATCAACAGCAGCACCACGGTGACGATCATCACGTCAGTCTGGAAACGCTGGTAGCCGAAACGGATCGCCAGGTCGCCCAGACCACCGGCGCCGACCACACCGGCCATCGCCGTGTAGGACACCAGTGTAATCGCTGTCACCGTAATCGCTGCGAAGATGCCCGGACGGGCTTCCGGCAGCAGGGCGTTCATGATGATCTGCCGCGTGGTCGCGCCCATCGACTGGGTCGCTTCGATGATGCCGCGATCGACTTCACGCAACGCAGTTTCCACCAGACGCGCGAAGAACGGCGTAGCACCCACCACCAGCGGCGGGATCGCCCCGGCCACGCCCAGCGAGGTGCCGGTGATCAGCACGGTGAACGGAATCATCACGATCAGCAGAATGATGAACGGCAGCGAACGCAAGATGTTCACCACCAGCGACAGCACGGCGTAGAGGCCACGGTTTTCCAGCAATTGACGCGGGCTGCAGAGAAACAGCAGCACGCCCAGCGGCAGGCCGAGCAGCACGGTGAACAGCAGCGAACCGCCGAGCATCAGCATGGTGTCGCCAGTCGCCAGCCAGATTTCGTACCAGTCGATATTGGCGAAGAAACTCATCAGGTCAGCCATTAGCGCAACACCTCCATGTGAACGTCAGCGGCGGTGAAGCGGGCAAACGCCGCCTCCATGTCGCCACCGGTGACAGCGAGGGTCAGTTGCCCGTACGGAATGTCTTTGATGCGGTCGATGCGACCGGCGAGGATGCTGTAGTCGACGCCGGTTTCCCGGGCGACGGTGCCGAGCAACGGCGCGTAGGTCGCCTCGCCCTGGAAGGTCAGACGCACGATACGCCCCGGCACGTGGGCGAAGTCGTCACGCTGCTCGCTCTCGTCGATCTGCTCGCTTTCCTGGACGAAACGCTTGGTGGTCGGGTGCTGCGGATGCAGGAACACATCGGCCACCGGACCCTGCTCGACGATCACGCCGGCGTCCATCACCGCGACCTGATCGCAGACGCGCCGGATCACGTCCATCTCGTGGGTGATCAGGACAATGGTCAGTTTCAGCTCGCGATTGATTTCTGCCAGCAGTTGCAGAACCGATGCGGTGGTCTGCGGATCGAGGGCGCTGGTGGCCTCGTCGCACAGCAGAATTTTCGGCTTGGTCGCCAGCGCACGGGCAATGCCGACGCGTTGCTTCTGGCCGCCGGACAGTTGCGCCGGGTACTTTTTCGCGTGGTCGGACAGACCGACCCGCGCCAGCAGCTCGGCCACCCGTTGATTGATTTCACTGCTCGACAGCTCACCGGCCAATGTCAGCGGCAAGGCCACGTTATCGGCGACAGTCTTGGAGGCGAGCAGGTTGAAGTGCTGGAAGATCATCCCGACCTGCTGGCGGAAACGGCGCAGGCCGTTGGCGTCCAGTGCAGTGACTTCTTCGCAGTCGACGATGATCTTGCCGCCACTGGAATCTTCCAGGCGATTGATCAGACGCAGCAGGGTACTTTTGCCCGCACCGGAATGGCCAATCAGGCCGAACACCTGGCCGTTCTCGATAGAGAGACTGGTCGGGTGCAGCGCGGGAATATCCTTACCGGCGACGCGGTAAGTCTTGTGGACGTTTTGAAACTCGATCACGTAGCGAACCTTGTGGGGCGCGTTGGAAAAGGATCAGCGGTTAGCCGGGCGCGCATTTTAGCCTGTCCGTATAGAGGTTCTTAGCATTTATTTCGCAATTAACCTTCGATTTGGCAATAACAAGATCAAAGGTCATAAAAAAGGAACGCTCCGAGCGCCTCATCAGTCACTAGTTAAGCGACTTGAAACCCTGGGTGCCGTGCCCGGGAATCACTCAAGGGTCTGCGGAAGGCATCCGGGGCCAAACGAGGAGTTTACGTCTGATGAGCATCAAAAAGCCTGCACCCGATAAAAGCGAGATGGCCGGAACCGACACCCCGGATCGCGCCAACACCAACGCCAAGCTCGACAGCCTGGAAGAATTCCGTTCGGACGCCACCGGTCAGGCACTGCGCACCAATCAGGGCGTGAAGATCGCCGACAACCAGAACACCCTCAAAGCCGGGCCGCGCGGGCCTTCGCTGCTGGAAGACTTCATCATGCGTGAAAAAATCACGCACTTTGACCATGAGCGGATTCCGGAGCGCATTGTCCATGCGCGCGGCACCGGCGCGCACGGTTTCTTTCAGACCTACGAGAACCATGCAGCGCTGACCAAGGCCGGTTTCCTACAGGATCCGGGCAAGAAGACGCCAGTGTTCGTGCGCTTTTCCACGGTGCAGGGGCCACGTGGTTCCGGCGATACCGTGCGTGACGTGCGTGGCTTTGCGGTGAAATTCTTTACCGACGAGGGTAACTTCGACCTGGTCGGCAACAACATGCCGGTGTTCTTCATTCAGGACGCGATCAAGTTCCCGGACTTCGTCCACGCGGTGAAACCCGAGCCGCACAACGAAATCCCCACCGGCGGCTCGGCTCACGACACGTTCTGGGACTTCGTCTCGCTGGTGCCGGAATCGGCGCACATGGTCATCTGGGCGATGTCCGACCGGGCGATCCCGAAAAGCCTGCGCAGCATGCAGGGCTTTGGCGTACACACCTTCCGCCTGATCAACGCCGAGGGCAAATCACGCTTCGTCAAATTCCACTGGCGCCCTACCGCCGGCACTTGCTCGCTGGTGTGGGACGAGGCGCAGAAGCTCGCCGGTAAAGACACCGACTACCATCGTCGCGACCTGTGGGAAGCGATCGAGATGGGCGACTACCCGGAGTGGGAACTGGGCGTGCAGATCGTCGAAGAAGAGAACGAACACGACTTTGATTTCGACATTCTCGACCCGACCAAGATCATCCCCGAAGAAATCGTCCCGATTACGCCGCTGGGCAAAATGACCCTGAACCGCAACCCGGACAACTTCTTCGCCGAAACCGAGCAGGTCGCCTTCTGCCCTGGCCACATCGTGCCAGGCATCGACTTCTCCAATGACCCGCTGCTGCAAGGTCGACTGTTCTCCTACACCGACACGCAGATCAGCCGACTCGGCGGGCCGAACTTCCATGAGCTGCCGATCAACCGTCCGGTGGCGCCGTTCCACAACGGCCAGCGTGACGCGCAGCACCGCACCACCATCGATAAGGGTCGTGCCTCGTACGAGCCAAACTCGATCGACGGCGGCTGGCCGAAAGAAACCCCGCCGGCGGCACAGGACGGTGGTTTCGAGAGCTACCCGGAGCGCATTGACGCCGCGAAGATCCGTCAGCGCAGCGAGTCGTTCAGCGATCACTTCTCCCAGGCCCGCTTGTTCTTCAACAGCATGAGCGACCACGAGAAAGAGCACATCATCGCTGCCTACAGCTTCGAGCTGGGCAAGGTCGAGCGTGAGTTCATCCGTGCCCGTGAAGTGAACGAGATCCTTGCCAATATCGACCTGACCCTGGCCAAACGCGTGGCGGAAAACCTCGGCTTGCCGGCGCCAGCCAAAGGCACGGTCGAAGTGCGCAAGACCTCGCTGGAGCAGTCGCCAGCGCTGAGTCAGGCCAACCTGCTACCAGGCAATATCAAAACGCGCAAAGTGGCGATCCTTGCTGCCAATGGTGTTGACGCTGCGGCCATCGATGCGATGAAGAAAGCGCTGGAAGCCGAAGGCGCCCACGCGAAACTGCTCGGCCCAACCTCGGCGCCAGTCAAGACTGCTGACGGCAAGGCATTGCCGGTGGATGCGTCGATGGAAGGCATGCCTTCAATTGCGTTCGATGCGGTGTTCGTACCGGGTGGCGCGGCGTCGATTACCGCGTTGAGCGGTGACGGCGTAGCGCTGCACTACCTGCTAGAAGCCTACAAGCACCTGAAGGCGATCGCGCTGCACGGCGAGGCCAAGCAGTTGCAGGACTTGCTGAAGCTCGATGCGGATGCGGGGCTGTTGCAGGGCGCGGATGTGGGTGCGTTGACCAAACCGTTCTTCGCCGCGATTGGCGAGCATCGGGTTTGGGCGCGAGAGCCTAAGGCCAAGGCGATTCCAGCGTAAAAGCAAAAGATCGCAGCCTTCGGCAGCTCCTACAGGATGTACTCGATCCCATCTAGGAGCTGCCGGAGGCTGCGATCTTTTTATGGTTTACGCGGGCTTAAAACCATCTGCGCCGGTACCGTGCGCAAGATCTGCTTCTCGATCTGCAAATCAAAATCAGGATCGAGCTTCTTTACTCGCTTGCTCAGCAACGTCGCCAGCCACGGATAATCCGCGGTGCGCGGCGCCTGGATGCTGACGGCGCATTCGTAATTCACCACATCAGCGGCGATAGCATCGAGTTGTCGTTGCAGCTTGTGAATATCGCCGATGTTCAACGCAACAGTGGTGCTCTCGGCGGTCGGGTCGATGACCTTGGCTTTCGGCCTGGCTTCGGCAGCCAGCAGCGCGGCCTCAGCCTTTTCCAGCTCGGCCTTGCGCGCTTCGGTGATCGCGCCGTTGACGCCGCCGGTCAGCGCTGGCGCCTTGGGCATCAGAGCACGGGCGCGGCTGAGCGCGGTGGCGGCAGCGTTGACATCGCCTTTCTGCAGAACGATCTGGCTGCGGCGCAGGTACGCTTCGGCCAGCTGCCGCTGGTACTGCTCAAGGGACTGATCGTTGGGGGTCGCGGCCTGCAACGCGGCCAACTGGTCTTCGGCGGTGGCCAGTTCGCTGCTGGCGAGGCTTTGCTCCAGCTGTGCGATGGCCGTAGCCCGCGCATCCGGGACTTCAGCCACCGGCGGCGTGCTTTGGCAGGCGCCCAGCAGCACTGAAAATGCGACAAGGAGCAGATAACGGGAGGCGAACGGCTTCATTCCTGCGACTCTCTAATTGCGCAAAAAGCGGCCAAGTCTACACCCCACGACGGGGCAGAACAAAACTCAACAGAAACAGCGCGGCTGCCGTCACCACGATCGACGGCCCCGCCGGGGTGTCCTTGAACCAAGACAACGCCAGCCCGCCGCACACCGCGAGCATGCCCAGCAGGCTCGCGCCCAGCGCCATCTGCTCCGGCGAACGGGCGTGACGCTGTGCCGCAGCCGCCGGGATGATCAGCAGCGAAGTGATCAGCAGCACCCCGACGATTTTCATCGCCACGGCGATCACCACCGCGATCAACAGCATCAGCGCCAAGCGCAAACCCGCAACCGGCAAGCCTTCGACCCGCGCCAGTTCTTCGTGCACGGTGACCGCCAGCAACGGCCGCCACAGCGTCACCAGCAACACCAGCACCGCCGCAGTGCCGCCGAGAATCCACGCCAGGTCGCTCGGACTGATCGCCAGCAAGTCGCCAAACAGATAGGCCATCAGGTCGATCCGCACTTCATGCATGAAGCTTAGTACCACCAGGCCGAGAGAGAGCGTGCTCGGTGCAAGAATTCCCAACAGCGTGTCGGACGCCAGCGGCTGACGCTGTTGCAGCGTCACCAAGAGCACCGCCAGCAGCAGGCAACCGACCGTCACCGCCACCGTCGGGCTGACGTCCAGCAAAAAGCCCAGCGCCACGCCGAGCAGTGCGGCGTGGGACAGCGTATCGCCGAAATAGGCCATGCGCCGCCACACCACAAACGAGCCGAGCGGCCCAGCCACCAGCGCCAGGGCCAGACCTGCAAGCAGGGCATACAAAAGAAAATCAGCCATGCTTGCAGCCGTCTCCATGAACATGAGGTTGCCCGCCGAGCGGGCCCTTGACCACCGAACCGTGCAGGTCGTGGGCGTGGTCGTGATGGTGGTGATAGATCGCCAGACTCGGCGCGTTCTTGCCGAACAGCTCGACGAATGCCGGATCGCCGCTGACCTGCTCGGGGTGCCCGGAGCAGCAGACGTGGCGGTTGAGGCAGACCACCTGATCGGTGGTGCTCATCACCAGATGCAAATCGTGGGACACCATCAGCACGCCGCAACCGTGGCGGTCGCGCAGCCGGGTGATCAGGCTGTACAGCTCGGCCTGCCCGGCCACGTCGACGCCCTGCACCGGCTCATCGAGCACCAACAGTTCCGGCTCGCGCAGCAGTGCCCGAGCCAGCAGCACGCGCTGCATTTCGCCGCCGGAAACGCTCTGCACCGGGCTGTCGATCACGTGTTCGGCGCCGACCTCCTTCAATGCGGCCAGGGCACGCGAACGATCGACGCCAGGCACCAGGCGCAGGAAGCGCAGCACTGACAGCGGCAGGGTCGGGTCGACATGCAGTTTCTGCGGCATGTAGCCGACGCGCAGCTTCGGTTTGCGCCAGACGCTGCCACTGTTCGGCTTCAACAGCCCGAGCACGGCGCGCACCAGCGTGGTCTTGCCGGCGCCGTTGGGGCCGATCAGGGTGACGATCTGCCCCGGCTCGACGCTCAGCTCGATGTTGTCCAGCACGGTCTGCCCGGCAAACGTGACGGCGACCTGTTCCAGACGGATCAGCGCATTGCTCATCAGGCCCCCTGGCAACCGGCGCACAGGCCAACCACTTCGACCGTCTGCGCTTCGACGATGAAACCCACGTCTTTGGCGCTGCTGATGATCGCGTCGCTGATCACTTTTTGCTCAAGTTCGATAGCGGCGTGGCACTCGCGGCAGATCAGGAACTGGCCCTGATGCGCGTGTTCAGGATGCACGCAGCCAACGAAGGCGTTGAGCGACGAGATGCGATGGACCAGGCCGTTTTCCAGCAGGAAATCCAGCGCGCGGTACACGGTAGGCGGCGCGGCGCGGCGGCCGTCCTGCTCGCTGAGCACCGCAAGGATGTCGTAGGCACCCAGTGGCTTGTGACTCTGCCAGACCAGTTCCAGCACGCGGCGGCGCAGGGCAGTCAGACGCAAACCTTTCTGCGCGCACAAGGTATCGGCCTCGGACAGAGCGCTGTGCACGCAATGGGAGTGGTCGTGGGGACGGCTGGCAATCGGTGTAATAGGCATGAGCGGCGACGAGATTTGCTGGAGACGTTATTATGTTACCCGTTCTCGCTTCCTTGAGTGGTCATCGTGTCCCGACTTTTTTCTGTTTTTGTGGCTTTTGTTGCCAGTTTTCTGCTGATCGGTACGGCTCAGGCCGAGGTCAAAGTGCTCACCAGCATCAAACCGTTGCAGTTGATTGCCGCTGCCGTGCAGGATGGCGTGGCGATTCCCGAGGTGCTGCTGCCGCCGGGTGCCTCGCCGCACAATTACGCCTTGCGCCCGTCCGACGTACGGAAGGTGCAGTCGGTCGATCTGCTCTACTGGATCGGCCCGGACATGGAAGGTTTCCTGCCGCGCGTACTCGGCGGTCGCAGCCTGCCGAGCGTCGCGGTGCAGGATCTGCCAGGCCTGAAGCTGAGGCATTTCGGCGCGGACAACCATTCCCATGCCGAAGAAGCCGACGAGCATGATCACGATCATCGCCCCGGCTCGCTGGATGCACATTTGTGGCTGTCACCGGTCAATGCGCGGGTGATCGCCGACAAAATGGCTGCCGACCTCAGCGCCGCCGACCCGGCCAATGCCCAGCATTATCAGAGCAATGCCAAAGCCTTCGATGAACGTCTGGATGCGCTCGATCAGCGTTTGAAGAAGCGCCTGGCCAATGTCGAAGGCAAGCCGTACTTCGTCTTTCATGAGGCGTTTGATTATTTCGAAGACGCTTACGGCCTGAAGCACGCGGGCGTGTTCGCGGTGGCCGCCGAAGTACAGCCCGGCGCCCAGCACGTCGCGGCGATGCGCAAGCGTTTGCAGGAAGTAGGCAAAACCTGTGTGTTCAGCGAACCGCCATTGCGTCCGCGCCTGGCGGAAACACTGGTGGCTGGCCTGCCGGTGAAGCTGGCGGAACTGGATGCGTTGGGCGGGTACACCCCGGCGACGGCTCAGGGCTATGAGCAGGTGCTGGAAAAACTCGGCAATGATCTGGCCGGGTGCCTGGAGTCGCTGTAACAACACAAACCCTGTGGGAGCGAGCCTGCTCGCGAAAGCGGTGGGTCAGTCAGCAAAAATGCTGAACGGGCCGCCGCCTTCGCGAGCAGGCTCGCTCCCACAGGTTCGTGTTTGCTTGGCGAATCTACTCAGAGGGCGAAGGGCAATGGTGTATTGACCTTCTGCCGCTGCGCCAGGCGCTGCTCGAATTCCTGCGGATCGTGAATCAACACATCCTGCCCGGCGAACTGTTCGGCGGCGATCAAGCGTGACAGCCAGAACCGCACACAAGCCACACGCAACATCGTTGGCCAGAGCTCAGCCTCCGCCGCCGTGAACGGGCGCAGCGCCGCGTAGGCACCGAGGAATGCCCGGGCGCGCGGGCCATCGATCACGCCCTCCTCGTCCGAACACCAGTCATTCAAGGCAATTGCCACGTCATACAGCATCGGCCCCGAGCAGGCGTTGTAGAAGTCGATCAGGCCGGTCAGGTGGGTGCCTTCGAACATGGCGTTGTCGCGGAACAGGTCGGCGTGAATGTTCGCCCGAGGCAGCGCGAGGATCTTGTCTTTGCGCTCGGTGATCTCATCCAGCGCCTTTTGCAGCAAGGCACGCGGCTCATCGCTCAGGTGCGAGAGAAATTCAGTGCCCTCCTCCAGCATCCAGTCCAGCCCACGATCGGTCTTGCGCTTGATCATGCGCTCGCCCTGGGTCGCCAGGTGCAGATGCGCCTGCAACTCGCCGACCTGGGCACAATGCTGGGCGTTGGCGACTTTGATGTGCTTGCCGGACAGGCGCGGTTGCAGCAGCGCCGGTTTGCCTTTGAGCTCACGCAGGGCCAAGCCGTCGGTGGTGCGCAGGGCGTAAGGCACCGGCAGTTCGGCTTCGTGCAGCACGTCGAGCAGGTCGATGAAGAACGGCATCTCTTGCACCGGGCCGCGCTCGACCAGGGTCAGGACAAACTCGCCCTGCTCCAGGCTGATGAAGAAATTGGTGTTTTCGCTGCCGGCGGCGATCCCCTGGAAATCAAGCAGGCGGCCGAGCCCGTAAGGGGCGAGAAAGGTTTCCAGCTCGGGCCGAGCCAAGGGAGTGAACACAGACATGTCTTAACTGCCAGTACGGGCGCCGCAGCGGCGGCGCCGAGTGAATTAAAAACCTACTTCCATTCGAAGATCTTCCATGACGGGATCAGCATATCCGGCTGGTCCGAGCGGATGAAATTGGCATCCGTCCCGTCGGCGCGCACCAGAAAGTACGGCGGCGCGCCCTTTGGCGTGACCTTGATCGCATACAGGAAACCGTTCTGGCGGTACTCCTGAATGGTCTTGTCGCCCTCCGTGCGGATGGTGACCTCGGGGTCGCCGCCCGGCGCATCATCCGCCGCCATCGCGGCCAGTGGTGAGACAGCGATCAACCCGACCAGCAGCAAGCGATTTAACGTACGCATGATAACCTTGTCCCTTTGTCGTCAACGGTCCCGCTATTCTAGCGCCGGACCCGCCGAAAAGGTTGATCCTGCTCATGAGCCAAGCCCCCCTCGTCCTGGTGGACGGTTCGTCTTACCTGTACCGCGCCTTTCATGCACTGCCACCACTGACCACGTCCAAAGGCCTGCCGACCGGTGCGGTCAAAGGCGTGCTGAACATGCTCAAGAGTCTGCGCAAGCAGTACCCGGACAGCCCCTTCGCCGTGGTGTTCGACGCCAAGGGCGGGACATTTCGCGATGAGATGTACGCCGAATACAAGGCCAACCGGCCGAGCATGCCCGATGACATGCGCGTGCAGATCGAGCCGCTGCACCAGAGCGTGATCGCCCTCGGCTTCCCGCTGCTGTGCGTCGACGGCGTCGAGGCTGACGATGTGATCGGCACCCTCGCCCGCAGCAGCGCGGCGGCCGATCGCCCGGTGATCATTTCCACCGGTGACAAGGACATGGCGCAACTGGTCGATGGCCACATTACCTTGGTCAACACCATGTCCGGTAGCTCGATGGATGTGGAGGGCGTTAAGGAGAAATTTGGCGTCGCACCGGAGCAGATCATCGATTATCTGGCGCTGATGGGCGATTCGTCCGACAACATTCCGGGCGTGCCGGGCATCGGCCCGAAGACGGCGTCCGGCCTGCTGGTTGGCGTCAACGGCGGTCTGACCGAGCTGTACGCCAACCTCGACATCGTGCCGACCCTGCCGATCCGTGGCGCAAAAACCTTGCCGGCCAAGCTCGAAGAGCACCGGGAGATGGCTTTCCTGTCCTATCAACTGGCGACCATCAAGGTCGACGTGCCACTGGATATCGGCCTCGATGATCTGCAGATGGGCCAGGAGGATCCGGCCAAACTCTACGAGCTGTACACCCTGCTGGAATTCAAGAGCTGGCTCAATGATCTGGATCGCGATGCCAAGCGTCTGGAACTGAGCGCGGCGGCCGAACCTGCGCCGGCGGGCGATCTGTTCAGCGCCCCGCAAGCCGAGGCACCTGCTGCCCCTGCCGAAGCCGCCTACGAAACCATCCTCGATCAGGCCCGCTTCGACGTCTGGCTGGAAAAACTGCGCAACGCCAGGCTGATCGCCTTCGACACCGAGACCACCGGCATCGACGCGCAGCAGGCGCAACTGGTTGGCCTGTCGTTCGCCGTACAGGCCAACGAAGCCGCGTACATCCCGCTGACCCATTCCTACATCGGCGTGCCGGAGCAGTTGGATCGCGACACCGTGCTGCGCGCACTCAAGCCGATTCTGGAAGACCCGAACAAGCTCAAGGTCGGCCAGCACGCCAAGTTCGACATGAACATTCTGGCCAACTGCGCCATTGGCGGCGATCAGAGTGAAGGCATCAGCGTGCGCGGCATCGCCTTCGACACCATGCTCGAGTCCTACGTGCTCAACTCCACCGCGACCCGCCACGACATGGACAGCCTCGCGCAAAAGTACCTCGACCACACCACGGTGAGCTTCCAGGACATCGCCGGCAAAGGTGCCAAGCAGCTGACCTTCGACCAGATCGCCCTGGAACAGGCCGGGCCGTACGCCGCTGAAGACGCCGACATCACCCTGCGCCTGCATCAGACCCTGTTCGACAAGCTCAGCGCGATTCCGAGTCTGGCCAGCGTGCTGACCGGCATCGAAATCCCGCTGGTACCGGTACTGGCGCGCATCGAACGCCAGGGCGCGTTCGTCGATGCCGAACTGCTCGGCATTCAGAGCATTGAGCTGGGCAACAAAATGGTCGCGCTGGAGCGTGAAGCCTTCGACATTGCCGGGGAGGAATTCAACCTCGGCTCGCCGAAGCAGCTGGGCGTGATTCTTTATGAAAAGCTCGGCCTGCCGGTGCTGAAGAAAACCGCCAAAGGCCAGCCGTCCACCGCTGAAGAAGTGCTGGCGAAACTCGCCGAAGACGATCACCGCTTGCCGAAGGTGCTGATGGAGCACCGTTCGATGAGCAAGCTGAAAAGCACGTACACCGATCGCCTGCCAGAGCAGATCAACCCGCGCACCGGACGTATTCACACCTCGTATCATCAGGCTGTGGCGTCCACCGGGCGTTTGTCCTCCAGTGATCCGAACCTGCAGAACATCCCGGTACGCACAGCCGAAGGCCGGCGCATTCGTCAGGCGTTCGTCGCACCCAAAGGCTACAAACTGCTGGCGGCGGACTATTCGCAGATCGAACTGCGGATCATGGCGCACCTGTCCCGCGACGAAGGCCTGATGAACGCCTTTCGCAACAATCTCGACGTGCACACTGCAACCGCTGCCGAAGTATTCAAGGTCGAGCTTGATCAAGTGACCTCGGACCAGCGCCGCAGCGCCAAGGCGATCAACTTCGGTCTGATCTACGGCATGGGCGCGCAGAAGCTCGGCAAGGACATCGGCGTCGACACCAAGACCGCCAAGGCTTACATCGACACCTACTTCGCCCGTTATCCAGGCGTTCGCGAATACATGGAGCGCACCCGCGCGCAGGCGGCGGATCAGGGTTACGTCGAAACTTTCTTCGGCCGTCGCCTCTACCTACCGGAGATCAACTCGAACAAGCCGCAGGAACGCGCCGCCGCTGAACGCACGGCGATCAACGCGCCGATGCAGGGCACGGCAGCGGACATCATCAAGAAAGCCATGGTGGCTGTGGATAACTGGCTGACAGCGTCGGGTCTGGACGCGCGGGTCATCCTGCAAGTGCACGACGAACTGGTGCTGGAGGTTCGCGAGGATCTGGTCGAGCAGGTCAGCGCCGAAATTCGTACGCACATGAGCGAAGCGGCGAAACTGGATGTACCGCTGCTGGTGGAAGTTGGCGTGGGCAACAACTGGGATGAGGCGCACTGAGTATTGGCAGAGTTGCCGCGACCTACCGTCGCGGCAACTCCCGGGAATCCGGCTTAGATCGAAAAACGCTTCAGGCTATTCCAAAGCTTTTTGAAAAAAATCTGAACTAATCTGTCGATCGAACACTCAGAGGTACTGAATGGCTGGTGAAGCCCTTCGATGCTCCTATGTTGTGTTAAGTGTTGGCAGATATCTGAACCCCGCCCTAGCGGTTCGGAACTTGAACCCCGGAATTTCTCCCTCCCCAATGAAATCCGGGGCTTTTTTTGCCAAAAAATCGGCTGTAGCGCGGCCATGCTGCGTTAAAAGCATCGCTAAAAATGCTCATTTAGGTCCCCTAAACTCCGCTTTTTAGCGCTACTTTTGCCTTGCCTGGCCACACTACAACCAATTTTTCCCCATTCTGAATTTACTCGGCTGCCGCCTCGGCGCCTTTGTCTGCCAGTTCCATCCAGTTGGCCAGTACAGTGTAGGCCTCTTCCAGGCCCATGCGTTTTGGTGCGGAGAACAACTGGATGGTGATCGAGTCGCCCCAGCCTTTGCGGATTTCCGACTGTACTTTCAGCAGGGTGTTCTTGGCTGCGCCGTAGGTGAGCTTGTCGGCTTTGGTCAGCAGGATGTGCATCGGCATGCCGGCGGCGACGGCCCAGTCGAGCATCAGCAGGTCGAAGTCGGTCATCGGATGGCGGATGTCCATCATCAGGATCAGACCTTTCAAACTCTCCCGACCACCGAGGTAAGCCTCGAGGTGGCGCTGCCAGTGTTGCTTGAGCGGGATCGGCACTTTTGCATAACCGTACCCCGGCAGGTCGACCAGACGGCGATCTTCGTCTAGCTTGAAGAAGTTCAACAGCTGTGTGCGACCCGGAGTTTTCGAGGTGCGCGCCAGGCTGGCGTGGGTCAGGGTGTTCAGCGCGCTGGATTTGCCAGCGTTGGAACGACCGGCAAACGCCACTTCGAAGCCTTCGTCGTCTGGGCATTGATCGACTTTGGCGGCACTGAGCATGAACGTGGACTGTTGGCACAGGCCGAGGATGGGATTCTTGAGTTGCATGGGATTTCCGATGTGGGCGGCGCCGGGATTGGGCGCGGAACGCGGTGTCGCTTCCGTTTCAGTGACGCCAGTATATAATGCCGCAGATTTTGTGTGTGCTTTGTCCCAGCGAAGGATGAAGTTCACGAGAGCGACAGACTTTGATTGCGCATTAGAACGCAGAACGCTCTCAACCCTGAAAAGGTCGTTTTATGACGAAATGGCTGCTGGCTGCCGGAGTCTTGATGCCGCTTTACAGCGCACAGGCTACACAGGATCCGGAAGCTGTGTACAACCGTGTTTGTGGTGCCTGTCATTCCGGCCAACTACCCATGGCGCCCGCAAGAGGCGATCAGGAAGCTTGGACGCCGAGGTTGGCGAAAGGTATGGGGACGCTGGTGCAACACGTGACCCAGGGTTTCAAGGCGATGCCGCCGCGTGGTTTGTGCATGGACTGCAGTGCCGAGGATTACCAGGCCATCATCCTGTGGATGAGCGAGAGTAAGCCCGGTCCATAACTTAACCCTTAGCCGTAGTTGGATTAGCTGATGAACAAATTGATCGTGAGTCTGCTGTTGACCGTGGGAATTTCAGGTGTCGCCCATGCTGCCGGCGATGCCGCAGCAGGCCAGGCCAAAGCTGCCGTGTGCGGAGCCTGTCACGGCCCGGACGGCAACAGCATGGCGCCAAACTTTCCGAAACTGGCAGGTCAAGGTGAACGCTACCTCGACAAGCAATTGCACGACATCAAGTCGGGCAAGCGCGTGGTGCTGGAAATGACCGGGCTGCTGACCAACCTGAACGATCAGGATCTGGCCGACATCGCCGCGTACTTCGCCAGCCAGAAAGGCAGCGTCGGCGCCGCCGATCCGAAGATCGTCGCTCGCGGTGAAGCGCTGTTCCGTGGCGGCAACCTGGAAAAAGGTCTGCCAGCCTGCACCGGCTGCCACTCGCCGAACGGCTCCGGCAATGCCGCCGCAGGCTTCCCACACTTGGGTGGCCAGCACGCTCAATACATCGCCAAGCAACTGACCGATTTCCGCAAGGAAGACGGCGGTCGCGCCAACGACGGCGACGCAATGACCATGCGCACCATCGCACGCAAGCTGAGCGACGAAGACATCGCTGCGGTTTCCAGCTACATCCAGGGCCTGCACTGAGGCCCTTATTCGAGGGTTGCACGAGGCGCGTAACGCCTGCGACGTTAACGCTCGATTAATCCTTCGCAGCAAGTATAAAAAGGGTGGCTTTGGCCGCCCTTTTTTGTGGCCGCTGCCGTTACACTACAGCACTCATGCCCGCCAGGATCTGTGTCGCAACAGGTCGAGCGAGGCGACCCAAATTGTTCAGGAGTAAAGCATGCGTAATCTGATCATCAGCGCCGCCCTCGTCGCTGCCAGCCTGTTCGGCGTCACCGCCCAGGCCGCTGAAGCCCCTGCCGCCCCTTACGTCGAACTGGCCAACCCGGTGCCGGTGGCAAAGCCTGGCAAAATCGAAGTGGTCGAGCTGTTCTGGTACGGCTGCCCGCATTGCTACGCTTTTGAGCCAGTGATCAATCCATGGGTTGAAAAACTGCCGTCCGACGTCAACTTCGTGCGCATCCCCGCCATGTTCGGCGGCCCATGGGACGCTCACGGTCAGATGTTCCTGACTCTGGAAGCCATGGGTGTCGAGCATCAGGTACACAACGCCGTGTTCAACGCGATCCAGAAAGAGCACAAGAAGCTCACCGACAAGAACGACATGGCTGACTTCCTCGCCACTCAAGGCGTGGACAAGGACAAGTTCCTCGCCACTTTCGACTCGTTCGCTATCAAAGGCCAGATCGTCAAGGCCCGTGAGCTGGCGAAGAAGTACGAAATCACTGGCGTGCCAACCATGATCGTCAATGGTAAATACCGCTTCGACATCGGCTCTGCCGGTGGTGCCGAGCAAGCATTGAAGCTGGCTGACGATCTGGTCGCCAAAGAGCGAGCGGCTAACAAGGCTGCTGCCAACTAAGCGCGGCATTCGCCATGCGCCGCTGGAAGTCCGAACGCATCGTTGGCCTGCATGATCCGCAGGTCAACGAGCATCATCTGGCGTCTACGGGCCTGCCCGCAGACCAGCGTCTGCGCTTGCTCAGCTTCAACATTCAGGTCGGCATCAGCACCGAGCGCTATCGACATTACCTGACCCGCAGCTGGCAGCATCTGCTGCCGCACACCGGGCGCTCCGGCAATCTGCAGAAGATCGGTGACCTGCTCGGCGACTTCGACCTGGTCGCGCTGCAGGAAGCCGATGGCGGCAGCCTGCGTTCAGGCTACGTCAATCAGGTCGAACATCTGGCCCACCTCGGCGCCTTTCCCTACTGGTATCAACAACTCAATCGCAACCTCGGTCGACTGGCCCAGCACAGCAATGGCGTGCTCAGTCGCCTGAAGCCGTGGGCGATCGAGGATCACCCGCTGCCCGGCCCGAAAGGTCGCGGCGCGATCCTGCTGCGCTTCGGCGAAGGTCCGGAAGCGCTGGTGGTGGTGATGATGCACCTGGCCCTCGGCGCGCGGACGCGCAGCCTGCAACTGGCCTACATTCGTGATTTGATCAGCGGGTACAAGCATCAGGTGCTGATGGGCGACATGAATACCCATGCCAGCGACCTGCTCGAACACTCGCCGTTACGCGATCTCGGCCTGCTGGCCCCGCAGGTGGAAGCGACCTTCCCCAGCTGGCGCCCACAGCGTTGCCTTGATCATATTCTGCTCAGCCCGACCCTGACCCTGGAAAAGGTCGAGGTGCTGGCCCAGCCCATTTCCGATCACCTGCCGGTCGCGGTGGAAATTCGTCTGCCGGGTTCGCTCACGGCCGACGCATTGCCCGCGTTGAGCCCTGCCCCTCGCGGAACCTGTGAATGAGCGACGACGCCCAGCGCTGGAAAGAGAAGTACCTCAAGAGCATCGAACAGCAGGACAAGCTCGAACGCCGCTGGGCCGCGCGACTCGACCTGCTGCGGCGCGGTCTGGTGCGCAGCACGCTGGCGGCCGAGGGCACCGACAAGGCTGTTGATCAGTGCATGAAAGAAATGCGCGAAGTCGTGCGCACCGATGACATGGACGCCGGCCTCGCCGCCCTGCTGCCGCGTCTGGAAAAAGCCGTGCTCGACTCCGAGCAGCGCCGCGAGACCCGCATCGATCAGGTCAGCACCGCGCTGACCGCGCTGGTCACCCAGTTGCAGGCTTTGCCGCTGCCGCGCGAAGTCGCGCAACCGCTGAAGAAATTTGCCAAACAACTGGACAGCCGAGTCGGTCAGGCGCGGGAAATGCCACTGCTGCTGAGCGAACTCAGTGGCTTGCAGGGCAAGGCCTTGAGTCAGTTGGAAACGCCTGCCGAGCCGGGGCGGCCGGGGTTGTTGCAGCGTTTGTTTGGTAGTCGCGACAGTGAAGAAACCGTTGCACCGGCGGCCGACATACCAGCAACACCAGTGCCGCAGCTGGTCGAAGCTCAGCAGCCTGAACCGGAGCCTGCGCAATCGGCACCGGTGGCCAACGCGGAGCCAGCGATCGCAGCGCCCGAGACCATCATCGAAACGCCCGCCCAGACGCCGCCTGATGAGCCGCAAGTCGTTGCGTTCGCTGCGCCTGTGGTCGTCGTTGAAGCCGAGCCAGTGCAGGTTGAACCAGCCGCTGACACCGAGATAACCGTCGCTGCGCAAGTAACCGAAGCACTCAACCCCGACGAACTGATCCACCCCGACGATCCGTCGCCGCTGCTCCTCGACAGCCTGCCCTTGCCCGAGCCGATCGCTCAGGCCTTGGCCGCCATCGACCCGGAGCAGTCGGAGCACGACATCCTCTTCGCTCTGCCGGATTCCCCGGAGCCGTCCTACAGCTCCGTAGCCAGACATATCGAAGACACGCTGATCGGCCTGCTCGACGACCTGACCCTGCCCGAGCGTCATCGGCCGCAAGCCGAAGCCATGCGCGAACGGCTCAAACACGGGCTGAACTGGTACGAACTGTTGCCGATCCTCGACGATCTCGCGACTTTAATGCTGGCGATTACCGACAGCGGTCAGCACGAATTCGAAGCCTATCTGCAGCAACTCAACGAACGCCTCGAAGCGTTTCAGAGCAACCTGCAAGCGGCCAGCGAAGGGCATGCCGACAATAGCTCGGCGGCGCGGGCCATGGACACGCAGATTCGCGAGCAGGTCGACGGCTTGCAGAGCAGCGTCCAGCAAGCAGCCGACCTCGATGACCTCAAGCATGTGCTGGAGAATCATCTGGAAGGCCTGCTGGGAACGATGGATCAGCACCAGAAGCAGCGCGACGCCCGCGAGCAGGAAGTCGCCGCCAGGTTGAAGAGCCTGTCGGAGCGCGTGGCGCATATGGAACAGGAAGCCATGGGCTTCCGTGAACACCTTGAAGAGCAGCGGCAGAAAGCCCTGATCGATCCGTTGACCGGCCTGCCCAACCGCGCGGCGTGGAGTGAACGCCTGGAGCATGAGATCCAGCAATGGCAGCAGCACGGCAACACCCTCAGCCTGGCCATGCTCGACCTCGATCACTTCAAGCGGATCAACGACAGCTACGGCCATCTGGCCGGCGACAAAGTGCTGAAGATCATCGCCACGGTATTGCGCAAACGCCTGCGCGGCTCGGATTTCATCGCCCGTTTCGGCGGTGAAGAGTTCGTGCTGTTGCTGCCCGCGACGCCACCAGCGGTGGGCGCGAAACTGCTGGAAACCCTGCGCGCGGCGATCGAAGCCTGCCCGTTTCATTTCAAGGGCGAGCGAGTGACCATCACCATTTCCATGGGACTCGCGTCATTTCGGGTGGGAGAACACAGCGATCTGGTGCTGAAAAGAGCCGATCAGGCGCTGTACCGAGCGAAAAACGCCGGGCGCAACCGAGTCGAGCTCGGCTAAGGCAATTGTTCCATTTTGTTTAAATCCGCCCGCTGGCGGACTCTGAGCAAATCCGTACGTTACACTGTTGCATTATCGTTTTCAGCGTATCGTCCTCTGCCATGAAATTCCTTGCCCTTGTTGCCTCGTTGTTCGTCCTCGCTGGTTGCGCCAGCGGCCCGCGTTACGACACCAGCCACCCTTCGGCCAATTACGACAGCCGCATCCAGTTCGTTGTGGTGCATTACACCTCCGCGTCTCTGGAGCGTTCGCTGCAATTGCTGACCCATGGCGACGTCAGTAGCCATTACCTGATTGGCGATGACAAGAGCGCCACCGTGTACAAGCTGATGGACGAAAACCAGCGCGCCTGGCACGCCGGCGAAAGTCAGTGGCAGGGCCGTACCTGGCTGAACTCCAGTTCCATCGGCATCGAAATCGTCAATCCCGGCTACAAGGACACCCCGACCGGGCGCCTGTGGTATCCGTACAGCGAAGCGCAGATCCAGTCGTTGACCACCCTGCTCAAGGACATCAGCAAACGCAACGGCATCAGCCCGCGGCACATCATCGGTCACAGCGACATCGCGCCGTTGCGCAAGCTTGATCCGGGGCCACTGTTCCCCTGGAAACGTCTCGCCGCCGAAGGCCTTGGCCTGTGGCCGAACGAGCAAGCGGTGGCGCGTCAGCAGGCTATTTTTAACAGCAACCCGTTGCCGGAGATCGGCTGGTTCCAGGCGCAACTCGCGCGTCTGGGTTACGACACACCGCAGACCGGCGAGCTGGACGTCGCCACGCGGCATGTCCTCGCCGCGTTCCAGATGCATTACCGCCCTGCCCGCTTCGACGGCACGCCGGATGCACAAACCGCGGCACTTCTTTTGGTCCTCAATCAGACAAAATAATGACGCCCGCCCGACGGTCAGGGCGAAATCGCAATCAGCAGCTATAACTCATGGTAATTCTTCGGAAAATCCCTGATGGCTGCGACCCGAGAGACGCTGCGTAGCTGGTTTTATCGCCCTGTTTTTTTGGCGATGATCGCGGCTGTCCTCAGCGCCAGCCTGCTGATTGCAGGCGGTATGTTCGCGGCGATGCGCCAGATGGAAATGCGCGAGAGCCAGGAAATGAACGCCCAGGGCGAGCGTTTTCTCGCGCGCCTCGAACAATTGTTCGGCCAGTTGCGCGAAAGTCTCGACGACCTTGAAGCCCAGCCCTTGCGCGGCTGCGACGAAGAAATGATCGCGACTCTGCAGCAAGTCACCTTCAACTACCGCTTCGTCTACGAAGCCGCGTACATGGACGCCTCGCGGTTCTGCTCCAACCGTCCGCGCCAGGAAGGTCTGTCGTTGGTGCGCGCGCCGGACATTCAGGGTCCGACCTACAGCTATTGGCTGAACACCACCACCGAACCCGATGAAAATCGCGCGGCGCTGATGCTCGGTCGCGGCAACTTTCGTGTCGCGACCTCGCGCGGGCATTTGACCGACATGGTCGATCTGTCGCCCGGCAGCAGCCTGCTGGTGGTACTCGATCACGGCACTCGCGCGATTCCGGTGCTCGGCACCGCACAGACCTGGCCACCGACCGAACCCTGGCCACCGAAGAGCCCTGATGCGCTGCAAGTCACGCAAACGCGGCTGATCTATCGCATGCCCACCGACAACCCGGAATACCAATTGGTGCTGATTACGCCGCGCACGGGCATGCACGTCCCGGCGGTGTGGTGGTGGCTGTTGCCGGTGTGCCTGATCGCCGGCGCCGTTGTCGGCTTTCTGACCTTGTTGCTGGTGCGTCAGCGCCAGTCGCTGGATGCCGAGCTGCACGGGGCGATCCGCCGGGGTGAGTTGCAGGTGCTGTATCAGCCGATCTTCGATCTCGACAGCCGCAACTGCGTCGGTGCCGAAGCGCTGCTGCGCTGGCGGCGCCCGGACGGCACGCTGACCAGCCCCGACCTGTTCATTCCCATGGCGGAGAACACCGGGCAGATCCGGCAGATGACCGACTTCGTCTTGCAGCGTCTGCTCGAACAGCTGGGCCAGTTACTGCGCGCCAATCCGCAGCTGTATATCTCGGTGAACCTCGCAGCCTGCGATGTCATGGTGCCGCGCATCGGCCAGGTCATGGCGCGGCTGCTCGCGCTGCACCGTGTCGCCGCGCGGCAGATAGCCTTCGAAGTCACTGAGCGGGGCCTGATTGATGTGGTGGTGGCGCGGGAAAACCTGCAAGCCTTGCGCGACGTCGGCCATCAGGTGCTGATCGATGATTTCGGCACCGGCTATTGCAGCCTCGCCTATCTGCAGACCTTGCCGGTGGACTGCCTGAAGATCGATAAGGCGTTCATCGATGCGCTCGGCCATGACGCAGCGAGCAGCGGCGTCGCTCCGCACATCATTCACATGGCGCAGGCGCTGGATCTGAAAGTGATTGCCGAAGGCATCGAGCTGGAATCCCAAGCCGCACTGCTCAGCAGTGAGGGAGTCAAGTTCGGTCAGGGCTGGCTGTTCGCTCACGCACTGAGCGCCGTGCAGTTCATTGAACTGATCACCCGTGGACGACGCCTGGCCGGACGGCGTATGGACGATGAAGCCTAAACCGCCAGCGCCATGTAGAACTGGGTGCCCTGCCCCGGCCGCGAATAAACGCCCATGCGCCCGCCGTGCAACTGGACGATTTCCTTGCACAGCGCCAGGCCAAGCCCGGCACCGCCCTTCTTGCGCCCGACCTGCACGAACGGCTCGAAAATCCGCCCCTGCTGGCCGTAGGCAATGCCTTCGCCATTGTCTTCGACACTGATGATGACCCGCTCGCCATGGCGGCGCGCCTGCAGACGGATCTGCCCGTCGCGGGCAGTGTGCCGCAGGGCGTTGTCGATCAAGTTGTCGAGGACGCGATCAAGTTGCGCCTGATCAGCCTGCAACCTCGGCAGCGGGCCTTGAATCTCGACGTTCAGCGCAACACCTTTGGCCGCAGCCACGTCGGCAAAGCGCAGTTGCGCCTGCTCCAGCAGGTCCTCAATGGAACATGGCGCCAGGGTGAGTTTCTGTAGACCGTTCTGGTAGCGCGAGAAATTCAGCAGATCGTTGATCAATTGCATCAGGCGCTGCATTTCTTCGTTGACCGTATCCAGCAGGTCAGCTTCGCGCGATTCCGCCGGGAACTTGGCCCGCTCGCGAAACAGCCCGAAGGCCATGTGCATGCCCGTCACCGGCGTACGCAGTTCATGGGACGCGCGCAAGACAAACTCACTGCGTACGCGCTCGAACGCGCGTTGCTCGGTAACGTCGTGCAGCACCATCACCGCGCCGAGAATATGCCCCTGGGTATGACTGACCGGCGTCAGGCTGTAGGTCAGCAGGCGCGATTCGCCATCGACTTCGATGCTCAGATCTTCCGGCGCGCGCTCCAGCGTGCCGCCGCGCAGGACCAATTGCAGTTGCGCATCCAGCTCCGGACGGCCGAGTGCAGTACCCAGGCCTTGGCCGAGCCGGTCATCTTCCCAACCCAACTGGCGCTGAGCAACAGGGTTGAGGTGTTCGAGCTGGCCCTGGCGATCAATCATCAACAAACCGTCGTCGATACTGTCGAGCACCGCTTGCAAGCGCTGCTGACCGGCCAACAGTTCGTCGACATTCATCGCCTGGTGTTCGCGCAGCGCCTCGGCCATCAGGCCGAAGCGTCGCGACAGCAGGTTGACTTCCATGGCCGTGGAAATCGGCAGGGTCACGTCATAGTTGCCCTGGCCGATGTTGTCGGCAGCCTTGGCCAGCGCTTCGATCGGTGCGCCGAAACGTCGGGCGATGCCCTGGGCAGTGACGAAACCGATGATCAGCACCGCCAGCCCGACCAGGCCAAGCAGCCCGGCAATCAGCAAGGCCCGTTCGCGGGCAGCGTGCTGGACGGCATTGATGGTTTCCAGTGCGTGTTTGTGCTCAGCGATCAAACCGTTACGGAGAATATTGAAGCGCTCGCGGAAATCCGCACTGGTGCTGGCGTTCTTCGCCGCTTCGGCAGTCACGTCGAATGAGGCGAGGAAGTTCAGGTAATCGGCCTTGGCCTGGCGGAAACCGTAAGGCTGGCCATCGCCCTCCTGCTGCTGGGCGATGCCTTGGTCAAGCAACTCGAAGTAGTGCTGCTTGGACGCTTCGAACGCGACGGGGTCGGGCTTCTCGGCGAGCATGATGATCAATTGATCACCGAGGGTCTGGCGCAGCTTGAGGCCAAGATCCAGGGTGACGAAGTTGCTGCGCACCAGCGCTTCCTGTGACCCGGCCATCTGCATCACGCTGACCAGCCCGAGCAAGAGCCCGAGCAAGGCCACGGTGATCAACGCAGAAATGCTCAGGAACAGGCGCGTGCGCAGCTTGATCGCCAGTTTCATCGCGCAGTGCTCACAGGTTGTACTGCTTGCGTTTGCGATACAGGGTCGAGGCGTCGATGCCGAGGGTTTTCGCCGCTTGATCCAGAGTGCCGGCGGTGGCCAGCACCGCGCCGATGTGCGCTTTCTCCAGCTCGTCCAGGCTCAGTGCCGCGCCGACCCGTGGCGCGTTGTTGGCCGGTTGTTCGGCCATGCCCAGGTGGCTGATTTCCACGCGTTCCTGCGGGCAGATGATGCTGGCACGCTCGACGACGTTGCGCAGTTCGCGAATATTGCCCGGCCAGCGATAACCGAGCAGTGCTTCCCGCGCCTCATCGCTGAAGCCGCGCGCCGGGCGTGCGTACTCTTTGACGAAACGCGCAAGGAAGCGATCGGCGAGGGTCAGGATGTCTTCGGCGCGCTCGCGCAATGGCGGTAGATGCAGGGTGATGACGTTGAGGCGATAGAGCAGGTCTTCGCGGAAACGGCCGTCGCGGACCATGTCTTCGAGGTTGAGGTTGGTGGCGGCGAGGATGCGCACATCGGCGCGGCGAGTGACCGGGTCGCCGACCCGCTCGTATTCCTTGTCTTGAATGAAACGCAGCAACTTGGGTTGCAAAGTCAGCGGAAAGTCGCCGATCTCGTCGAGAAACAGCGTGCCGCCGTCGGCCTGGTTGACCCGACCCAAAGTACTTTCGCTGGCGCCGGTGAACGCGCCACGGCTATGGCCGAACAGCTCGCTTTCCATCAGCTCGGCAGTCAGCGACGGGCAGTTGATAGTGACGCAGGATTTCTTCTCGCGCTTGCTCCAGCCGTGGATCGCACGGGCCAGCTCACCTTTACCCGTGCCGGACTCGCCAAGGATAAGAATGTTGGCGTCGGTGCTTGCGACCTGCCGGGCCGTTTCCAGCACGACTTTCATCGCCGGGCTGTGGGAATCGAGACCGTCTTTCGGTTTGCGGATCTCGCCTTCCAGCGCTTCAAGGCGCGCGGAGAGCTGGCGCACTTCCAGCTGCTTGGCGGTGGCCAGGCGCAGTTGATCAGGGCTGCATGGCTTGACCAGATAATCGGCGGCGCCAGCCTGGATGGCATCAACCGCGGTGTCGACCGCCGAATGGGCGGTGACGATCACTACGCGCATCCACGGCGCCTGAATGCGCATCTGCGCGAGGACGTCGAGACCGTTGTCCTCGCCCAGGCGCAAATCAAGGAAGCACAGATCGAAGACCTGACGTTGCAGCAAAGCATCGGCCTGGGCTGCGCTATTGGCAGTGGCTACCGTATAGCCTTCGTCTTCGAGGCAATAACGAAACGTACGCAGGATGGCGGATTCATCGTCCACCAGCAGAATGCGGCCTTGTTGCTCAGTGGCAGATTCCATTTTTCCTACGCTCCATAGTGATTAGTCTTGGGTTAGTCCCGGAAAAATCGGGCAAGTTGCATGGTTGATTCTGAACGATACCAGCCATAGGAGGGTAGCTCTCTACTGCCATAACGGCCAATTCATTGATTTCTTTGAGTTTTAAAACATTCTGCGTTTTGCAGGGCAGATCCTGCGTCCTCTTCTGACATCTGCGTACCGGTAGCAATTCCATATCATCGAAATTTCCCACGAAATAATCGTGCATTGCGCACGACCGCAGAAGAGCCATCGTGCAGGATGCGTCTTAGGAAATTTCTCAAACACTCCTAACCCGTTGTTTTCATTGGTTTTTTTATAGATGAAAAAACTGGCATGCAGGCTGCAATACCTCACTCAGCCCGGGCAGAACAGCACTGCCCCAACCGAACAAGCGTGAGGAACACAGGATGACTCGCCCAATCGCCGCCCAAGTACGTATTTCGCCACTGCAGATCCAGCAAGGTCTGTTCGGTGTACTGGCGTTGCTGATCACCCTGATCGTCTGCCAGCAGTACATGAGCTGGGAAAACAGCCGTAAACCCGAGCCACTGATTTCGATGCAGCACAGCACTCAAACGCACTTCAGTGCCGTGAGCAGCAGCCAGGCTGAAAACGCTTCGATGCACATGATCGATGTCGACCAGGCGCAACCGCTGGATCAATTGCCACGGGAAGAGCGCTGGGTTTTCTAAGTCAGTGAATACATTCAGGCGCGTAGCGTCGGAAACCGGAAATACCCCTAAATAGAGAAGTAAGGAGAATCACCATGTTGAGCTGGGCAATTACATTCTTGATCATTGCCATCATCGCCGCCGTTCTGGGCTTCGGTGGTATCGCGGGCACCGCCACGGGTATCGCCAAGATTCTCTTTGTCGTGTTCCTGGTGATGTTCATCGCTTCCTTCTTCTTTGGCCGTCGCGGCCGAGGTTAACGATGATCGGTCTCAAGACATTGGCCGCCGCCCTGCTTCTGGGCGGCAGTGCCATGGCCATGGCGGCCAATGACGGCCAGACCCGGGTCAACGAACTGCTCGCCTCCGACGCGCAGTACCGTGAAACCTGGGAAGGCGTGATCAAAAAGGAAGAGCGCGTACCGGAATGGGTGATCAACCTGTCCGGCACTTCCGAGCAACAGATGCACGCCGTTACGGAAGATGGTGATCAGTATCTGGTCGGCCCGCTCTGCGAGAGTCAGGACAAGTGCCTGAATCACCGCTTGATCGTGGCCTTCAGCTTCGACAAGGATGACGCCTACGCCATGCTGGTCGATGTGCCGGAAGGTCTGCCGCAGGACAAGTCGCCGACGCGCCACGCGACTTATCGCTTCTTCGGCAAACCTGATCAGGGCATGCAGGATCTGCTGATGGAAACCCTGAAGAAAGATCCGAAGTGGTACTGACGCAGGACGCGCAAAGGTTTCGAACACGAAAGCAGCGCCCCGCTGCTTTCCACTGCGCCGCCCGATGAGGGTCGGTGCATGACCAGGGGGCCGGGATGTTCTGACTGATACAGGGTCGGAGTGACCTACGGGTACAGGGAGTACCTGCGCAAGGGCCGGGTCAGGGTAAAAGCTGCGCCGCAGGTTCGTCGACCCGGTGGTCTGACGAATCTGCGCTGGGCTTTGAATCCGCTAAAACATTGATCCAGCACGCCAAATTCCTTTTTTCAATCGTCGACACTGCGAGGAAAACATTTCGCGGTGTTTCCTGGCGACCGTATATCGACAAAGATCGCGCTCGTTCCGTGTGACTTCTAGTCTTGCGATTCAGACTTTTTCCGGAAATTTCCGCCGGTTTTGCCTGTGCAAAATTTAACCAGCCTACGCTGTAACGGCCGGTTCACGGCACTTATGCTGGCACAAATGTCACAATCGAACCGCTTGGGACGCCAGTTTCAAATGAAAAAGCTCATGCCGATTAGGCATAGGGTAGGCGTTTACGGCATTAGACGGCGCCACCTTGCATCGGAATAGTTGCGCCTTTTTTCGCCTGCCGAAGAGCCGTAAACACGCGTTTCGGGGCACCTTATACGGAGGCAGATGCACAGACTTTTCCGCTGATGAGCGTTCCAGTTCCTGCATGTGCCTGAGTCAAACGCAAGTAAGGGTAAAGATAATGAAGAAGGCAAAAATCAGCCTCGCCTGGCAGATCCTCATCGGTCTGATTCTGGGGATTGCAATTGGTGCGTTGCTCAACCACTTCAGTGCTGAAAAGGCTTGGTGGATCAGCAACGTCCTGCAACCGGCAGGCGATATCTTTATCCGTCTGATCAAGATGATCGTGATCCCGATCGTCATTTCCTCGCTGATCGTCGGCATCGCTGGCGTCGGCGACGCCAAGAAACTCGGGCGTATCGGCCTGAAGACCATCATCTATTTCGAGATCGTCACCACCATCGCCATCGTTGTCGGTCTGGTGCTGGCCAACGTGTTCCATCCGGGCACCGGCATCGACATGAGCACTCTGGGCACGGTCGACATTTCGAAGTACCAGGCGACCGCCGCCGAAGTGCAGCATGAACATGCATTCATCGAAACCATCCTCAACCTGATCCCGTCGAACATCTTCGCGGCCATGGCTCGCGGCGAAATGCTGCCGATCATCTTCTTCTCCGTGCTGTTCGGTCTCGGCCTGTCGAGCCTGCAGTCGGACCTGCGCGAGCCGCTGGTGAAGATGTTCCAGGGCGTTTCGGAAAGCATGTTCAAGGTCACCCACATGATCATGAACTACGCCCCGATCGGCGTGTTCGCACTGATCGCGGTGACCGTGGCCAACTTCGGCTTCGCCTCGCTGCTGCCGCTGGCGAAACTGGTGATCCTGGTTTACGTCGCCATCGCCTTCTTCGCCTTCGTCGTGCTGGGCCTGATCGCCAGGCTGTTCGGCTTCTCGGTGCTCAAGCTGATGCGCATCTTCAAGGATGAGCTGGTACTGGCCTACTCCACCGCGTCCTCGGAAACCGTGCTGCCACGTGTCATCGAGAAAATGGAAGCCTACGGCGCACCGAAAGCCATCTGCAGCTTCGTGGTACCGACCGGTTACTCGTTCAACCTCGACGGCTCGACCCTGTACCAGTCGATCGCGGCGATCTTCATTGCCCAGCTGTATGGCATCGACCTGTCGATCAGCCAGCAACTGCTGCTGGTGTTGACGCTGATGGTCACCTCCAAAGGTATCGCCGGCGTACCGGGCGTGTCTTTCGTGGTGCTGCTGGCCACTTTGGGCAGCGTTGGCATCCCGCTGGAAGGTCTGGCGTTCATCGCCGGTGTCGACCGCATCATGGACATGGCGCGTACCGCACTGAACGTGATCGGTAACGCTCTGGCGGTGCTGGTTATCGCGCGCTGGGAAGGCATGTACGACGACGCCAAGGGCGAGCGCTACTGGAACTCCCTGCCGCACTGGCGCAGCAAGGAAAAACTGCCGGCTGGCGAGATTTCCAAGAACTGATGCAAAACCCTGTGGGAGCGAGCCTGCTCGCGAAGACGGTGTATCAATCTACAGAGATGTTGAATGTGCCGGCCTCTTCGCGAGCAGGCTCGCTCCCACAGTGATTGATGCACGCCCCACCAACGAACCCCGGAGCAATCCGGGGTTTGTCGTTTCTGGCGACCCCGCTATCATTCGCCGCATTCTTCGGGGGATTTGACTGATGCTTAATGGCCTGTGGCTTGGCTTCTTCATCGTGGCAGCCGTGTCGGCGCTGGCGCAGTGGCTGATCGGCGGCAACGCCGGGATCTTCGCGGCGATGGTGGAAAGCATTTTCGCCATGGCCAAGCTGTCGGTCGAAGTCATGGTACTGCTGTTCGGCACCCTCACCCTGTGGCTGGGCTTTCTGCGCATCGCCGAAAAGGCCGGGATCGTCGAGTGGCTGGCCAAGGTCCTCGGCCCGCTGTTTCTGCGGCTGATGCCGGAAGTCCCGGCCGGCCACCCTGCCCTTGGCCTGATCACGCTGAACTTTGCCGCCAACGGTCTGGGCCTGGACAACGCCGCCACGCCGATCGGCCTGAAAGCCATGAAAGCGTTGCAGGAGCTCAATCCCAGCGCCACCATCGCCAGCAACGCGCAGATCCTCTTTCTGGTGCTCAACGCCTCGTCGTTGACCCTGCTGCCCGTGACCATCTTCATGTACCGCGCCCAGCAAGGCGCGCCGGATCCGACGCTGGTGTTCCTGCCGATTCTGCTGGCGACCAGTTGCTCGACTATCGTCGGTTTTCTCTCCGTAGCTTTCATGCAACGCCTGCGCATCTTGGACCCGGTGGTCCTCGCCTATCTGCTGCCCGGCGCGCTGATCCTTGGCGGCTTCATGGCCCTGCTCGGCACGCTTTCCGCGACAGCACTGGCGGGATTGTCGTCGATCCTCGGCAATCTCACGCTGTTCGGCCTGATCATGCTGTTTCTGCTGATCGGCGCGCTGCGCAAGGTCAAGGTGTACGAGGCGTTCGTCGAAGGCGCGAAAGAAGGCTTCGATGTGGCGAAGAATCTCTTGCCGTATCTGGTCGCGATGCTCTGTGCGGTTGGCGTGCTGCGCGCCTCTGGTGCGCTGGATTTCGGCCTGGACGGCATTCGCCATCTGGTCGAGTGGGCCGGCTGGGACACGCGCTTCGTCGATGCGCTGCCGACGGCGATGGTCAAACCGTTCTCCGGCAGCGCCGCGCGGGCGATGCTCATCGAGACCATGCAGACCTCCGGCGTCGACAGCTTCCCGGCGCTGGTCGCGGCGACGGTGCAGGGCAGTACCGAAACCACGTTCTATGTGCTGGCGGTGTACTTCGGCGCGGTGGGGATTCAACGCGCACGGCACGCGGTGGGGTGTGCGTTGCTGGCGGAGTTTGCCGGAGTGGTTGGCGCTATTGGGGTCTGCTACTGGTTCTTTGGTTGAGCAAAATTCCCATGTGGGAGCGAGCCTGCTCGCGAAGACGGAGTGTCAGTCAACGCTTAAGTGACTGATACACCGCTTTCGCGAGCAGGCTCGCTCCCACAGGAGTTGTGGTGTGTCAGCGCGGTTGCGGGGCCAGTTTCTGGCCTTGCTCCACGGCCCAAGCCACAACCTTGGCCGTGAGGCGATCACTGGCCAGGCCAAACCCGGCAACCACCGCTGGCACCTGCACATCATTCAACGGCTGGCGCTCTTCAAAACGGCGGCTGGCGAGGATGCGCTGGTCGTAACCACGCACCAGCAACGCATCGACCCGCACCACGACGCCGGCCTGGGTGCCCTGATATTCGGTCTGAAACGCCTGCAAACTGCCGCCCAGCTCCAGATCCGCCTGGAAGTTGCTGTCGTCGGTGCTCAGGAGCGTCACTCTGCCGTCACGCTGGAATCCATCGAGCAGGCGATTGCGCAGCAGTACCGGCGCCGGATCGCTCCAGCGCGAGCCCTTGTAGCTGCTGATCACATCGCCCTGCGGGATAACGGCAATGCTCGGCCGGTTCAGTGCTTCGCTGGCCTGCAATTTATTCAAGCGCAGCGACCACGACTGCGTCGCCGCCGGGCTGGCCGAGGCGGGCGCTTGCGCGGCGGGCAGGCGGTAGACGTCCGAGGGTTCCGATTTGGGCAAGATCGAGCACGCGCCGATCAGGGTCAGGCCAGCGCCGAGCAGGGCGATTCGAGTCAGCTTCATGGGGTGAATTCCTTGTTCTTGTCGCTGCCCAGCAGGTAGCCGCTGGGGTTGGCCTCGAGGCGTTGGGAAATGGCGCGCAGCGAGGTCAGCGTCTCGCGCAGTTCGCGAATCGCCGGGGCCAGGCCGTTGAGGCCCTGCATGCCGTTATCCAGCGAATTCTGGTTTTTACTGAGCAAGCCGTTGATGGTCACGCTGCTTTGCTCCAGCGACTTCATCGCCTGTTCGGCACTGCCCAAGGCCTGCTTGCCCTGATCGTTAAGCAGGCCGTTGGCGTTGCGCATCAACAGTGAGGTCTGCTCGAGCATGCTGCCGGCCTGTTTGCCGACGGTCGCCAGTTGCTGCATGGCTTGTTTGATGTCGCCGCGCTGGTCGTTGATGGTGCCGGTGGTCTGTTCCAGATGGGCAAGGGTCTTGCTCACACGCTCGACGTTTTCCGCGGAGAACATGTGGTTGGCGTTTTGCAGCAGGGCGCTGATGCCGGTCATCAAGTCGCTGCTGTCGTTGAGCAGGCGGGAAATAGGCGAGGGCGAGGCGACCAGAGTTGGCAGCTTGCCGTCATGCCCGCGCAGTTTCGGGCTCTCGGGTGTGCCGCCGCTGAGCTGGATGATCGACGTGCCAGTAATGCCGGTCAGTGCCAGCTTGGCCTGGGTGTCTTCCTTGACCGGCGTGTCGCCCGCCAGACGAATCCGCGCCAGCACCCGGCGCGGGTCCTGCGGGTCGAGGCGCAGGCTGACCACGTCACCGACCTTGATCCCGCTGTACTGCACCGAACTGCCCTTGGACAGACCGCTGACCGCCTCGTTGAACACCACTTCGTAATCCTTGAACTCGGTGTCGACGCTGGATTTGGCCAAAAACAGGCCGAAGAGCAGGGCGCCGGCCACGACGATCACCGTGAACAGGCCGATCAACACATGATGGGCTCGGGTTTCCATATCAGACCTCGTTGAGCAGTTTGGCGGCGTCCAGCGCCGAGCGGCCGCGCGGGCCGTGGAAGTATTCGTGAATCCACGCGTCGGCGGTTTCCGAGACGACGTCGATAGGGCCGGCAACCAGCACTTTCTTCTGCGCCAGCACCGCCACGCGATCGGTGATGGTGTACAGCGTGTCGAGGTCGTGGGTGACCAGAAACACACTCAGACCCAACGCGTCACGCAGGGTCAGGATCAATTGATCGAACTGCGCCGCGCCAATCGGATCAAGGCCGGCGGTGGGTTCGTCGAGAAACAGAATGTCCGGATCCAGCGCCAAGGCCCGCGCCAGCGCCGCGCGCTTGATCATGCCGCCGGACAGCGACGCAGGGTATTTGTCCGCCGCCGACAACGGCAGCCCGGCCAGCGCCAGTTTCACCGCCGCCAGATGCTCGGCGTCGTGACGGCTGAGGCCGGCGTGTTCGATCAGGGGCAGGGCGACGTTCTCGGTCACGGTCAGCGAGGAGAACAGCGCGCCCTTCTGGAACAACACACCAAAGCGCCTTTCGATCAATGAGCGCTCATGCTCGGGCAGATTTGGCAGGTTCTGGCCGAAGACCTTGACCATGCCTTCGCTGGGCCGATTCAGCCCGACGATGCTGCGCAGCAGCACCGATTTACCGGTACCGGAGCCACCGACCACGGCGAGAATTTCGCCTCTGTACACGTCCAGATCAAGGTTCTCGTGCACGCTCTGCGGGCCGAAGCGATTGCACAGGCCACGGACTTCGATCACCGCCTCCGAGGGCGCGCGGGGTAGACGACTCACCAGCCCATCTCCATGAAAAACAGCGCGGCCACCGCATCGAGCACGATCACCACGAAAATCGACTGCACCACGCTGGAGGTGGTGTGCGCGCCGACCGATTCGGCGCTGCCGCTGACCTTGAAACCTTCCAGGCAACCAATTGCCGCGATCAGGAAGGCGAAGATCGGCGCCTTCACCAGCCCGACCAGAAAATGCTGAATGCCGATGTCCGATTGCAGCAGCGAGAGGAACATCGCCGGCGAGATGTCCAGCGACACCGCACACACCACACCGCCGCCGACGATCCCCGAGAGCATCGCCAGAAACGTCAGCATCGGCAGCGCCACCAGCAGCGCCAGCACGCGCGGCACCACCAGCAACTCGATCGGGTCGAGGCCAAGGGTGCGAATCGCGTCGATTTCTTCGTTGGCCTTCATCGAGCCGATCTGCGCGGTGAATGCACTGGCGGTGCGCCCGGCCATCAGGATCGCCGTGAGCAACACGCCGAATTCGCGCAGGAACGAGAAGCCGACCAGGTCCACGGTAAAAATCGTCGCGCCGAAACTGGCCAGCACTGTGGCGCCAAGAAACGCCACCACCGCGCCGACCAGAAACGTCAGCAGGGCCACGATCGGCGCGGCATCGAGACCGGTCTGCTCGATGTGCGCGATCATCGGTGTGATGCGCCAGCGCTTGGGCCGCAACAGGCCACGGGCGATGACTTCGAGAATCAGGCCGACGAAGCCGAGCAGTTGCAGCGTGTCGGTCCAGACCTTGTCCACCGCGCGGCCAATGCGCGTCAGCAGTTGCACGCTGACGCTGATTTCCGGCTCCTTGATCGGCACGCAGAAATCACTCAGCGAGCAGTACACGGTTTGCAGCAAGGCGCGATCAGCCGTCGAAAGGGTGCAATCAGGGTGTTCGGCGGTTTTGCCCAAGCGCTCGGAACCGAGCAGCTCGACCAGCAATGACGCGCCGGCGGTGTCGAGGGCTCCGAGGCCGTTCAGATCGATGGAAGTGTTGGCGTCGTACTGGCCGCGGAGCTTTTCGCTCAGATGCTTGAGCGCGGTGTAGTGGGCGAGCGTCCAGTCGCCGCTGACCCGCAGGCGGGCAGGGCTGAGCGCGGTGTCCAGGTGGGCACTGCCGGGGGTTGGGCTGCTGGTCATAAGCTCCGTGCTTGTACGGCCGTTACGAGATCCTACGTAATAGCACGAACCGGATTACTTTTCTTTGGCCGGTGTGCTGTCGGTAATTGCGAAACGCAGCACGCCGATCAACTGCCCGTCCTCTGTCAGCACCCGCACCTGCCATTTGCCCGCCGGGTTGCCGGGGAAGTTCTGCTTGTGCGTCCACGCCCGGTAGCCTTCCTTACGCCCGCCATGGATGTCGAGGGCGATGCGGTCGACCTCTTTGCCGTTGAAGGTCCAGACGTGATAAATCCGCTCATCGAGGCCGCGCGGCGCGTTGATCGCAGTGTAGGCGTAGAGCCCGCCGCTGCGGATCTGCTCGGCGCTGACGGTATCGAGGCTGGCGCCGGGGGTGCGATCCTGCAGCTGCGTGCTGATCGCTACGTCGGTCATCCACAGCGTTGCCGGCGGCACCCACGAACGCAGCGCCCAACCGACGCCGCCGATGCCGAAGGTAATGAACAGAATCGCCAGGGCGTTGCGCACCGTGCGGATCGGGAAGATCGATGCCAGGCTCGGGAACGACAGCAGCACGGCAATCCCCAGCGCCCATTTGAAACTCTGCGCGGTGGTCAGGTGCATGATCACCGGCAGCGCGGTGAGCAGGGCGGCGAACAGGGTCAGGGTGTGCAGCGCGAGAAACGCCCAGCGCCGTGGCGCCAGCCATTTGTAGTACAGCGGATCGACGATGGAGATCAGTGCAGCAACGCTGAGCAGCCCCGTGAAGACCAACTGGCCGCTGTTCCACGTGGTGGTGATGAAAAAGAACGGCAGAACGAAAAACAGGCTTTCCTGATGGATCATCTGCGTCGCGTAGCGCAGCAGCGGCTGGGGAATCTCGCGCTTGAAGATCCGTGTGAACAGCCCGGTCAGGGTGTTTTCCAGCATCAGCCAGATCCAGCTGAGCAGCATGATCACCGTGATCCAGCTGGCCAGCCCCTGTTGGCGATCGACGAGGATGAAACTGCCGACCCCGGAAATGAAACCACCCGCCGCGATCAACCCGGGGTAGCGCTTCATCAGCTCGAGAAGGCGCTGGATAAGGAGGGTCAGTTTTGGCATTTTGGCGGTTCACGACGATATGGGGAAAATCCCGGAAAGGTTAACGCCGCATGCCCCCTGTGGCGAGGGGATTTATCCCCGATCGGCGGCGCCGCCGTCGTAGATCCTGCAAGCGAATTTTGTCTGGCTATACCGAGGTGCCCTTATTGGAGCTGCTGCGCAGCCCATCGGGGATAAATCCCCTCGCCACAAGTGCTCACTCACCACAGGATTAATGGCTTCCGGCAATTTTGTGGCGACGATGCAGGCGCCAGCCGATCACGATCAGCAGCAACAACCCGATTCCACCAGCGACCAGCCACAACACCTGATCATCACTGATCAATGGCTTCTCGATCCGGATATACCCCGGCTGCAGCAACAGCTCGCGCATCGCCTTGTTCGCCGCTTCCAGCGTCACCCCTTGCAGCTCCCGCGCGGGATTGGCAAAGCGGCCATCCTGATAGTCGGCCAGCGCGCTCCAGTAATAGTCAGCCAGTGCGCTATTGCCCTGCACGGCCCAGGCCTGGTGGGCAATGGCGGCTTGTTTGATGCGGGCGAAGGTGCTCGGGTCGAGGCCGTTTTTCAGCAGGTCGGCCTTGAGGTCTTCCAGCACTTGAATGGCTTCGTCGACGTCATCGCGATCCAGGTCAGCGTTGAGGCTCATGAAGCCGACACCGCCGAACACTTCGCGCTCGGCCCACGGCCCGTACGACAAGCCATGGTTGAGACGAATCTGCCGGTACAGCGCCCAGTCGAGGTAATCCTTGAGAATGTCGAACGTCTGGTCGTACTGATCGTCGAGCACCGGTTCCGGCACCAGCCAGTGCAGCTTGGCGCTGTCGCCGATAAAGCCACGGGTAAGGGTGCGTTCATGGGCGGCGCTGGTGCGGATGTCCGGCAGCGCGCGGTGCTCGCTCGGCTCGACCGGCTCCAGCTCACCCCAGGTACGCTCCAGATAGGCCGGCAGCAGTTTGTCGAGTTCGCCGACGACGATCAGGGTCATGTTGTTCGGCGCATACCAGGCCTTGCGCACCTTCTCCAGTTGCTCTTGGGTCAGATGGCCGACTTCGGCGCGCTGCGGGCATTTCAGTCCCAGCTCGACAGCCAGTTGATTGCTCGCGGTATGACCGAGGTCCTGACGGTCGAGGAAACGTTGCAGCCTGGTGTAATGCCCGCCGTCCTCACGCTCGACCACTCGTTTCGCCGCGTTGATTGCGTTGTCGTCAATGCGTGTCTGGGTCAGCAGCGCGAGCAGCAGGTCGAGCACCTTGCGCTGGTTTTTCGCCGGGGCTTCGATGACGAACGTGGTGTCGGCATTGCTGGTGAACGCATTCCAGTCCCCGCCCAGCGCCTGCATGCGCTCTTCCAGACCGCCTTCGCCAGTGGCGTCGATACCGCTGAACAGCAGGTGTTGGAGCAAATGCGGCAGCTCTTTCTCGTCGCAATCGAAGTCATCCAGGCCAACGCCGACCACCAGCCGGATCGCCACATGCCCACGCTCGGTGCCGGGTTTGAGCATCAGCTGCAAACCATTGGGCAACGCATAGCCTTCGACCTGAAACCGATCCAGGGCAAAAGCGGGCAGGGAACCGAGCAACAGACAGGCGAACAACAGGCAACGCATAACAGGCTTCCATACGGCTGATTTGGAGATCCGTGTCGCTATTCAGGCCGCTATTCGCGAGCAGGTCGAATCGTCGCACCGTCGCTCCCACAATTGAAATACATTCCCCTGTGGGAGCGAGCCTGCTCGCGAAGATCTTGCGGCTGAACCACTGTAACTGACTGGCCCCAGCCCCAGACGTTCAAGGCGAATGCGTAATGTCGGCCATGTCATCCACCGCCAGCGCGCCGGTGTCCGCCGTTTCCAGCACCACATAGGCGCTGCTGCAGAACAGTGAATTGAGCCGTTTCATGTCGGCAATCAATTCCAGATGCAGCGAACTGGTCTCCAGACTCTGCACGATCTTGCGTTGCAAACGGCTGACATGTGCGTGGGCCAGACGCCGTTCCTGCGCACGAAAGCGGCGTTTCTCGCGCAGCAACTGCCGGGCGCTCTCGCGGTCGCCGCTGAGAAACACCGACAGGCCCAGGCGCAGGTTGGCGATCAGTTGCTGTTGCAGCCCGGCGAGGTCTTCCAGGCCTTCTTCGGAAAACGAACGGCGCTGCGAAGTCTTCTGCTGCTGGATCTTGCGCAGCATGCGCTCGATCAGGTCGGCGGCGAGTTTCAGGTTGATCGCCAGCTCGATGATCTCGGCCCAGCGCCGACTGTCGTGCTCGCCGAGATCCTCGCGGGGCATCTGCGCCAAATACAGCTTGATCGCGCTGTACAGCGCCTCGACGTCGTCGGTCAGGCGGCGCATTTCCTGGGTGACGGCGGTCTGCTTGCCGCGCAGCACGTCGAGGGAGGCGTCGAGCATGTTGTCGAGCAGATCGCCCATGCGCAGGGTTTCCCGCGCGGCATTGGCCAGCGCCAGGCTCGGCGTGACCAGCGCGGTCGGGTCGAGATGACGCGGCTTGGCGGTGCCGTTGACCTCCGGCCGCTCCGGCAGCAGCCACGCACAGAGCCGCGCCATCGGCCCGACGCTGGGCAGCAGGATCAGGCAGCGCGCGGTGTTGTAGAGCAGGTGGAAGCCGATGACCATTTCCTGCGGGCTGAAATCAAGGCTGTCGATCCAGTGCACCAGCGGGTCGAGCACCGGGATGATCAGCAGCAGGCCGATCAGTTTGTACAACAGACTGCCCAGCGCAACCTGGCGGCCGGCGGCGTTCTGCATGCTGGTGCTCATGAACGCGAGGATGCCGCTGCCGATGTTGGCGCCGATCACCAGGCCGATTGCCACCGGCAAGCTGATCACCGCAGCCCCGGCCAGCGTGGCGGTGAGCAGCACGGCGGCGAGGCTGGAGTAGGAAATCATCGCAAACAGTGCGCCGACCAGGGCATCGAGGAGGATGTCGCCGGTCAGCGAGGCGAAAATCACTTTCACCCCTTGCGCGTGAGTGATCGGCGCAGCGGCCTCGACGATCAATTGCAGGGCGAGAATGATCAGCCCCAGCCCGATCGACACCCGGCCCATCTGCCCGAGCCGCGTCTGTTTGCGCGACAGAAAGAAAATCACCCCGAGGAAAATCAGCAGCGGCGACAGCCACGACAGATCGAGGGTCAGCACCCGCGCCATCAACGCGGTACCGACGTCTGCGCCAAGCATGGTCGCCAGCGCCGGGGTCAGCGCCATCAGGCCCTGACCGACAAACGAAGTGACCAGCATCGCCGTAGCGTTGCTGCTCTGCACCATGGCGGTGACGAGAATGCCGGCGATGAACGCCAGCCATTTCTTCGACATGTTCTGGCCGATGACATGTCGCAGATTGGTGCCATAAACCCGCAGGATGCCGGTTCGGACTATGTGCGTGCCCCAGATCAACAGGGCGACGGCGGACAACAGATTGAGCAGGGTGAGCATGCAGACCCCCTGTAGTAGCAGCGCCCCAGAGGGGCAAGTGAACGGCACCGCGCGGTTTCTACGTTCTTGATACTTAAGCTGTAGTTGGCGAACGGTCTCGGCGCCAGCATTGCACAGCTAAAGCGTGGATTGAAACAAAAGTGTCATCAAAACAAATGCATCCACTCACCGAATCCGACACGTTTCCCCAAAACAACTGTGGGAGCGAGCCTGCTCGCGATAGGGTCGTCAGCTTCAACATCATCGTTGTCTGAGAGACCGCTATCGCGAGCAGGCTCACTCCTACAGGATTGTGGTTTTGCAGGATCAATCGCTGAAGTGGTCCCTGCTCAGGCCAACGTCGATTAAATACCTGGCCGTCTTCACATTCCGCTCATCACATCGCGCATAGCACTTGATGTGCATCAGCAGGCTGTATTTGTGTGGAACCAGAAGAATGACCCCATCCGCCTGATCAAAAAGCTTCGCTTGTAGCTGTCGCCTTTCATCATCACTCTGCACTTTGATCCAATCATTTCCCTCAACGGGTTCAGGAGTCCAGTTGGCGTTCCTGAACATCGTTTGCAGCTCGGCCAAGAGCGCAATTGTCTTATCAAAGGGAAGCGATTCAACCATTGGCGACGTCGTTATGCCGTCTACTTTTCCCTTGGTATAGCCCACCGCGCCGTAAATTGTTTTGGGCAAGGTAAAGCCATGCTCGGGATCATCAAAAGTAATCACGACCGGGCTGCTTATCCAAGTCGAGTCGACCTTGGGAGGGTCACTTGGATATATGGCTGTTTTTCGTTCAACAGGGAAACTGGAGTCTTTGACGACTTCGGCGTATGGCTTCCCAATATGAGCATAGATCCTGTCGACACCGGACATGGAGTAGGCGACAACAACCGCCAGAACGAGCGTTATCCCAGTCCCGGCAAATGCCAGTCGACGCGAAATAATCGTCACTTTATTCCGCCTCCGTTAGCAATATCCGTAATTGACTGTTTCAGTTGAGCACGAGTCGCTGGGTTCTTGAGCAAAGCATCAAATTGGCCAGCAGCTCGTAACACGAACTCCATTCGCTGATCCCTGTCCGCGAGATTAGCGATAGGATTCTTGGAAAATGAAACTTGTCTGTTATCGGGAGCCTTGCACTGACTAGCAAGCGTTAGTTGAATTTCCTCTGCTGCACCAGAGAACATGCCAGTCACCACGGATACGTAGTTGCCCGCATGAGTACCGCGCATCAGTGTTGCAAATTGCGTGTCCTCATACATTGCGGGCTGCAAGATATTCAACTGTTCATGTCGTGCCATCTGTTGAACGCTTTCGGCAATTTCACCGGCATCAATCGCTTCAAAGGTTCGGTAAATCTCACCCGCATCAATCCCAAACTGCACCTTATTCGCTATCGGCCACATTACATCCTTCTCAATGCCACGCCGGCTTCTCAAACACTTTTCCATTTCCTTGTACCCCCGCACCATGAAAAACCGGTGCAACGGATAAACATCGAGAAACAGCGACGTATTACCCAGCGCCAACATCTCATACACATAGTCCAGTTGCTGCTGAACCACTGAGCGTGGGTTGTCGCCGAAGGTGATGTCCTCCGTCGGCATCGGATTGGCTGCCCGAGCCTTGGCCAACTCCTGCTCTGCCTCGGGATTGGTCTTGCTGAACTTGAATCCAAAGCCTTCGAACAGAGTTTCCGATGGTGCGGTTCGCAGCTTTTCCTGTGCCGCCTTCTGTGCAGCGATGGCGGTTTGCAGTTTGGTGGCGTGGATCAGCCCACACCCCACCTGCTTCGAAGCAAACGCCGCCAACCCCGCCCACTGAAAACGGTTATCCGCCAGCCACAATTGCGCGTACGCGGCGTTGATTTTGCGGTTGCGGGCCTGGGGGTCGGCGATGAGGACGCCGCCGGGGGCGACCCAGTCTTCGGCTTCTTTCTGGAAGCGGCGCCACAGGCAGTTGCAGGTCAGCAGCGGGACTTCTACGCGGGTTTTCGGGTTGGGGCCGGCGGTGCTGGTTTCCCGTTTACAAGCGGGCAGCTCACAGGTGCTGTCCCAAAGTTTTTTCATGTCCAGGTCGTCTGGAGCGATGCATTGTCCGGTCATTGTTTCTTCCTTGAAGCTCAGGCGGTCCAGCGAACGACGGAGAGATCGGGCTGCAGGGTCGTGACGCTCTGCGTCATTCCCTGCGCATTGGTCAGGCCTTTGACGATACGGCCTTCGGCGGTTTCGATTTCGTAGCCTTGTTCGGCGATGGGCTCACCGTTACCGGCGCTGACCGCTTTGAATTCGACCAAGGACTGGCCGATGATTGGTAACGGTGGAACGAACGGAGCAGGGGTGTGCGAGCTGCCGATGATCACATTACCGGAACCGCCGACCACGACGCCGCCGTGGGTGGCCGTGCTGTCGAGGGTCATGGCGTTTTTGCCGTTGATGAACACCGTGGCGGAGAAGGCGCCATTCAGCGCTTGGCCGCAGGTGCAGGTGTCGCCGAGGCGAGCGGCGGCGAGGCCGTTGAAGAAGACATCGCCCGAACCACTGGCAATCGGGTTGGTGCCGTGACCGGGAATCGGGCAAGTGGTCGGGTCCGTGACGCGCGCGGCGGGTTTTCCAGACATGAACGTTCCTTGTTTGTCGTTGAGGCGAGCAGGGACGCTAACGAGCGAAGGTCGGTGAGTCAACCTTTTCGGCCCGTTTCGAATGGATGCGATATGCCTCTGTGGGAGCGAGCCTGCTCGCGAAAGCGGTGCGTCAGACAGCCTCTTTTTTCGACCGATGTGACGCCTTCGCGAGCAGGCTCGCTCCCACAGGTTGTGTGTCTGATCCAAGAGAGGATAAACATGGATTTCGCAGCGTGTTTACGTACACGCCGCGCTTTGGGGCTGGTCTCTATCGTTTGCTGGCCACTGCTCATCAGTGGTCGGAATTAGTAGCCCGGGTTGCTCGTTATTGTGCGCAAGCATCGTTGCGTCAGGTTATGCCTGATCCTGATGGTGGTTGTGCGCAGGGCACCTTCGGGTGCGCCGGAAAGCTAGCTCCCCGGTCTACTAACCTGCGTTCAGCCGCCTCCCTTCTTTTAGTAGAGAACGGCAGTGGCTTCATTCTATGGAGCAGCTGAACATGAAAAAGATAACGCCAGATCCACTGGTCACCGATCTTCCTCACCCCGACCTCGAAGCGCAAAGACTCAAACAAGCCGCCGACCGCGCTCTCGACAACCTCGTTCCCCCTGCATAAACACAAAAACCTGTGGGAGCCTGGGTTGCCAGTGATGGCGTCAGGTCAGCAAACATTAAAGTCGCTGACCGTACGCTATCGCTGGCAAGCCAGCTCCCACAGGTTTTGTGTTGCCGCTGGACTACCGGATTATTGGCCCGGCACATCCTTGCGCAGTTTCACCGGATCCTGCTGTTTCTTTTTCCGGGCCATCGCGCCGCGCAGTTTGATGTTGATCGCTTCCACCGCCAGCGAGAACGCCATGGCGAAGTAGACGTAGCCTTTTGGCACGTGCACGTCGAACGATTCGGCGATCAGCACGGTACCGACCACCAGCAGGAAGGACAGCGCGAGCATTTTCAGCGACGGGTGCTTGTCGATGAATTCGCTGATCTTGCCCGACGCCAGCATCATCACCAGCACTGCCACGACGATCGCCGCGACCATGACCGGAACGTGGGAGACCATGCCGACGGCGGTGATCACCGAGTCCAGCGAGAAGACGATATCGATGATCGCGATCTGGATGATGGTGTAGAGGAAGTTGCCGCCCTTGCCCGATGGCGCGTCGTCGCTTTCGTCTTCGCCTTCCAGCGCGTGGTACATCTCCTGCGAGCTTTTCCACAGCAGGAACAGGCCACCGAAGAACAGGATCAGGTCGCGACCGGAAATGCCCTGGCCGAACACTTCGAACAGGTCGGCGGTGAGACGCATGACCCAGGTAATCGACAGCAGCAACAGGATCCGCGTGATCATGGCCAGGCCAAGACCGAAGATCCGCGTGCGCTGCTGCATGTGTTTCGGCATGCGGCTGACCAGGATCGAAATCATGATGATGTTATCGATACCGAGGACGATTTCCAGGGCGGTCAGGGTAAAGAAGGCAACCCAGATTTCGGGGTTGGTCAGCCAATCCATGTGTATTCCTTTGAGCAATTGTTGAACCGGAAAAGGTCCGGGCTTCAAACCGCGAAGCCAGGACCCGTAACGGTGAGTCTTGGGCTTATAGAGTGCTGAACATCGGGAAAGTCCCCAACAGCAGTGCAGCAATCAGAATGCAGATGCACACCAGGATCGCCCATTTCAGGGTGAAACGCTGGTGATCACCGAAATCGATGCCGGCCAGCGCCACCAACAGATAGGTCGACGGCACCAACGGGCTCAGCAAGTGGACGGGCTGGCCGACGATCGAGGCACGGGCCATTTCCACCGCAGTGATCCCATAGTGGCTGGCCGCTTCGGTCAGCACCGGCAATACACCGTAATAGAACGCATCGTTGGACATGAAGAAGGTGAACGGCATGCTCACCAGTGCCGTGATCACCGCCAGGTACGGGCCGAGGAAATCCGGAATCACCGCCAACAGGCTCTTCGACATCGCATCGACCATGCCGGTGCCCGACAGGATACCGGTGAAGATACCGGCCGCAAAGATCAGCCCGACCACTGCCAGCACGCTGCCGGAATGCGCGGCGACGCGATCCTTTTGCATTTGCAGGCATGGGTAGTTGACGATCATGGCGATACTGAACGCCACCATGAACAGCACCGGCAGCGGCAACAGGCCGCCGATCAGCGTGCACATCAGGCCGAAAGTCAGTGCGGCGTTGAACCAGATCAGCTTCGGACGGCGTGCGTCGGGGAATTGCGAGACGCTGATTTCACTGTGATCGATCTCGTCGCCAACCAGGTGCAGCTCGCCGAGGCGGGCACGTTCACGCTTGCCGTAGAAGTAGGCAATCACCAGGATCGCCACGACACCGGCGGCCATGGCCGGGATCATCGGTACGAAAATGTCCGACGGGTCGACGTGCAGGGCACTCGCCGCGCGGGCGGTCGGGCCGCCCCACGGGGTCATGTTCATCACGCCACCGGCGAGGATGATCAGACCGGCCATGATCCGCGGGCTCATGCCGATGCGGCTGTACAGCGGCAGCATGGCGGCCACGCAGATCATGTAAGTGGTCGCGCCGTCACCATCGAGGGAAACGACGAGCGCCAGAACGGCGGTGCCGACCGAAACTTTCAACGGGTCGCCCTTGACCAGTTTGAGGATCTTGCGCACGGCCGGGTCGAACAGGCCGGAGTCGATCATCAGGGCGAAATACAGAATGGCGAACATCAGCATCACGCCGGTCGGCGCCAGTTTGGTGATGCCTTCGAGCATCATCGGGCCGATTTTCGGCGCGAAACCACCGAACAGCGCGAACAGGATCGGGATGATGATCAGGGCGATCAGCGCGGACAGGCGCTTGGTCATGATCAGGAACATGAACGTGATGACCATGGCGAAGCCAAGGAAAGTCAGCATGGGAATACTCCAGGCGTAGCGCGGCTAATGGAATGAGCGGATCGGGCGGGATCAGCGCAGAACGGCAGGCGCGAGGCGTACGGGTGGAGTGACCAGCAGGAAGCGGAAGAAACGGCGGGTTGCAGAAGACATCAGAATCACCATTGTTGTTGTTAATTGGGCCGGGCCTGTGGAAAAAACACAGGGCTTGGGCCAACCGGTCTGTTGCCGGGAGTGGGGCGATCCTAATCGGGGAAGCTTTCAGCTACCTTTCGGGCGCGAAAGCGATGAATGAATGGTCAACCGGCGGTCGGATGCAACGACAGCCAATGAATGCGGGCCGAGAAGCGATGCGAGGGAACGGACAGACAACGCTGGCTGGCAGTCTGGACATATTCGTTATCAGTTCAGTCCAAGCACCTGGTTAAAAGATCGACAGATCCAGCGGCCGCACCGCGCCCATCCAGATCGCGTGTTCGGTATGGTCGAGCAGGTCGTTGCCAGTGTCCGGATGCAGGAACACCACCAACCCATTGCGGTTAAGCGCCAGCCACGGCAGCACCTCGCCGATCAGCTCGGGGCCGAAAGCCAGTTGGCAGCTCCAGTCGGGGTGCGGCCCCACCGGGCGTTCGTGCACGCGGCCCATTTTCAGCGCAAACAACTGCGCGGCCTGTTCGCACAAGGCCCGCGCCTGGTCGATGCTTTGTGCGTCGAAATAGACATGGGCGTGATAGCCCTTGATCCCTTGCATCGTGTCGCCTCTCAATCGGTTCGAACCCTTGGCTGTTTCCACCGTCACAGGTCATATAGGACAACTATAAGGAAAACAGCCATGAAAAATGCCGAGACCCCAGTGGTCAAAGTGGTGCTTTATGGTGCCATGGCCAGCCTGGGCGGTGCATTGATGGCTGAATTGCTGCGTCGCCAACACGAAGTCATCGCCATTCTCGACGATCTCACCGCACTCGCGCCGCGTCCGGGGTTGCGCACCAAGACCGGCGATCTGTTCGATGCCGAGCGGGTCAATCAAAGCGTCGCCGGCAGCTCGGCGGTGATCTGCCTGCTGGACGCTCCGGGGTTGCCGTTCAGCAGCGACCACGTTGAGCGCTCGGTGACGCTGGGGCCGGTGGAACAAGTGCTGGCAGTCGACGCGCTGGTCGAAGGTTTGCAACTGGCCAGCGTGCCGCGCCTGTTTCTGGTCGGCAACTTCGGTGTGCTCGACGAGCCTGACAATGACGAGCGCCTGCAACGTCACGCTGCCGAAGAAATCCTCGAGGCGGTACAAAGCAGCTCACTGCGCTGGACCCTGGTCAATGCGCCCCATGGCGTGGCCGGGTTGACCATCGAGCACTTCAGTCAGGTCGGCGGCAATCTCGAACCGGGACTGGCCGAACCGCTGGAGCGCCTGAACCGTGTCGCGGTGGGCATCGCCGATGAACTGCGGTTGAACCTGCATGTGGGGCAGCATGTGAATTTTGTGGCGGCTTCTGATTCGTAAAAGATCGGACGATCTTTTGCTCTTCACACCGCAATCGAGGGCAGGGCCAGACCGTTAAGCGATTCGGCACTGCTGGCCTGTTCCGCCATTAACCAATCAACAAATTCTTGAATCAATGCACCCCGACGCTTGCGTTGCGGTAACACCACGTAATACCCCAGCCGCGACAGCGTGGTTTCCGCCAGCGGCCGGCATAGCAAACCCTGCACCAGCAAGTTATCCACAAGGTGCCGCCATCCGATCGCCACGCCTTGTCCGCCAATCGCCGCCTGAATCAGCAAGGTGTAATTGTCGAAGCGCAATTGCCCCGGCGCTGGCGGCGTAGTCAGGCCCAATTGACGAAACAAGCCACTCCAGTCGAACCAGTTGCTGCTGTTTTCCCCACGCAGATGCAACAGCGGAAATTCCAGCAGTGCCTGCGCGGGCAACGGCAATGAACGCTCCTTGAGCAGCAGCGGGCTGCACACCGGGAACACTTCTTCGCTGAACAGCCAGTGGCTCTCACCCTGCTTGAAGCGGCCATCGCCAAACAGGATCGCCACGTCGATGTCGGTGCGCAGCATGTTGTGGTTGCGCTCGCTGGTGACCAGGCTGACATCGATGTGCGGATTGGCCTCATGGAAGCGATGCAGGCGCGGCATCAGCCAATAAGCGGCGAAAGCGAAATCCGTAGCCACTTGCAGCACTTCATGTTGCTGCTGAGTGCTGATTGCGCTCAATCCTGCGTCGATATTCTGCAAACCGAGGGTAACTTGCTCGAACAGCAGGGCGCCAACCTCTGTCAACTCGATACCCCGGTAAATCCGGTCGAACAGGCGTGTACCGAGCTGCTCTTCCAGACGTTTCATTTGCTGGCTGATCGCCGGCTGCGTGGTGCCAAGCTCCACCGCAGCAGCGGTAAAACTGCGATGGCGGGCCGCCGCTTCAAAACCGCGCAGCAGATCGAGGGAGAGGTCACCGAGGGCGTCATACATAAGCTGTACTTATCCTAGTCATTGTCCAGCGCGGGCTTTACCGGAACAGGCATGGAATCCATGCTCGATCGCAGCACTCTCGCATAAATATTCAACATGGAATGCCGCGATCACATGAAGCGCAAGAACATTCTTTTCATCATGGCCGATCAAATGGCCGCGCCAATGTTGCCGTTCTACGGCCCATCGCCGATCAAACTGCCGAATCTGTCCCGCCTCGCCGCCCAAGGCGTGGTGTTCGATGCTGCTTACTGCAACAGCCCGCTGTGCGCGCCGTCGCGCTTCACCCTGGTCAGTGGCCAGTTGCCGAGCAAGATCGGCGCCTACGACAACGCGGCCGATTTCCCCGCCGACATTCCGACTTACGCGCATTACCTGCGGCGTCTCGGCTACCGCACCGCGCTGTCGGGCAAGATGCATTTCTGCGGGCCGGACCAGCTCCACGGCTACGAGGAACGCTTGACCAGCGACATCTACCCGGCCGATTACGGTTGGGCGGTGAACTGGGACGAGCCGGACGTACGGCCGAGCTGGTATCACAATATGTCTTCGGTGCTGCAAGCCGGGCCGTGCGTGCGCACCAATCAGCTGGATTTCGACGAAGAGGTGGTGTTCAAGGCGCAGCAATACCTGTTCGATCACATCCGCGAGGACGGCGAGCAACCGTTCTGCCTGACCGTGTCGATGACTCACCCGCACGATCCGTACACGATTCCCAAGGCTTTCTGGGATCTGTATGACGATGCCGATATTCCGTTGCCTACAGCCTTGAACCAGGACGAACTCGATCCGCACTCGCAACGTCTGCTCAAGGTTTACGACCTGTGGGACAAGCCGCTGCCTGTGGATAAAATCCGCGATGCCCGTCGCGCCTACTTCGGCGCTTGCAGCTATATCGATGCCAATGTCGGCAAACTGCTGCAAACACTTGAGGAAACCGGGCTGATCGACGACACCGTCATCGTCTTCTCCGGTGACCATGGCGACATGCTCGGCGAGAAGGGCCTCTGGTACAAAATGCACTGGTTCGAGATGGCCGCGCGAGTGCCGCTGCTGGTCAGCGCATCGGGACAATTCGAGGCGGGCCGGGTCAGCGCCGCGGTTTCCACCGCAGATTTGCTGCCGACGTTCGTGGATCTGGCCGGTGGCACGCTTGAGCCGGGCCTGCCACTGGACGGCCGTTCGTTGCTGCCGCACCTGCAAGGGCAGGGCGGGCATGACGAGGTGTTCGGCGAATACATGGCCGAAGGCACTGTCAGCCCGCTGATGATGATCCGCCGGGGCGCCTACAAATTTATCTACAGCGAAAGCGACCCGTGCCTACTCTTCGATGTGGATAACGATCCGCGCGAAGAAGAGGAACTGAGCCAATCGCCGCAACATCGTCAGCTGTTCGGCGATTTTCTCGCCGAAGCGCGGGCCAAGTGGGACATTCCGGCGATCCATCGGGACGTACTGGCCAGCCAGCGCCGACGCCGTTTCGTCGCCGATGCGTTAACCATCGGCAAGCTGAAGAGCTGGGATCACCAGCCGCTGGTCGATGCCAGTCAGCAGTACATGCGCAACCACATCGACCTTGATGATCTGGAGCGCAAGGCCCGTTATCCACAACCCTGCCAAAACCAATAACGTTAAGGGGAAGTCCATGCGCAAGTTATCCACAGCTGTCACCGTTGGTCTGATCGCATTGAGCAGCGCCTCGGCTTTCGCCGAGCAAAGTTGCGAAACCGTGAAGATGGCCGATCCGGGCTGGAGCGACATCGCCGCGACCAATGCCATCACCGGATTTCTGCTCGACGGCATGGGCTACAAGGCCAAGGTCGACACCCTCGCGGTGCCGATCACCTTTGGCGGCTTGAAGGATGGCCAGGTGGACGTGTTCCTCGGTAACTGGATGCCGGCGCAGCAGGGCTTCTATGACAAGTTCGTCGCCACCGGTGATGTGACGCAATTGGCGAAAAACCTCGAAGGCACCGAATTCACTCTCGCCGTCCCCGACTATGTCTGGGAGGCGGGTGTGCATGATTTTGCCGACCTGAACAAATTCGCCGACAAGTTCGACAAGAAGATCTACGGCATCGGATCAGGCGCGCCGGCGAACATTTCGTTGCAGGAGATCATCAAGAAGAATGACTTCAACATGGGCCAGTGGAAGCTGATCGAGTCCAGCGAACAGGCGATGCTCGCCGAAGTGTCGCGGGCGGTGAAGAAACAGAAATTCGTCACCTTCCTCGGCTGGACCCCGCACCCGATGAACGTGCAGCTGAAAATGCGTTACCTCAAGGGCGGCGAAAAATACTTCGGCGACACCGGCAACGTCTTCACCCTGACCCGCAAGGGCTACGCCGAGGCCTGCCCGAATGTGGGCAAGTTGCTGACCAATCTGGCGTTCACCCAGGACATGGAGAACAGCATCATGGCCGAGGTGGTGAATAAGAAGATCAGCAATGCCGAGGCAGCGAAAGCGTGGATCAAGGCCAATCCGGCGGTGCTGGACAAGTGGCTGGATGGCGTGAAGACCGTGGATGGCAAGGATGCGTTGATGGCGGTGAAGGCCAAGCTTTGATCTCAGGGTTGCTGGAATAGCGTTCGGCTGGAGATTTTTGCCCCCTCACCCCAGCCCTCTCCCCCAAGGGGGCGAGGGGGAAAGGGAGCCGATCGCTGTTGAATCAAAACTTGCGTTCAACGCCGAAATCGCAGGTCGGTGAATCTTCAACAAACAGCTCGGTCAGTCCCCTCTCCCTCAGGGAGAGGGCTAGGGTGAGGGGCTTTTACACCTGACACCCTGCTAACCTTGAACAAAACCCCAACCGCGAGGACCCATGGCCTTCCCCAGCCGCCATTCACTTTTTCCTTTCCTGAGCTGGTTGCCACGGCAAACCCGAGCCAGCGTCGGGCGGGACCTGATCGTCGGCCTCAGTGGTGCGATTCTCGCCTTACCCCAGTCGATTGCCTACGCACTGATTGCCGGGCTGCCACCGGAATACGGACTCTATGCGGCGATCATCCCGGTATTGATCGCGTGCCTGTGGGGTTCGTCATGGCATCTGATCTGCGGCCCGACGGCGGCGATTTCCATCGTGCTGTACGCCAGCGTCAGCCCGCTCGCCGTGCCGGCGTCCGAGGACTACATCACCCTGATCCTGCTGCTGACATTCCTCGCCGGGATTTTCCAGTGGCTGCTCGGTTTGCTGCGCTTCGGCGCGCTGGTGAATTTCGTTTCGCATTCGGTGGTGCTCGGCTTCACCCTCGGTGCCGCCGTGGTGATCGCCATCGGGCAATTGCCCAATCTGCTCGGGCTGGAATTGCCGGCCAACACCACAGCGCTCGCCAGCCTGATGGATCTGCTGCGACATCTGGGGGCTGTGGATAAGCCTTCACTGATGCTCGGCGTCGCCACGGTAATCGTCGGCGTGACCCTGAAAAAACTTCTGCCGCGCTGGCCGACGTTGTTGATAACGCTGGTGCTGGCCAGCCTGCTGGTGTGGATCTGGCCGGCGATGTTCGGTCATGTGCATCTGGTCAGCGCTTTCGTCGGACGCCTGCCGCCGCTGAGCGCCTTGCCGCTGGATCTGGAGGTGATCCTGCGCCTGCTGCCGAGCGCGGTGGCGGTGGGCATGCTCGGGCTGGTCACCAGTCTGTCGATCGCCCGTTCGATATCGGCGCGCTCGCAACAGTTGCTCGACGCCAATCAGGAAGTCCGCGCACAGGGTCTGTCGAACATCGTCGGTGCGTTCTTTTCCGGGTCGCTGTCCGCCGGATCGTTTACCCGCTCGGGATTGAGTTATGAGGCGGGTGCCTGCTCGCCGCTGGCCGGGGTGTTTTCGGCGCTCTGGGTGGCGCTGTTCGCGGTGTTCGGCGCGGGGCTGATCGCGCACATTCCGATCCCGGCCATGGCCGGCAGCATCCTGTTAATTGCCTGGGGTCTGGTCGATCACCGGGGCATTCGCGCTTTGCTGCGAGTCAGCCGTGCCGAGTTCGTGGTGATGGCCCTGACCTGTCTCGCGACCTTGCTGCTGGAATTGCAGACGGCGATTTACGCCGGGGTGCTGGCGTCGTTGTTCTTTTACCTCAAGCGCACCTCGCAACCACGGGTGCAGCATTGGCGCGACGGTGACGACGACGTGCTGCGCGTGGGCGGTTCGATCTTTTTCGGCGCCAGCCATTACCTGCAAGTGCGCCTGCAACGCCTGCATGGCGCACGGGTGGTGATCGAGGCGCAGCAGATCAACTTTATCGATTATTCGGGGGTGGAGATGCTGCATCAGGAAGCGCGACGCCTGCTGGGCCAGGGTCGCAGCCTGACCCTGCGCCGGGCGCGGCCGCCGGTGGTGGAGGAGTTGAGGAAGCTGGAAGGGGCTGAGAAGTGCCCGATCAGGTTTGAGGATTGATCTGATATCGCGGTGGTGATGCGATTCGCGAGCAAGCTCGCTCCCACATTGATCGTATTTCAATGTGGGAGCAAAGCTTAAAGGGCCAGTTGGCGTCGCAGCTCGGCGAGTACCGGCGCGGTATCCGGGCGTACGCCACGCCACAGCCAGAACGCCTCGGCTGCCTGTTCGGCGAGCATGCCCAGACCATCCATCGCCAGCGCCGCGCCGTGCTCAGTGGCCCAGCGGCAAAACGCGGTCGGTTCCTTGCCGTACATCATGTCGTAGCACAGCGTCTGGCCTGGCTCGATCAGGCTTGGCACAATCGGCGGCACGTCACCGGTCAGGCTGGCGGAGGTGGCGTTGATGATCACGTCCACCGGTTCGCGCAGCCAGTCGAAACCACTGGCCGACACCGGCCCGAGGTCGCAGAACAACTCGGCCAGCAGTTCAGCCTTGTCCACGGTGCGATTGGCGATGATCACCGAGGCCGGCTTCTCCGCCAGCAATGGCTCCAGCGCACCGCGCACCGCGCCGCCAGCGCCGAGCAAAAGGATGCGCTTGCCGGTCAGGCTGAAACCGGCATTGACCGTCAGATCACGCACCAGTCCCGCGCCATCGGTGTTGTCGCCGAGCAGTGAACCATCTTCCAGTTTGCTCAAGGTGTTCACCGCACCGGCCCGCTGCGCGCGGGCGGTCAGGCTGTTGGCCAGACGGTAAGCGTCTTCCTTGAACGGCACCGTCACATTGGCGCCGCGCCCTTCGCGAAAGAACGCCGTGGCGCAGCCGGCAAAATCATCCAGCGGCGCCAGCAGCGTGCTGTAATCGAGGCGTTGGCCGGTCTGTTCGGCAAACAACTGGTGAATCATCGGCGACTTGCTGTGGCCGATCGGGTTACCAAAAACAACGTAACGATCCATCACCCGTCCTCAGGCCTCGGCCAGCCAGTCGCGACCCTGCAGGAAATACTCGGTCAGACGCGCTTCTGCGCTGCCAGGTTCGGCCTTCCAGTCATAGCCCCAGCGCACTTGCGGCGGCAGCGACATCAGAATCGATTCGGTACGGCCACCCGATTGCAGACCGAACAGCGTGCCACGGTCGTAAACCAGGTTGAATTCGACGTAGCGGCCTCGGCGGAATTCCTGGAATTCGCGCTGCTGAGCAGTGAAGGCGTCGTTCTTGCGCCGCTGCACGATCGGCAGGTAGGCCTCGATGTAGGCATCGCCGATGGCGCGCATGAAGGCGAAACTGGTGTCGAAATCCCACTCGTTCAGATCGTCGAAGAACAGACCGCCAATGCCACGCGGCTCATGGCGATGCTTGATGTGGAAGTAGGTGTCGCACCAGGCCTTGTAGCGCGGGTAGACGTCCGCACCGAACGGCGCACAGGCTTGCTCGGCGACGCGGTGCCAATGAATGCAGTCTTCTTCAACGCCGTAGTAAGGGGTCAGGTCGAAACCTCCGCCGAACCACCAGACCGGTTCTTCGTCTTCTTTTTCAGCGATGAAAAAGCGCACGTTGGCGTGAGAGGTCGGCACATGCGGGTTGTGCGGGTGAATCACCAGCGACACGCCGAGCGCCTCGAAGCCACGCCCGGCCAGTTCCGGCCGATGGGCACTGGCCGAGGGCGGCAGGCCGCTGCCGAACACGTGGGAAAAGTTGACCCCGCCCTTTTCGATCAGCGTGCCGTTTTCCAGCACGCGGGTGCGCCCGCCACCGCCCGCCGGCCGGGTCCAGGCGTCTTCGACGAAACATTTGCCGCCGTCTTCGGTTTCCAGTGCAGCGCAGATGCGGTCTTGCAGATCGAGCAGATAGGCCTTTACGGCGTCGGTGCGGGTCGTCATGGCTTCACCTTGAATCGGGCGGCGCCCCGGCAGGCGGGCGGCGCAAATGGGCGCGTAGCATACCATCGCAGACCGGCGCGCCGCAGTTGACGAAGATCAAGCAGGGGAGTTGGATAGAGGGCTTAGCAACGACCCAAGGAGAGCAGGCAGATGGCAAAGCGTATCCAGTTCCGCGCCCACGGCGGTCCCGAAGTGCTCGAGTATGTTGACTACGAACCCGCTGCGCCCGGGCCGAATCAGGTGCGCGTGGCCAACCAGGCGATCGGCCTGAACTTCATCGACACCTATTACCGCAGCGGCCTCTATGCGCCGCCCGCGTTGCCGTCCGGCCTGGGCTCAGAAGGCGCCGGCATCGTCGAAGCGGTGGGCAGCGACGTCACCCGTTTCAAGGTCGGCGATCGTGTGGCATACGGCAGCGGCCCGCTCGGCGCCTACAGCCAGCTGCATGTGCTGCCGCAGGACAATCTGGTGCACCTGCCCGATGAAATCAGTTTCGAAACTGCCGCCGGCGTCATGCTCAAGGGCCTGACCGTGCAATACCTGCTGCGCCAGACCTACCAACTGGAGGGCGGCGAAACCATTCTGTTCCACGCCGCAGCCGGTGGCGTCGGCTCGCTGGCCTGCCAATGGGCCAAAGCGCTGGGCGTGAAGCTGATCGGCACCGTCAGCTCGAAGGAGAAAGCCGAGCTGGCCAAAGCCAACGGCGCTTGGGCCACCATCGACTACAGCCATGAAAACGTTGCCGAGCGCGTGCTGGCACTGACTGACGGCAAGAAAGTCCCGGTGGTGTATGACGGCGTCGGCAAGGACACTTGGCTCACATCCCTGGACAGCGTCGCACCTCGGGGCCTGGTCGTGAGTTTCGGCAATGCTTCCGGCGCGGTCGATGGCGTCAATCTGGGCATTCTCGCCGCCAAGGGCTCGTTGTACGTCACCCGGCCTACGCTGGCGACCTACGCCAACAACGCCGAGAACCTGCAACGCATGGCCGACGAGCTGTTCGAGATGATCATCAGCGGCAAGCTGAAGGTCGACATCAGCCAGCGCCATGCACTGGCGGATGCGGCGAAAGCACAAACCGAACTGTCGGCACGGCGCACGACCGGTTCCACAATTCTGCTGCCATAAAGCCTCAAGTTGATACTCGGCGAACTCTTCCATGCGTTCGCCGAGTATCTTGCGGCTATATCAAGTACATCTTGCGGTGAAGTTTCTTCGCCGCAGGCCTACGACCGGCAAACTTCCTGCGCAACTTCTTCGATTCATATACGAGCCATTTCTCAGCCCACTCTTCAATCACTGGCGGATCAATACTGACGGTTAAAAACATCACGATACTCCGGCTGATGCGCGTTCATGTTCACAGGCTGATCCAAGGCCATGAGGATTTGTCGCCACTCGGCAGACAACAGCCAATAATCGCCACGGGCACGTTGCTCGATATGCATTGCCTGCGAAGCGATCGGTGTCAGGCCGAAGCGCTGATACAGTTGCCGCTGTGGCGATCTGCACAAGGCCGTCACCCCGTGATATCCGCGATCGATCGCCCATTCCGCAGCGGTAGCGAGCAGGCCATTGATCGACACCGGCCGGTGCTGCTGGGAATGGGTGATCAAGCGACTGAATTCGACATGCCGTGCCAATGCCACAGTGGGAGACACGTGATGCTGCGCCAGTGAGGCCCATTCGAACGGCGCCGGGGTTGCCCGCAGCACTGCAATGAGTTGATCTCGCTGGTAGAGCAAGAAGTGCGTACTGCGCGAGGTTATCGCCAAGCGGGTTTCCAGCGCCCGGGCTCTGGAGGTGAGCATGTAATGCTGCAATCGCAGGCGAAACTGTCGATTGATGAAGCGTTCAAATTCCCCGGCATCCGATCCTGCCTCAAGAATGGCTACACGATAGTCGGCCTGTTGATTCTTGAGTGTCTCCTGAAAGCCCTGCAGATAATCCTTGAGGTGTAAATCCGTAATATCCATTACTTCTCCGCAGCCATTAATATTTCGAAGTTGCTTCAAGCACATTGAAAGGATGGATGCTTTTGGAAATCTCGCCACTGCACGCGTTCTGATAATCACGTGGGAAAACTTACAGATATTGCAGAGTCGAAGAACCGTCTGACGCATGCAAGAACAATGGCAACGGATAAGTTTTAAACGAGTGCAGGAATAAACTGCAGGCATGCGCAAAACTCCTCGTCGATAGCGCCGAGGAGTCCGCAAAAAATAAAAAAGAATGGCGTCAGTCAGGACGAACGACGTTACCGGTGGCCAGGTCGCGGATCACGCTGGGATTCTTGCGCCCGCCAAGGCTCCCGCCGAGCACCAGATCGACCTGCCCACGGAAATACTGCTCGATGCGCAAACGCGTGCGCGCCGGCGGTCGCCCCTGAGGGTTGGCCGATGTGGAAATCAATGGCCCGACCAGCGAGCACAGGTCGCGCACCTGCGGGTGATCGCTGACCCGCAGCGCCACGGTGTCATGCACGCCTGTGACCCATTCCGGCAACAGGTTCTGATGCGGCACCAGCCAGGTGTTCGGCCCCGGCCAGGTACTGGCCATGCGGTCGATCCAGTCCTGCGGGAAGTCCTCGAAGAGGAAATCGAACTGACGGATGTTGTCGGCGACCAGAATTAGGCCTTTGCTCACCGAGCGATTCTTGATCGCCAGCAAACGGTCCACCGCGTCTTCGTTCCACGGGTCGCAACCCAGCCCCCAGACGGCTTCGGTTGGATAGGCAATCACCGCGCCGGCGCGAACTTCACGCGCGGCTTGTTGCACACGCCAACTGTTGACCATGAAAAAACTCTCCACAAACAGGTTTCGCGCAGTTTACCGATCTTCATCGTAAAACCTAGCTCGACCGCGCCAGCCAGCGACCGTTTTCGCATACCGCACGGCCTTCGATTTCCAGCTCGGTCAACGTTGCCAGCACTTTCGGCAACGCCCAGCCACAGCTCGCGGCCAGGGCCTCGCTGGTGTGCGGCGCCGCGTGCAACAGCGCCAGCAACGGGTGATCGGCCTGCGGCGCCGCCGTGGATAACAGTGGCTGCTGCCAGCCGCGCAGGGCTTCAAGGATGTGTTCGATAGTCTCCACCAACACCGCCCCGTCGCGAATCAACTGGTGACAACCGCGCGCGCCGGGGTGATGGATCGAGCCCGGAATGGCATAAACCTCGCGGCCCTGTTCGGCTGCCAGCCGCGCGGTGATCAACGAACCGCTGGCAACACTGGCCTCGACCACCAGTACGCCGAGGGACAACCCGCTGATGATGCGGTTGCGCCGGGGGAAGTTGCTCGGGCTCGGCCCGGCGTCCAACGGAAACTCGGAAAGCACCGCGCTGCCCGAGGCAATCATCGCCTCGGCCAGGCGTTTATTGCGTTGTGGATAAAAATTTTCCAGCCCCGTGCCGAGCACACCCACGGTCAAGCCGCCAACATCCAGAGCAGCCTGGTGGGCAGCGGCATCGATGCCCAGCGCCAGACCACTGTTGATGACAAAACCGGCCCCGGCCAGACTGCGGGAAAACGCCGCCGCCGTATCCATGCCCGGGCGCGAAGCGCGGCGGCTGCCGACCATCGCCAGTTGCGGTTTTTCCAGAATCGACGGATCGCCCGCGACGAATAACAGCGGCGGTGGATCGGCGATTTGCGCCAGCAACGCTGGATAATCCGCTTGGTCCCACATCAATAAATGTTGGTCGGGGTGCTCTAGCCAGCGCATTGCGTGGCTGGCGCCGTCGCGCACCGCTGGACAACGCCGTGCTTCGGCGCAGGCCGCCGGCAACCCCAGTGAGCGCCAGGCACTGGCCGGCGCGCTGAGGGCTTTCGACGCCGAGCCGAAGGCTTCGAGCAGTTTGGCAAAACGCTTGGGGCCGATATCCGGCATGCGGTGCAGACGCAGACGCGCTTCCAGTTCCGCCGGGGAAATGGCCGTACTGACAGACAACATGAATGGATCATCCTTGATCGTTCTATGCTCCGAACCATTCGGAACAAGCTGTGGATAACTCTGTTGGTAACTTGTTAAGCAAGCTTACGGATTTCGCACCTTGTCGAGCACCGCCAGCGAGCGTGAAGCATTGAGGATCAGGCCGTAACTGAGTTTGTCGTAGGTGCGGAACACCATCAGCAGGCCGGCGCGTTCATCGGGAATTTTCAGCGGTTGGCCGGTAATCCGGTCGCGCACGGTTTCGCCGGTTTTCATCACCGCCAGGACATTGCCTTCGGCCAGACCGTCACGTTTGCCTTTGTTCAGGGTAACCACGTCCATCACACCGATCTGCGTTACGCCGCGTGGCACGTCAATGATCAGCCCGTCGATGGAACGCTTCGGCGCGCTGGGCATGAACGTTGAATTGATCGAACGTTCTTCACCGCCGAACAAGCGGTCACCGAGGCGCACTTCCTGGGTGGTGCGTTGCAGGGCGAGGGTGGCGACGTCGCCTTCGGTGGCAACAACCTCGCCGCCGCCGATATCGTCGGCGTTGATGCCGAGAAACTCCTTGGTCTGCGGGTCGGTGTAGACCTTGCCTTGACGGAAGATGCCGTACACCGGTTGCTCCGGATCGAAATGGCCGCGCGCGAAGATGCGGTCACCGGTACCGCTGAGCACCCGTTCGGCATCGCCGGCGACGATATACGGCGCCTTGTCGAAGTCTTCGGCCTTGTCGACGATGCGATTGCTCAGCAGAAAACTGTTGATCGATTTCAGCGGAATGCTCGGAATCGCCTCGGCCACCGGGCTGGTGCGAATCCGTGGCGAGAGTTTGATGGTGCCGCGCGACTCGCCACGATGGACGGTCAGTTGCGGCTGGCCGTTGACGTAGCTGAGGGTCAGCGTATCGCCGGGATAGATCAGGTTGGGGTTTTCGATCTGCGGATTGGCCCGCCACAGTTGTGGCCACTGCCACGGCTCGCGCAGGTATTTGCCGGAAATGTCCCAGAGCGTGTCCCCTGAAACCACCGTGTATTGCTGTGGAAAACCATCCCTGAGTTGCACTTGCCCTTGCGCGGCGCCGGCCGAAGCCAGAAGCAGCAGGGCGAGTAGTGTTTTCCTCATGCAGTGAATCCCTTTATCATGTGCATTCGCGTGAATCGTCAGAGCCCCCGTGGCTCGCTTCTGTTTTTCAGAAGCTACGCTTCACAACGGTAGCCTGCATCTTCGGACCCGCCAGGCCATCGACCCGACTTTACTCAACGTGTGCAGCAATCGAAGCCTATGGCCATTTTAAACATCCTCGAATTTCCGGACCCGCGTCTGCGCACTATCGCCAAACCAGTGGCTGTAGTGGACGACGAAGTGCGTCAGTTGGTCGACGACATGTTTGAAACAATGTATGAAGCGCCGGGCATCGGCCTCGCCGCGACCCAGGTCAACGTGCACAAACGTATCGTCGTGATGGACCTGTCCGAAGACCGTACCGAGCCACGGGTGTTCATCAACCCCGAGTTCGAACCGCTGACCGACGAGATGGACCAGTACCAGGAAGGCTGCCTCTCGGTACCGGGCTTCTACGAAAACGTCGACCGCCCGCAGAAGGTCAAAATCAAGGCGCTGGACCGCGACGGCAAGCCCTATGAGCTGATTGCCGAAGGCCTGCTCGCGGTGTGCATCCAGCACGAATGCGACCACCTCAACGGCAAATTGTTCGTCGATTACCTGTCCACGCTCAAACGCGACCGGATCAAGAAGAAGCTGGAAAAGCTGCACCGCCAGAACGCTTGATGCCCCTCTTCAAAGGCTTGCTGCGGCAAGCCTTTTTCTTTTTATGAGACGCCTTTCATGACTGAGCCACTGCGCATTGTTTTTGCCGGTACCCCGGAATTCGCCGCCGAACACCTCAAGGCCCTGCTGAGCAGCCCGTACGAGATCGTCGCGGTATACACCCAGCCGGATCGCCCGGCCGGCCGTGGGCAAAAACTCATGCCGAGCCCGGTCAAACAACTGGCCCTGGAAAATAATATCCAGGTATTGCAGCCGCCGACCTTGCGCAATGCCGAGGCTCAGGCAGAGCTGGCCGCGCTGAAGCCGGATCTGATGGTGGTGGTCGCCTACGGTCTGATCCTGCCGCAAGCGGTGCTGGATATTCCGCGTATGGGTTGCATCAACAGCCATGCGTCGTTGCTGCCGCGCTGGCGCGGTGCGGCGCCGATCCAGCGCGCGGTCGAACACGGCGATGCCGAAAGCGGTGTAACGGTGATGCGCATGGAGGCCGGGCTGGATACCGGGCCGATGCTGCTCAAGGTCGTCACTGCGATCAGCGCTGAAGATACCGGCGGCACCCTGCATGATCGCCTCGCCGAGATGGGGCCGCCCGCTGTGGTGCAGGCGATTGCCGGTCTGGCTGCCGGCACCCTGCAAGGTGAGGTGCAGAACGACGAACTCGCAACCTACGCACACAAACTCAACAAAGACGAAGCACGCATCGACTGGAACCGTCCGGCGGTGGAGCTGGAACGTCTGGTCCGCGCCTTCAACCCATGGCCGATCACCCACAGCACGCTCAATGGCGAAGCATTGAAAGTGCTGGCCGCGACCGTGGCCGAAGGCACTGGCGCCCCAGGTGAAATCCTCAGCGCCAGCAAGGACGGCCTGATTGTCGCCTGCGGTGCACAAGCGCTGTGCCTGACCCGCCTGCAATTGCCTGGCGGCAAGGCGCTGAACTTCAGCGACCTGTTCAACAGCCGCCGCGAGAAATTCGCCGTCGGCAGCGTCCTCGGCGCTGCGGTGGAAGCGCAATGAACCCGCGTCTGGCTGCCGCCAAGGCACTCGCTGCCGTACTCAGCGGCAAAGCCTCGCTGAACAGCTCCCTGCCGACGCAACTGGACAAGGTCGAGGATCGCGATCGCGGTTTCACTCAGGATCTGGCCTTCGGCACTGCACGCTGGCAGCCACGCCTGTCGGCACTGGCGGAAAAACTGCTGCAGAAACCATTCAAAACCGCCGACGCTGATGTCGAGGCGCTGCTGCTGGTTGGTCTGTATCAACTGCTCTACACCCGCGTGCCGGCGCACGCCGCCATCGGTGAAACCGTCGGGTGTGCCGACAAGCTGAAAAAGCCTTGGGCCAAAGGCCTGCTCAACGCCGTGCTGCGCAATGCCCAGCGCGAAAGCGAGACGATCTTCGCCGAACTTGAACGCGACCCGGTGGTGCGCACAGCTCACCCGCGCTGGCTGCAAAAATCCCTGAAGGCCTTCTGGCCCGAGCAGTGGGAAGCGATCTGCGCAGCGAATAACGCGCATCCGCCAATGATCCTGCGGGTCAACCGCCGTCATCACAGCCGCGATGCTTATCTTGCGTTGCTGGGCGAAGCCGGGATCGCCGCGACGCCGTGCGTTTACAGCCGCGACGGCATCGTCCTCGAAGCTGCTGCCGACGTGCGCAGCCTGCCGGGTTTCGCCGAAGGCTGGATCAGCGTGCAGGACGAAGCCGCGCAACTGGCTGCCGACCTGCTTGATCTGGCGCCGGGGCAGCGGGTGCTCGACGCCTGCTGCGCCCCTGGCGGCAAGACCTGCCACATCCTTGAAGCCGAACCGGCGCTGGCCGGGGTGGTGGCGGTGGATCTGGAAGCCAAGCGTCTGGTGCGGGTGAAGGAAAACCTGGAGCGCCTCGGCCTCGACGCTGAACTGATCGCCGCCGACGGTCGCGATATCGACAAATGGTGGGACGGCAAACCGTTCCAGCGCATCCTGCTCGATGCGCCATGCTCGGCCACCGGGGTGATCCGCCGCCATCCGGACATCAAGCTGACCCGCCAGCCCGACGACATCGTCGCGCTCGCGCAACTGCAAGGCGAACTGCTCGACGCCATGTGGAAAACCCTCGAAGTCGGCGGCATCCTGCTCTACGCCACGTGCTCGACGCTGCCGACCGAGAACACCGAAGTCATCGCTGCGTTTCTCGAACGCACCCCCGGTGCCCGTGAACTGGACCTGGCCACAGCGGCCGGGATCAAGCAGCCCCATGGTCGCCAGTTGCTGGCCCAAGAGGGCGGGCATGACGGCTTCTACTACGCCAAGCTGATCAAGATCGCCGCTGCGCGCGGCTAAACGGATTCATGGAGTGACTGGATGAAAATCATCATCCTCGGTGCGGGACAGGTCGGCGGTTCGCTGGCCGAACATCTGGCCAGCGAGGCCAACGACATCACTGTGGTCGACACCGATGGCGAGCGCCTGCGCGACCTCGGCGACCGCCTCGACATCCGCACCGTGCAGGGCCGGGGCTCGCTGCCGTCGGTGCTGCGCCAGGCCGGTGCCGACGACGCCGACATGCTGGTCGCGGTGACCAACAGCGACGAGACCAACATGGTCGCCTGCCAGGTCGCCCACACGCTGTTCCACACGCCGACCAAAATCGCCCGGGTGCGCGAAGCGTCGTACCTCAATCGCGAGGAACAGCTGTTCCAGAACGAAGCGATTCCGGTCGACGTGCTGATCAGCCCCGAGCAGGTCGTGACCAATTACATCAAGCGCCTGATCCAGCACCCCGGCGCCTTGCAGGTGATCGACTTCGCCGAAGGCGCGGCGCAACTGGTGGCGGTGCGCGCCTATTACGGCGGGCCGCTGGTGGGCCAGCAACTGCGCCAGTTGCGTGAGCACATGCCGAACGTCGAAACCCGCGTCGCGGCGATCTTCCGCCGTGACCGGCCGATCCTGCCCCAGGGCGACACAGTGATCGAAGCCGATGACGAGGTGTTCTTCATCGCCGCCCGCGAAGACATTCGCGCGGTGATGAGCGAAATGCGCCGCCTCGACGAAACCTACAAACGCATCGTCATCGCCGGTGGCGGACAGATCGGCGAGCGCCTGGCCGAGGCCATCGAAAGCCGTTATCAGGTGAAGATCATCGAGATGAGCCCGGCGCGCTGCCGCTACCTCTCCGACACCCTCGACAGCACCGTAGTGTTGCAGGGCAGTGCCTCGGACCGCGATCTGCTGCTGGAAGAGAACATCGCCGACGCCGATATCTTCCTCGCCCTGACCAACGATGACGAAGCCAACATCATGTCGTCGCTGCTGGCCAAACGGCTGGGGGCGAAGAAGGTCATGACGATCATCAACAACCCGGCCTACGTCGACCTGATCCAGGGCGGCGACATCGACATCGCCATCAGCCCGCAACTGGCAACCATCGGCACCTTGCTCGCCCATGTGCGCCGAGGCGATATCGTCAGCGTGCACTCACTGCGGCGCGGCGCGGCGGAAGCGATCGAGGCGATTGCCCACGGTGATGCGAAATCCAGCAAGGTGATCGGCAAACCGATCGAGAAGATCGGCCTGCCGCCGGGCACCACCATCGGCGCAGTGATCCGCAACGAGAAAGTGATCATCGCCCACGACGACACGGTGATCGAAGCGGGCGACCATGTGATTCTGTTCCTTGTGGACAAAAAGCATATTCGCGATGTGGAGAAGCTGTTTCATGTGGGGTTGAGCTTTTTCTGAGGTTGATCGTTCCCACGCTCCGCGTGGGAATGCAGCCCGGGACGCTCTGCGTCCCATAAGCGGACGCAGAGCGTCCAATGAGGCATTCCCACGCGGAGCGTGGGAACGATCATGCGAGGTTGAATAAAATGCTCGAATCCCTGGAAAAAATGCTCGCCAAGGGTGTGGATAACGCTCTGCTGCGCTTCGGTCTGGGCAAGGGTTATCTGGACTTGGGTGAAAACGCCAAGGCTGCCGAGCATTTTCAGCGTTGTGTCGCTTTCGATCCGAAATACTCGGCAGCGTGGAAGCTGCTGGGCAAGGTGCAGCTGGCGCTAGGTGATCACGCCGCTGCGCGTCAGGCCTGGGAACAAGGCCTCGAAGCGGCCCGCGCCCATGGTGACAAACAGGCCGAAAAGGAGATGACGGTGTTCCTGAAGAAGCTCGAGCGACAGGCGCCTTGAGCTACCGATAGTGCAAGGCGAGGCCGTCTGCATTAACCGTCCCCCAAGCGAAGTTGCTCAGTACCAGCGCGCCTCGCCCGGCGGACGCTTCTTGAAGCGTTTCATGCTCCACATGTACTGGCTCGGATACGCCGCGACGTAACGCTCGACCACTTTGCTCATGGCTGCGCAGGACTCGGCGGTATCGGTGCTGTACATGGCTTCGGGCGCGGCTTCGAGAATGACTTTGTAGCCCGAGCCGTCAGGCAGGCGCAGCGCATGCAGGAACACACCGACCGCTTTGCCGCCGGCCAACATGTTCGGCACGAATTTGCTGGTCAGCGCCTGAGTGGCGAAGAACGGCACGAAAATCCCGGCGGATTCGGCCGGTTCCGGGTCGGCGGGAATGCCCACGGCACCGCCCTTGCGCACTTCCTTGATGACGCTGAGAATGCCTTCCTTGGTCGACGCTGCGACCTTGTTGCCCAGTTGCACGCGCTGTTTGCGCAGCAATTCATCCACTGCCTTGAGCTTCGGCGGACGGTAGAAAATGATCGGTTTGCACTGGCTGCAATAGAAGTGGTTGAGCACTTCCCAGTTGCCGAGGTGGCTGGTGATGCCGACCACACCTTTGCCCGAGGCCAGCGCGTCTTTCAACACATCGAGGCCTTCGACTTCGCGAACCAGATCGATCGAGCGCTGCGCCGGCCAGATCCACGCGCAGGCGCTTTCGGTCAGCGACTTGCCGATGTCCTTCAGACTCTGCCCGACCAGGCGCTCACGTTCGGCCGCATCCATCTGGGGAAAACACTTGGACAGGTTGATCCGCACCACGTCGCGGGAACGGTTGGGGGTTTTCCACATGATCCAGCCGATCGCCGAACCCACGGCCTGCACGGCTCGCCATGGCAGCAGGGCAAACAGCCGCAGAGCGCCTACCAGCAAGGCGCCTTTAAACTTTTCCACAGGTCACTCCTGATCTTTGTGCTGTGCGCGAGGCGGGCATTCTAACCGGCGTTGGCGAGCTGCGCGTAGCGGTCGCAATCCTGGGTGTGGTCCATGACCATGCCCGACGCCTGCATCAGCGCGTAGCAAATGGTCGGACCGACGAAGGTGAACCCGGCTTTTTTCAGCGCTTTGCTCATTGCCAGCGCTTCGGGGGTGATCGCCGGGACTTCGCTGCGATCCTTGAAATGATTGATGATCGGTTGGTCGCCCACGAATGACCAGAGCAACGCCACCGGATCCTCCAGCGCCAGCCACGCCTGGGCATTGCGCCGGGCGGCGTTGAGTTTCAGGCGATTGCGGATGATGCCCGGGTCGAGCATGAGCTCGTCGATTTCGGCGTCACTCATCTGCGCCACGCGCTGCACGTCAAAGCCGAACAGCACCTCGCGATAGCGCTCACGTTTGCGCAACACAGTGATCCACGACAACCCGGCCTGGAACCCTTCGAGCAAAAGCAACTCGAACAAACCCTGCGCATCGCGCAGCGGCGTGCCCCACTCCTGGTCGTGATAAGCCATGTACAGCGGATCTTCGGTACACCAAAAGCAGCGTGGCATAAGGCTCCAGGGGGCGTGCGCAGCAACGAATCGGGTATACTCCCGCTCTTTAAATCGCAGCCCAAGAAACAGGTGAATTTCGTGAGCCAGCCTACGCCAGCCGTGCGTACCTTCCAAGACTTGATCCTCGCGCTCCAGCAATACTGGGCCGAGCAAGGTTGTGTGGTACTTCAGCCCTACGATATGGAAGTAGGCGCCGGCACTTTCCACACCGCGACCTTCCTGCGCGCCATCGGCCCGGAAACCTGGAACGCCGCGTACGTGCAGCCAAGCCGCCGTCCGACTGACGGCCGTTACGGCGAAAACCCGAACCGTCTGCAGCACTACTACCAGTTCCAGGTAGTCCTGAAGCCGAACCCGGACAACTTCCAGGAACTGTACCTGGGCTCGCTCAAGCATGTCGGCCTCGACCCGCTGGTACACGACATCCGCTTCGTCGAAGACAACTGGGAATCGCCGACCCTCGGCGCCTGGGGTCTGGGCTGGGAAGTCTGGCTCAATGGCATGGAAGTCACCCAGTTCACCTACTTCCAGCAAGCGGGCGGCATCGAGTGCTACCCGGTGACCGGCGAGATCACCTACGGTCTCGAGCGTCTGGCGATGTACCTGCAAGGCGTCGATTCGGTCTACGACCTGGTCTGGGCTGACGGACCGTTCGGCAAAGTCACCTACGGCGATGTGTTCCACCAGAACGAAGTGGAGCAATCCACCTACAACTTCGAACACGCCAACGTCGACAAACTCTTCGAGCTGTTCGACTTCTATGAAAGCGAAGCCAAGCGCCTGATCGAACTCGACCAGCCGCTGCCGTTGCCGAGCTACGAAATGGTCCTGAAGGCGTCGCACACCTTCAACCTGCTGGATGCGCGCCGGGCGATCTCGGTGACTGCGCGTCAGCAATACATTCTGCGCGTGCGCACCCTGGCGCGTTCCGTTGCGCAAGCCTACCTGCTGGCTCGCGCCAAGCTGGGCTTCCCGATGGCGACCCCGGACCTGCGTGACGAAGTACTGGCCAAGCTGGAGGCTGCACAATGAGTGCGCAAGATTTTCTGGTTGAACTGGGCACCGAAGAACTGCCACCCAAAGCCCTGAACACTTTGGCTGACGCGTTCCTCGCCGGTATCGACAAGGGCCTGCAAGCCGCCGGCCTGAGCTACGAAAGCAAAACCGTTTATGCCGCGCCACGTCGTCTGGCTGTGCTGATCACTGCGCTGGCCACTCAGCAGCCGGATCGCAGCATCAACCTCGATGGCCCGCCACGTCAGGCCGCGTTCGACGCTGACGGCAATCCGACTCAGGCCGCCCTCGGCTTCGCCAAGAAGTGCGGCGTCGAGCTGAGCGAAATCGACCAGAGCGGTCCGAAACTGCGCTACAGCCAGAACATCGCCGGCAAGCCGACTGCGAGCCTGCTGCCGACCATCGTCGAAGATTCGCTGAACGACCTGCCGATCCCGAAACGCATGCGTTGGGGTGCGCGCAAGGAAGAGTTCGTGCGTCCGACCCAGTGGCTGGTGATGCTGCTCGGTGATCAGGTCATCGATTGCACGATCCTCGCGCAGAAGGCTGGCCGTGAATCCCGTGGTCACCGTTTCCACCATCCGCAAGCCGTACGCATCGGTTCGCCGTCGAGCTACCTCTCCGACCTGCGTGCCGCTTACGTATTGGCCGATGCCAACGAGCGTCGCGAGATCATCAGCAAGCGCACCGAAGAGCTGGCCACCCGTCAGGAAGGCACGGCAATCGTTCCGCCGGCACTGCTTGACGAAGTGACTGCGCTGGTTGAATGGCCGGTGCCGCTGGTGTGCTCGTTCGAGGAACGCTTCCTCGACGTGCCGCAGGAAGCGCTGATCACCACCATGCAGGACAACCAGAAGTACTTCTGCCTGCTGGATGCCGACGGCAAGTTGCTGCCACGTTTCATTACCGTGGCCAACATCGAAAGCAAAGACCCGCAGCAGATCATCGCCGGTAACGAGAAAGTGGTTCGCCCACGCCTGACCGACGCCGAGTTCTTCTTCAAGCAGGACAAGAAGCAGAAGCTTGAAGACTTCAACCTGCGCCTGCAGAACGTGGTGTTCCAGGAAAAACTCGGCAGCGTCTACGACAAGGCCGAGCGCGTATCGAAACTGGCCGCGTACATAGCCGCACGTATCGGCGGCAACGCCTCGTGGGCTGCCCGCGCGGGCCTGCTGTCGAAGTGCGACCTGGCAACCGAAATGGTCGGCGAGTTCCCGGAGATGCAAGGTGTCGCCGGTTACTACTACGCCCTCAATGACGGCGAGCCGCAGGACGTCGCGCTGGCCTTGAACGAGCAGTACATGCCACGCGGTGCCGGGGCTGAATTGCCGGCGACCCTGACCGGTGCAGCCGTGGCGATCGCCGACAAGCTCGACACTCTGGTCGGCATCTTCGGTATCGGCATGCTGCCAACCGGCAGCAAAGACCCGTATGCCCTGCGCCGTGCGGCCTTGGGTGTGCTGCGTATCCTGATCGAAAAGAAACTCGATCTCGACCTGAACGACGCCGTGGCGTTCGCCGTGACTGCATTCGGCGGCAAGGTCAAGGCGGCCGGCCTCAACGATGCCGTGCTGGAATTCATCTTCGACCGTCTGCGTGCGCGTTATGAAGACGAAGGCGTCGACGTCGCCACCTACCTGTCGGTACGTGCACTGAAGCCGGGTTCGGCGCTGGACTTCGACCAGCGTGTGCAGGCGGTGCAGGCCTTCCGCAAACTGCCGGAAGCGGCAGCGCTGGCGGCGGTGAACAAGCGCGTGTCGAACCTGTTGAGCAAAGTCGAAGGCTCGGTACCGACCGTGGTCGAAGCCAAGTATTTCGACAACGCCAACGAGTTCTCGCTGTATTCGGCAATCCAGCAAGCGGATCAAGCGGTGCAGCCAATGGCCGCGGCGCGTCAGTACAACGAATCGCTGGCACGCCTGGCGGCACTGCGCGAGCCGGTCGACGCATTCTTCGACGCGGTGATGGTCAATGCCGACGACGCCAATGTGCGGGCCAACCGTTATGCGCTGCTGGCGCGTCTGCGTGGCTTGTTCCTCGGTGTTGCCGACATTTCGCTGCTGGGTTGAGGGATTGCTGTTGAAACTGCTGATTCTCGATCGTGACGGCGTGATCAATTACGACTCCGATGCCTACATCAAGTCGGTGGAGGAGTGGATTCCGCTGCCCGGCTCGATCGAAGCGATTGCGCAGTTGAGCAAGGCCGGCTGGACGGTGGCGGTGGCCACCAACCAGTCGGGCATTGCTCGCGGCTATTACGACCTCGCCACCCTCGAGGCCATGCACGCGCGCCTGCGCGAGCTGGTCGCGGCGCAGGGCGGCGAAGTGGGCTTGATCGTGTACTGCCCGCATGGCCCGGACGAAGGTTGCGATTGCCGCAAACCGAAACCGGGAATGCTGAAAGCCATTGCAGAGCATTACACGGTGCCGTTGACCAACGTCTGGTTCGTCGGCGACAGCCTTGGTGACCTGGAGGCCGCCAAAGCCGTCGATTCACAGCCAGTTTTGGTGAAGACCGGGAAAGGCGAAAAGACTCAGGGCAAAACCCTGCCGGTTGGCACTCTGATTTTTGACGATCTGGCGGCGATTGCCGCAGAACTTATCCACAACTAGAGTACTTCTGAATTTCCTGGCCAGGGATTGCTCGGGAGTGCGCTTGAACAGTCGGGCATTGCCCCGTAACGGTAACCGTCGCCATGTCGATACTGCGGGCCTTCAGAATCTTTCTTTTCTACCTGCTGCTGGGCACAACAGCGTTGCTGTGGTGCAGCCTGAGCTTTTTCATCGCGCCGTTTCTGTCCTTCAAGGCGCGCTATCGTTTCATCAACGTGTACTGGTGCCGTTGCGCCCTGTGGCTGACCAAGGTGTTCCTTGGCATCCGCTACGAAATCAAAGGCGCGGAGAACGTGCCAGACCGGCCCTGCGTGATTCAATCGAACCACCAGAGCACATGGGAGACGTTCTTTCTCTCCGCTTATTTCTCGCCATTGAGCCAAGTGCTCAAGCGCGAATTGCTTTACGTGCCGTTCTTCGGCTGGGCCATGGCCATGCTGCGCCCGATCGCCATCGACCGCGACAACCCGAAGGCCGCGCTCAAACAAGTCGCGGCCAAAGGCGACGAGCTGCTCAAGGACAACGTCTGGGTGCTGATCTTTCCGGAAGGGACACGAGTCCCGTACGGAACCGTTGGGAAGTTCTCCCGCAGTGGCAGCGCGTTGGCGGTGAATGCGGCGCTTCCGGTGCTGCCGATTGCACACAATGCCGGCAAATTCTGGCCAAAAATCGGCTGGGGCAAACAGGCCGGAGTGATCACCGTGGTCATCGGCGAACCGATGTATGCCGAAGGCAGTGGGCCGCGCGCCATCGCTGATCTGAATGACCGTGTGCAGGCGTGGAACGAGAAAACCCAGCGCGATATGGGCTCGCTGCCACCGGCGCCACAGGCACCGGCCGCGAGTGATCAACTGGCTGTCTGAATTTTGTGGATAACCTGTGTACGCTTTTGCTTTAAAAGTCTGTGATCGTTTTCTAACTTATTGATTTTCATCAATATTTATAAATCGATAAGTTGAACGAAATCCGTGCATAAGTTTTATTCCGATGTAAAAAGACCGGCCGTTATAGCCGGTTTTTTGCCCCTTTTCATTCAGCAATCAGCGGCAACTCGATGCGGAATGTGGTTCCCGCATCGACAACGCTGTGACACTCGATCGTGCCGCCATGATGATCAATCACCGCTTTGACCATCGACAGACCCAAGCCCACGCCGTCGATGCCCTGGGCGGAGGAGAAACGCCGATACTGGCTGAACAGGTCAGGCAATTCATCGGCGGCAATGCCCTTGCCCTGATCGGTCAATTCGCAGCGCAGCCACTGTCCAGCACAGCTGACCTTCAGTTGCACCGTGCTGTCTGCCGGGCTGTACTTGATCGCGTTTTCCAGCAGGTTGAACAGGGCGCGCGTCAGCAATCCCTGATCGGCCAGAATCAGCCGCTCCTGGCATTGCTCATCGACCTCGTTGAGCAGCTCGATGCGTTTCTGCTGAGCGATAGGCAGGGCCTGATCGAGGACGTCCAATACCAGCATGGCGAACAATGTCGGGCGGAACTGGTAGGTCTCGGATTCAGCCCGCGCCAACAAGACAAAACCATCGGTCAGATCCAGCGCGCGGCGCACCTGGCGCTCAATCTGCTCGAACAGCGGCGCATCAGCACCCGCCTGATGACGATGCACATCCAGCAGGGCGAGGATCGCCGAATGGGGGGCGCGCAGGTCGTGGGAAAGAAAACGCAGCAGGACGCCGCGTTGCTCCTCGGCCGCACGCTCGGCACTCAAGTCCGTCAGGCTGAGCAGCCAACCGATCGGCGTATCGCCGTCGACCGGCAGCAGCGCCGCTCTTTCCAGGCGCAGACTGCGTTCCTTGTGATCGCGAAATTCCAGCAGCGGCAGGGTGGCCAGCGGCGGTCGCGGCGTTGTGGATAATTCCGGATAGCCGAGCCGTGCCAGTTGCTCGAGTACTTCATCGCCCACGAGCGGATCCTCGAACAACTCGCGCGCCTTGCGATTGCCCAGCAGAATCTTGCCCAGCGGATCACTGATCAGCGTCGCCACCGGCAGATATTCCAGGCCATCGGCAATGAACCGCCGGGTGTCGCGGGTTCGGCTCATGGCTTGTTCGAGCGCCATGATCTGGCCCTGCAAACGGTCGGCACCGGTGAAGCGGGTCCGCCGTCGCTCCGGGAAGACTTTCGGCTCGCTGTCCAGCCGCGCCAGCTCCCAACCGAAGTAGGTCAGCACCACGCTCAGGCGTCGCCAGTTCCAGATCAGGTAACCAAACAACATCCCCAGGGCGGCTGGCGTTGGCGACCACCAGTAGCGGACTTCGGCCAGTAGGGCGCTGGCAATCAGCGCACAGGCCATGCCGATCAAGGTGACCCACAGCGCCCAACGCGGCCGCCACAGCAACAATCCCAGCACACTCGCGACCATCGCCACCGACAACAGTGCGCCGGGCGCTGGCGACGGATTGTGCAGATTGATCTGGGCGCGATAAGACAACAAGGCAGTCAGCGGCAACAGCACTAGACTTATCCACAACCACTCGCGCACCAGCCGGCGGAACAGACGCTGGACCTGGCTCGGCTCACGACTTTCACGTCGGCGTTGAGTGTTATGCATGAGGCACAGGGCAGGGCAGTGGGAATGGTTTCATAGGTCTCAGGTCTGAGGCGTAGACCCGAAGAATCATAGCGGACGTCGACCAACGACGGGCTGCTTCTTTCATCGCGGCCGGGGAGTCGCTATTGTCGACATCCCAGCCCCAGCGACAAGGAACACCGCCGATGCGCGTTGCCATTCTGGACGACGAACCCGCCGAACTGCGCCGGGTCGAGCAAACCCTGGAGCAAATGGCCGAAGCTGGCGAACAGCCGTGGTCACTGCACAGCTTCGAGCGCGGCGAAGACTTGTTGCGCCAGTTGCGTCGGGAGACTTTTGACCTGCTGATCCTCGATTGGCAACTGCCGGACCTCACAGGCCTGGCACTGCTGCGCTGGACCCGCGAACACATGGAGGCGCCACCCGCTGCAATCATGCTCACCAGCCGCGACGGCGAGAGCGATATCGTTCAAGCCTTGAATGCCGGGGCCGACGATTATGTCAGCAAGCCGTTTCGCCCGAATGAGTTGAAGGCGAGGGTGGCAGCGGTATTGCGTCGGCATAGCCAACCGCGCAGCGCGGCGGGCGAAGTACAGACGTTCCACGATCTGACTTTCGACGATGCGGAACTGACCGTCACCCGTGAAGGCAAACCGATCCTCATGACCGAACGCGAATACCGCTTGGCGCGCTGCCTGTTCAGCAACCTGGGGCGGCCATTGTCGCGGGATTACCTGTACGAGCGCTTCTGGCCGAACGAGGAGACAACTTCCTCGCGGCCGCTGGATACGCATATCTACCGATTGCGCAACAAGCTCGGGCTGACAGCGGATCGGGGTTGGCAGTTGCTGACAATTTATGGGTATGGGTATCGTTTGGAGAGTGTCGGCACTGGGAATGAGTGAGGCAAAAAAAACCCCGGCATTGGCCGGGGTTTTTCATGAGCGGGTAGCAATCAGGATCAGAAATCCAGGTTGGAAACCGCCAGTGCGTTGCTCTCGATGAAGTCTCGGCGAGGTTCGACCGCATCACCCATCAAGGTGTTGAAGATCTGGTCTGCACCGATGGCGTCTTCGATAGTGACCTTCAGCATGCGCCGCACGCTTGGGTCCATGGTGGTTTCCCACAGCTGATCCGGGTTCATTTCGCCCAGACCTTTGTATCGCTGAATGGTGTGGCGCTTGGTGCTTTCGGCCATCAGCCAGTCGAGGGCTTCCTTGAACTCGGTAACGGCTTTCTTGCGCTCGCCACGCTGGATGTACGCGCCTTCGTCGAGCAGGGTGCTCAGTTGCGCGCCCAGAGTGACCACGGTTTTGTAGTCGTTGCTGCCGAAGAAGTCGCGGTTGAAGGTGACGTAGTTCGACAGGCCGTGGGAGATCAGTTCGACCTCAGGCAGCCAGACGCCACGTTCACGGTCTTCGCGCAGGCTGGCCTTGTAGACCAGGCCAGACTTCTCGTTGGTACGCAGACGGACTTCGTACTGGGCCAGCCACTCTTGCATCGCAGCGTGGTCGCCGAGAGTTTCGAGGCTGACGGCTGGCAGGTAGATGAAGTGCTCGGTCAGTTCCTGCGGGTACAGGCGCGACAGACGCTTGAGCGTCTTCATCACCATGCGGAAGTCATTGACCAGACGTTCCAGCGCTTCACCGGAAATGCCCGGGGCTTCTTCGTTCAGGTGCAGGCTTGCATCTTCCAGGGCCGACTGCGTCATGTACTCTTCCATGGCGTCGTCGTCTTTGATGTATTGCTCTTGCTTGCCTTTCTTGACCTTGTACAGCGGTGGCTGGGCGATGTAGATGTAGCCACGCTCGATCAGCTCCGGCAGCTGACGGAAGAAGAAGGTCAGCAGCAGGGTGCGGATGTGCGAACCGTCGACGTCAGCATCGGTCATGATGATGATGTTGTGATAGCGCAACTTGTCGATGTTGTACTCTTCGCGACCGATGCCGCAGCCCAGCGCGGTGATCAGCGTGCCCACTTCCTGGGACGAGATCATCTTGTCGAAACGGGCTTTCTCGACGTTGAGGATCTTGCCCTTCAACGGCAGGATCGCCTGGGTCTTGCGGTTACGTCCCTGCTTGGCAGAACCGCCCGCGGAGTCACCCTCCACCAGGTACAGTTCGGACAGCGCCGGGTCTTTTTCCTGGCAGTCGGCGAGTTTGCCCGGCAGGCCGGCGATGTCCAGCGCACCTTTGCGGCGGGTCATCTCACGGGCCTTGCGCGCGGCTTCACGGGCGCGGGCGGCGTCGATCATTTTGCCGACCACCAGCTTGGCTTCGTTCGGATTTTCCAGAAGGAAGTCGGAGAAGTATTTGCCCATCTCCTGCTCGACCGCAGTCTTCACTTCGGAAGACACCAGCTTGTCTTTGGTCTGCGAGCTGAATTTCGGATCCGGCACTTTCACCGAGATGATTGCGGTCAGGCCTTCACGGGCATCGTCACCGGTGGTGGCGACTTTGTGCTTCTTCGCCAGACCTTCCTGCTCGATGTAGTTGTTCAGGTTACGCGTCAGTGCCGAGCGGAAGCCCACCAGGTGGGTGCCGCCGTCGCGCTGCGGAATGTTGTTGGTGAAGCACAACAGGTTCTCGTTGAAGCTGTCGTTCCACTGCAGGGCGATTTCCACGCCGATCCCGTCTTCACGCTGGATGTTGAAGTGGAACACTTGGTTGACCGCAGTCTTGTTGGTGTTCAGGTATTCAACGAACGCACGCAGGCCGCCTTCGTACTTGAACAGCTCTTCCTTGCCGCTGCGCTCGTCCTTGAGGACGATGCCGACACCGGAGTTGAGGAAGGACAGTTCACGAATGCGCTTGGCGAGGATGTCCCAGCTGAAGTGAATGTTCTTGAAGGTTTCGCTGGAAGCCTTGAAGTGGATCTGGGTACCGGTGGTTTCGCTGTCGCCAACGATGGCCATCGGTGCCTGAGGCACACCGTGGACGTAGGTCTGTTCCCAGATCTTGCCACTGCGGCGAACGGTAAGGACCAGCTCTTCGGACAGTGCGTTCACTACCGACACACCTACACCGTGCAGACCGCCGGAAACCTTGTAGGAGTTGTCGTCGAACTTACCGCCAGCGTGGAGGACGGTCATGATGACCTCGGCGGCGGAAACGCCTTCCTCTTTATGCACGTCTACCGGGATGCCACGACCGTTGTCTTTAACGGTGATGGACTCGTCCGGGTGGATGATGATGCTGATGTCGTCGCAATGGCCGGCGAGGGCTTCGTCGATCGAGTTGTCGACCACCTCGAACACCATGTGGTGCAGACCGCTGCCATCGTCGGTGTCACCAATGTACATACCGGGACGTTTGCGTACGGCATCCAGGCCTTTCAGCACTTTAATGCTCGTTGAGTCGTACGTATTTTCTTCGCTCAATGCCTTCACTCCCGATGGTCGTGGGTCTGGGTGATACGGCCCTGTTCCACGTGGAACAAAGCGACTGGCGTTTCCGTCTGCCAGCCTTCCCTCAGTAATTCGTGATCTACACAGGTGATGAACACCTGGCAGCGTAAGTCTTCCAGCAAGCGGCACAGCGCGCGACGGTGGCTCTCGTCCAGCTCGGACGGCAAGTCATCCACCAGATAAATACACTGTCCGCGGCGGGCCTGGCTGACCAGGTGCCCTTGGGCAATCCGTAGTGCACAGACCACAAGCTTCTGCTGACCCCGGGACAGGATGTCCGCGGCATTGTGTGCGCCCAATCTGAGACGCAAATCAGCTCGTTGCGGTCCGGCCTGGGTGTGCCCCATCTGCTGGTCCCGTTGCACGGAACCGGCGAGTACGGCGCTCAATTCGCGGTCCTTGTCCCAGCCTCGGTAATAGCTGAGCGTCAAACCCTCGAGCTCAACCAGTTCGCTCAAGGTCTGTTCGAAGACCGGTTTCAAGGCTGTGATGTAAGCGCGGCGGTATTCATCGATTTCAGCGCTGGCCTGGCACAGTTCCCTGTCCCAAACCGCTTGCGAAACGGCGTCAAGTGTACCATGCCGCAGCCAGGAGTTTCTCTGGCGCAGCGCCTTCTGCAAACGCTGCCAAGTGGCCATGAAACGCGGTTCAACGTGGAACACACCCCAGTCGAGAAACTGCCGGCGAATCTTCGGCGCGCCTTCCAGCAGACGGAAGCTGTCGGGATTGATCAACTGCAACGGCAGGATCTCCGCCAGCTGCGCAGCGCTACGGGCGTTCTGGCCATCGATGCGAATCTGGAACTCGCCCTGACGGTCGCGAGAAATCCCCAGCGCACTGTGCCCGCCTTCAGCCAGCTCAACCTGACCAAATACAGTACAGGCGAGCTGTTCGTACTGAATCACGGGCAACAGCCGCGTGCTGCGAAACGAACGGGCAAGCCCCAGCAGATGAATGGCTTCCAGAACACTGGTTTTGCCGCTGCCGTTGGCGCCGTAAAGAATGTTGATGCGGGGGGAGGGGGAGAAGGTCACCGGGTGCAGATTGCGCACCGCGGTGACCGAAACACGACTTAACGACATTCAGGATCAGCTGATTACAGACGCATCGGCATGACAACGTAAGCCGAGTCGTCATTGTCGGACTCTTGCACCAGCGCACTGCTGTTGGAGTCGGACAGGATCAGGCGAACCTGCTCGGTGGTCATCACGCCCAGCACGTCGAGCAGATAGCTGACGTTGAAACCGATCTCCAGCGAGCCGCCGTTGTATTCAACGCCCACTTCTTCTTCCGCTTCTTCCTGCTCCGGGTTATTGGCCTGGATCTTCAACTGACCGCTGGCCAGTTGCAGACGGATACCGCGGTACTTCTCGTTGGAAAGAATCGCGGTACGGCTGAAGGCTTCACGCAATGCCTGACGATCGCCGAGTACCAGTTTGTCGCCACCTTTCGGCAGGACGCGCTCGTAATCCGGAAATTTACCGTCGACCAGTTTCGAGGTAAAAGTGAACTCGCCGGTGGTGGCGCGGATGTGATGCTGACCGAGAACGATGCTGACATTGCCATCCGGCTCGGTGAGCAGACGCGCCAACTCGAGGATACCTTTACGCGGCACGATCACCTGATGGCGATCCGGCTGACCGATATCGGCTTGCATCGAGCACATTGCCAGACGGTGACCGTCGGTAGCCACGGCGCGGATCACACCAGCGGAAACTTCCAGCAGCATGCCGTTGAGGTAGTAACGCACGTCCTGCTGGGCCATGGCGAAGCTGGTGCGTTCGATCAAGCGACGCAGTTTGCTCTGCTCCAGGCTGCACGTCAGCGAGCCCGGGCCTTCTTCAACAGTCGGGAAGTCGTTGGCCGGCAGGGTCGACAGGGTGAAGCGGCTGCGGCCGGCCTTCACCACCAGTTTCTGCTCGTCGACCTTGATATCGATCAGCGCGTCGTTGGGCAGGCTTTTGCAGATGTCCATCAGCTTGCGCGCCGGCACGGTGATGGAGCCCGTTTCGGCCGGCTCTTCGAGTTGCACACGACCGACCAGCTCGACTTCCAGGTCGGTACCGGTCAGCGACAGTTGCTGGCCTTCGACGACCAACAGCACGTTGGACAGTACCGGCAAGGTCTGTCGGCGCTCGACGACGCCTGCGACCAGTTGCAGGGGTTTCAACAGGGCTTCGCGTTGAATGGTGAAATGCATGGTCTAGTCCCTTGCCTTAATAAGCTGCGCTGGTGTTCATCAAGTGGTCAGTGTACGCAGCAGGTTCTTGTAGTCCTCGCGGATGTCCGCGTCGGATTCCTTAAGTTCGTTGATCTTGCGGCAGGCGTGCAGCACGGTGGTGTGGTCGCGGCCGCCAAACACATCGCCGATTTCCGGCAGGCTGTGGTTGGTCAGTTCCTTGGACAACGCCATGGCCACCTGACGCGGACGAGCCACCGAGCGCGAACGGCGCTTGGACAGCAGGTCGGAAATCTTGATCTTGTAATACTCGGCGACGGTGCGCTGAATGTTATCCACAGAGACCAGTTTGTCCTGCAACGCCAGCAAGTCTTTCAGAGATTCGCGGATCAGCTCGATGGTGATGTCGCGGCCCATGAAGTGCGAGTGGGCGATTACGCGTTTCAGCGCACCTTCCAGCTCACGGACGTTGGAGCGAATGCGCTGGGCAATGAAGAACGCGGCGTCATGCGGCAACTCGACTTTGGCCTGATCGGCCTTCTTCATCAGGATCGCCACGCGGGTTTCCAGTTCCGGCGGCTCGACCGCAACCGTCAGGCCCCAGCCGAAGCGGGATTTAAGGCGTTCTTCAAGGCCTTCGATTTCTTTCGGGTAGCGGTCACTGGTGAGAATGACCTGCTGACCACCTTCAAGCAGCGCGTTGAAGGTGTGGAAAAACTCTTCCTGGGAACGCTCCTTGCGGGCGAAGAACTGAATGTCGTCGATCAGCAAGGCGTCCACCGAACGGTAGAAACGCTTGAATTCGTTGATGGCGTTCAGTTGCAACGCCTTGACCATGTCGGCCACGAAGCGCTCGGAATGCAGGTACACAACCTTGGCATTCGGATTCTTCTTTAATAGATGGTTGCCCACCGCGTGCATCAAGTGAGTTTTACCCAGACCGACGCCACCATAAAGGAACAGCGGGTTGTAGCCGTGCTTGGGATTGTCCGCCACCTGCCAGGCCGCCGCACGGGCGAGCTGGTTGGATTTACCTTCGACGAAGTTTTCGAAGGTGAACGTGCGATTCAGGTAACTGGTGTGCTTGAGCGCACCTTCAACCTGCACGGTGCGCTGCTCCGCGCGAACCGGGGCCTGCTGCGAAGCGGCGCCGGCCATCGGGTCGAAGCTGTCGCGGGAAGGTTCTTCGCTGACTTCAGCGGCCTTCTGTGTGGAACGTTTGGCCGGAGCAGGGGCTGGCGTCGGTGCCGGATTGCTCGCTGGCACATTATTGGCCTGCGCCTGAGCAACCTGCGCGGCCGCCAGTGGCGCATTGGGTGCGGCACGAGGTGCCGAGCTGCGTTTGCTGCCTATTAACAAGGACAGCGCCGGCGTCGAGCCATTGCCGTGCTCATCCAGCAATTCAAGGACGCGGCCCAGGTACTTTTCGTTGACCCAGTCCAGCACGAAACGATTCGGTGCGTAGACGCGCAACTCGTCGCCTTCGGCTTCGACCTGTAGTGGACGGATCCAGGTGTTGAATTGTTGGGCAGGCAGCTCTTCGCGCAAAAGCTCCACGCACTGCTGCCAAAGTTCCACTGACACGGATATCCCCTAAGTTGAAAGCCGGTGAGGCAAAAACAAGCGGCCATTGTAGCGGCGAGCGATTCACTTATCCACATGCAGGTAGGTTCGTCACCATCATTTATCAACGCGTTAACGCATTAAAAGGCGACCAACGGCATGTGAATAAGCCCTGTGGATAAACGCCTCTGAGGGCACTGGACAACTGGGGGCTAAACCCGGTGGATAACCAGCCTGTGGATAACAGGCCATTTCACGCACAGCTTATCCGATAGCGCAGCACAGGCTGAACACTGTTTTCCACTGTAGTTGTCATTCTCTGTACACCACACAAAATAAGGCCTAATAGCAGTTATCCACAGAAGATGGCGTGTCTAGCTTTTACAAGCTTTACAGAAAAGCTTTAAATAATTCCCTTCTTTATTTCTATATCTGGCTGACAGGCTTTCGAGCTTAAACCCTGCCCGGATCTATTTATAAGGAAACGCTGGTTGGAAATTGACCTGAAGGCTTGCTTTCTCTAGAATCCCCGGTCTCTTAAAACGGGGGCCATTCCGGCCCGTTGTGGACGAACCAGGTAACACGACATGAAACGTACTTTCCAACCAAGCACTATCAAACGCGCTCGTACCCACGGTTTCCGTGCTCGCATGGCTACCAAGAACGGCCGCGCAGTCCTGTCGCGTCGTCGCGCCAAAGGTCGTGCGCGTCTGGCAGTTTGATAATCCGGTACTGGAGGTGAGTCAGGACTTCAGTCGGGAAAAGCGTCTGCTTACCCCCCGGCATTTCAAGGCAGTCTTTGACTCCCCTACCGGCAAGGTTCCGGGGAAAAATCTCCTGCTCCTTGCACGCAACAACGATCTTGATCACCCCCGTCTCGGGCTGGTTATCGGGAAAAAGAGCGTAAAGCTCTCCGTTGAGCGCAATCGCCTCAAACGTCTGATGCGCGAATCGTTCCGTCTGCACCAGGATTCACTGGTCGGCTGGGACATCGTTATCGTCGCGCGCAAAGGTTTGGGTGATGTAGAAAACCCCGAATTGATTCAGCATTTCGGCAAACTCTGGAAGCGTCTGGCACGCAACAAGCCCGTTCCGGCAGTCAAAACCGAAACTGTAGGGGTAGACAGTACCGATGCGTAAACTGGCCCTCGTTCCGATCCAGTTTTATCGCTATGCCATTAGTCCTTTAATGGCCAGCCACTGTCGCTTCTACCCCAGTTGTTCCTGCTACGCGTATGAAGCCATTGAAAATCATGGCCTTCTGCGCGGTGGCTGGCTGACCTTTCGTCGTTTAGGTCGCTGTCATCCGTGGAATCCCGGTGGTTATGACCCGGTTCCACCTGTCCCTACCTCCCGTTCTTCTTCGATGGCCGAGTAATCATGGATATCAAACGCACGATCCTGATCGTCGCCCTGGCAATCGTGTCCTACGTCATGGTTCTTAAATGGAACCAGGATTATGGTCAGGCTGCCCTGCCGACTCAGAATGTTGCTTCCAGTACGACTACATCCGGTTTGCCGGACACCGCCACTGGCACAAATGCCGCCAGTGACGATATTCCGCGCGCCGCCAGCGATACCAGCGCACCTGCCGAAACGCCGGTCGCCGCCAGCAAGGATCTGATTCAGGTCAAGACCGATGTGCTCGATCTGGCGATCGATCCACAGGGTGGCGACGTTGCGCAACTGACTCTGCCTTTGTATCCACGTCGTCAGGATCGTCCTGACGTTCCGTTCCAGCTGTTCGATAACGGCGGCGAACGTGTATATCTGGCGCAAAGTGGTCTGATCGGTACTAACGGCCCGGATGCAAACCCGGCCGGTCGTCCGGTTTATTCCTCGGAGAAGAAGGTTTACCAACTGGCTGACGGTCAGGATCAACTCTTCGTTGACCTGAAATTCAGCAAGGACGGCGTCAACTACATCAAGCGTTTCACCATGAAACGTGGCCTGTACGACGTCGCTGTCTCCTACATTGTGGATAACCAGAGCGCTCAGCCCTGGAACGGCGCAATGTTTGCCCAGTTGAAGCGCGATGCCAGCGCTGATCCTTCGTCGACCACTGCTACTGGCACCGCGACTTACCTGGGCGCTGCCCTGTGGACAAGTTCCGAGCCGTACAAGAAAGTGTCGATGAAGGACATGGACAAGGCGCAGCTCAAGGAAACCGTCACCGGTGGTTGGGTAGCCTGGCTGCAGCACTACTTCGTGACTGCGTGGATTCCGGCCAAGGGCGAAAACAACATCGTCCAGACCCGTAAAGACAGCAAAGGCAACTACATCATCGGTTACACCGGTCCTACTCTGACCGCTGCTCCAGGTGCAAAAGTTGAAACCAGCGCTGTGCTGTACGCCGGTCCGAAAAGCCAGGCTGTGCTGAAAGAGTTGTCCCCAGGTCTGGAACTGACCGTCGACTACGGCATTCTGTGGTTCATTGCCCAGCCGATCTTCTGGCTGCTGCAACATATCCACGCCATTGTCGGTAACTGGGGCTGGTCGATCATCTTCCTGACCATGCTGATCAAAGGGATTTTCTTCCCGCTGTCGGCTGCCAGCTACAAATCGATGGCGCGCATGCGTGCCGTGGCTCCGAAACTGGCTGCGCTGAAAGAGCAACATGGCGATGACCGGCAGAAAATGTCGCAAGCCATGATGGAGCTGTACAAGAAAGAGAAGATCAATCCACTGGGCGGCTGCTTGCCGATCCTCGTGCAGATGCCGGTCTTCCTGTCGCTGTACTGGGTTCTGCTGGAAAGCGTGGAAATGCGCCAGGCGCCGTTCATGCTGTGGATCACTGACCTGTCGATCAAGGATCCGTTCTTCATTCTGCCGATCATCATGGGCGCAACCATGTTCATCCAGCAGCAGCTGAACCCGACGCCTCCGGATCCGATGCAGGCGAAGGTCATGAAAATGATGCCAATCATCTTCACCTTCTTCTTCCTGTGGTTCCCGGCGGGTCTGGTGCTGTACTGGGTTGTGAACAACTGCCTGTCGATTGCACAACAGTGGTACATCACGCGTAAGATCGAAGCGGCGACGAAAAAAGCCGAGGCGTAACTTGCACTGTGGATAACACCACTCAAAACGCCCCCTAGTGGGGCGTTTTGCTATCTGCCACTTTTGTCTGGATGCCGCTTTATGAGCACACCCCGTGAAACCATCGCTGCTGTCGCCACTGCTCAAGGGCGCGGCGGTGTGGGCATCGTCCGTATTTCCGGGCCGTTGGCCAGCGTGGCGGCAAAAGCCATCAGCGGCCGAGAGCTGAAACCGCGTTACGCCCATTACGGGTCGTTTTTCAGTGACGACCAGCAAGTGCTGGACGAAGGTCTGGCTTTGTATTTTCCGGGGCCGAACTCGTTCACAGGCGAAGACGTGCTGGAACTCCAAGGTCACGGCGGCCCGATCGTGCTGGACATGTTGCTCAAGCGCTGCCTGGAACTGGGTTGTCGTCTGGCCCGTCCTGGGGAATTCAGCGAGCGCGCCTTCCTCAATGACAAACTCGATCTGGCCCAGGCCGAGGCAATCGCCGATTTGATCGAAGCCAGTTCTGCCCAGGCTGCGCGCAATGCGCTGCGTTCATTGCAGGGTGCGTTTTCCCAGCGTGTGCATAACCTGACCGAGCAACTGATCGGTTTGCGTATCTACGTTGAAGCCGCGATCGACTTCCCGGAAGAGGAAATCGACTTTCTCGCCGACGGCCATGTGCTGAGCATGCTCGACAAAGTACGCGATGAGTTATCCACAGTGCTGCGCGAAGCAGGGCAGGGCGCGTTATTGCGTGATGGCATGACCGTCGTCATCGCAGGGCGTCCGAATGCCGGTAAATCAAGCCTGTTGAATGCTCTGGCCGGTCGCGAGGCTGCCATCGTTACCGAGATTGCCGGCACCACGCGGGATATCCTGCGCGAGCATATCCACATCGACGGCATGCCATTGCACGTTGTCGATACCGCAGGACTGCGGGACACGGACGATCATGTGGAAAAGATTGGTGTGGAACGGGCCTTGAAAGCCATTGGTGAAGCGGATCGGGTTTTACTGGTGGTCGATGCGACCGCACCAGAGGCACTGGATCCTTTTGCCTTGTGGCCAGAATTCCTTGAGTCTCGACCGGATCCGGCGAAAGTCACCCTGATCCGTAACAAGTCCGATCTGACCGGTGAAGCGGTTTCTCTGGAAACCAGTGATAACGGCCACGTGACCATCAGTCTCAGCGCCAAGTCCGCCGAAGGCCTCGATCTGCTGCGGGACCACCTCAAGGCGTGCATGGGTTACGAGCAGACCTCGGAGAGCAGCTTCAGCGCACGTCGCCGGCATCTGGAGGCACTGCGCCACGCCAGCGCGGCATTGGAACATGGCCGCGCGCAACTGACCCTGGCGGGCGCTGGCGAGTTGCTCGCCGAGGATTTGCGCCAGGCTCAGCATTCCCTGGGTGAAATTACCGGGGCGTTCAGCTCTGATGATTTGCTCGGAAGGATTTTCTCCAGCTTCTGCATCGGCAAATAACCCTCCTGCTATTCACAGACAGGTCCGTTCGCGACCTGTCTGCTTCCCTCTTTTCTAAAATCCTCCAAGAGTGCCGGGCAGATTTTTTCTCCCTGAGCGGTTTTCGGCTTCCCGATACCTCTTCCTCCATCAAATTTCTGTGGATTAAGCCCTGTGAATAACTGCCACTGAGGGCAGTTGATAACAGGGCCTCAAAACTGGAGATAACCCACGCTGTGGATAACCACCCCTTTCATCCACAGGCTTAAACCGGTTATCCAATGGCCTCATTGCCACATGAGCACAGAGTTTTGAACCTCTGTACACTTCGAAAAATAAGGCTTGTAGCGATCTATCCACAGAAACGTGGTTCAGTAAGAATAAACATAAAAACAAAGGTTTTATAAATTTCTCTCTTTTTTATTTTTTTAACCTCGAGTTCTCCACAGCTGGTTAAATTTTGTGCAGAGGGTTCTTTAGAAAGGGCGAAGTCCCTATACTTGCCGACCAGGTCCAGAAACCTGGTTTCAATATTTCCTGAATGACCTACTTAAGCAGGCACGAGGTGCGTGGTGGATTTCCCTTCTCGTTTTGAAGTGATCGTCATCGGCGGCGGTCATGCCGGTACCGAGGCAGCACTGGCGTCAGCACGCATGGGGGCAAAAACCCTGTTGCTGACGCATAACGTGGAAACCCTCGGCGCCATGAGTTGCAACCCGGCCATCGGTGGCATCGGCAAAAGCCATCTGGTCAAGGAAATCGATGCCCTCGGCGGCGCGATGGCCATGGCTACCGACAAGGGCGGCATCCAGTTTCGCGTGTTGAACAGCCGCAAAGGCCCGGCAGTACGGGCCACCCGTGCGCAAGCCGACCGAATTCTCTATAAGGCCGCTGTCCGCGAAATCCTGGAAAACCAGCCAAACCTGTGGATATTTCAACAGGCTGCTGACGACCTGATCGTCGAGCAGGAGCAAGTCCGTGGTGTGGTTACACAGATGGGGCTGCGTTTCTTCGCCGATTCCGTGGTGTTGACCACCGGTACCTTCCTCGGCGGACTTATCCACATCGGTTTGCAGAATTTCTCCGGCGGTCGCGCCGGTGATCCACCGTCGATTGCTCTGGCCCACCGTCTGCGTGAGTTGCCATTGCGTGTTGGGCGTCTGAAAACCGGCACGCCGCCGCGTATCGATGGCAAGTCTGTGGATTTCTCCGTGATGACCGAGCAGCCGGGCGATACGCCGATCCCGGTGATGTCGTTCATGGGCAACAAGGAACAGCATCCGCGCCAAGTCAGCTGCTGGATCACCCATACCAATGCCCGCACCCACGAAATCATCGCGGCGAACCTCGATCGTTCGCCGATGTATTCCGCTGCCGGTGAAATCGAAGGCGTCGGCCCGCGTTATTGCCCGTCGATCGAAGACAAGATTCATCGCTTTGCCGACAAGGAAAGCCATCAGGTGTTCATCGAACCGGAAGGTCTGACTACCCATGAGCTGTATCCGAACGGGATATCCACAAGCCTGCCGTTCGACGTGCAATTGCAGATCGTGCAATCGATCCGCGGCATGGAAAACGCACACATCGTGCGTCCGGGTTATGCGATCGAGTACGACTACTTCGATCCGCGCGACCTGAAGTACAGTCTGGAAACCAAAGTCATCGGCGGTCTGTTCTTCGCCGGGCAAATCAACGGCACCACCGGTTACGAAGAAGCCGGCGCTCAAGGTCTGCTCGCCGGGGCCAACGCTGCGCTGCGTGCCAAGGGCAAAGAGGCCTGGTGTCCGCGCCGCGATGAAGCGTACATCGGCGTTCTGGTCGACGACCTGATCACCCTCGGCACCCAAGAGCCGTACCGCATGTTCACGTCTCGCGCCGAGTACCGCCTGATTCTGCGTGAAGACAATGCCGACCTGCGTCTGACCGAAAAAGGTCGCGAGCTCGGTCTGGTCGATGACGCGCGCTGGGCGGCCTTCTGCAAGAAACGCGAAAGCATCGAGCTTGAAGAACAGCGCCTGAAAAGCACCTGGGTGCGGCCGAACACCCCGCAGGGCGATGCGATTGCCGAGAAATTTGGCACGCCGCTGACTCACGAGTACAACCTGCTCAACCTGTTGAGCCGTCCGGAAATCGATTACGCCGGTCTGGTCGAAGTGACCGGGCAGGGCGCCGAAGATCCACAGGTCGCCGAGCAGGTCGAGATCAAGACCAAATACGCCGGTTACATCGACCGCCAACAGGACGAAATCGCCCGTCTGCGCGCCAGCGAAGACACGAAATTGCCTGTGGATATCGATTACACCAACATCTCCGGTCTGTCCAAGGAGATCCAGAGCAAGCTCGGCGCCACACGTCCTGAAACGCTGGGCCAGGCTTCGCGGATTCCTGGCGTAACCCCGGCAGCGATTTCGCTGTTGATGATTCATTTGAAAAAACGCGGCGCGGGCCGTCAGTTGGAGCAAAGCGCTTGAGTGCCAAGGTCACTTCGCAACACGCCGAAGAGTTATCCACAGGAGCCCGCGAGCTCGGTGTCCATCTCACTGAAACCCAGCACGAATTGCTGCTGGGTTATCTGGCCCTGTTGATCAAATGGAACCAGGCCTACAACCTGACCGCCGTGCGCGATCCTGATGAAATGGTTTCGCGGCACTTGCTCGATAGTCTCAGCGTGATGTCGTTCATCGAAAACGGTCGCTGGCTCGATGTCGGCAGTGGCGGTGGCATGCCTGGTATCCCGCTGGCGATCCTGTATCCGGACTCGCAGGTGACCTGTCTGGACAGCAACGGCAAGAAAACCCGCTTCCTGACTCAGGTCAAACTGGAGCTGAAGCTGGATAACCTGCAAGTTATCCACAGTCGCGTCGAAGCCTTCCAGCCTGCGCAGCCATTCAACGGGATCATTTCCCGGGCATTCAGCAGCATGGAAAACTTCACCAACTGGACTCGCCACTTGGGCGATGCCGATACACGCTGGCTGGCAATGAAGGGCGTTCATCCGGCCGATGAGCTGGTAGCATTGCCGGCAGATTTCAAACTCGATAGCGAACACGCCCTGGCCGTCCCCGGTTGCCAAGGCCAACGCCATCTGCTGATACTGCGCCGCACGGCATGATTGGGAACACAAGCAAGAATGGCTAAGGTATTCGCGATAGCGAACCAGAAGGGTGGTGTGGGCAAAACCACCACCTGCATCAACCTCGCAGCATCCCTGGTCGCGACCAAGCGCCGGGTGCTGTTGATCGATCTCGATCCACAGGGCAACGCCACCATGGGTAGCGGTGTGGATAAACATGGTCTGGAAAACTCGGTCTACGATCTGCTGATCGGTGAATGCGACCTCGGCCAGGCCATGCACTTCTCCGAGCACGGTGGTTATCAACTGCTGCCGGCCAACCGTGATCTGACCGCAGCAGAAGTGGTGCTGCTGGAAATGCAGATGAAGGAAAGCCGTCTGCGCAGTGCGCTGGCGCCGATCCGTGACAACTACGACTACATTCTGATCGACTGCCCACCGTCGCTGTCGATGCTCACGCTCAACGCACTGGTCGCCGCTGACGGGGTGATTATTCCCATGCAGTGCGAATACTTTGCGCTGGAAGGTTTGAGCGACCTTGTGGATAACATCAAGCGCATCGCTGAACTGCTCAATCCGAACCTGAAAGTCGAAGGCCTGCTGCGCACCATGTACGACCCGCGCCTGAGCCTGATGAACGATGTTTCGGCGCAGCTCAAGGAACACTTCGGCGATCAGCTGTACGACACGGTGATCCCGCGCAACATTCGCCTGGCCGAAGCACCGAGCTACGGCATGCCGGCGCTGGCTTACGACAAGCAATCGCGTGGCGCCCTGGCCTATCTGGCTCTGGCGGGCGAGATGGTTCGTCGTCAGCGCAAAAATTCACGCATTGCTGCTGCTCAGCCAACTTAAGGAATCCCCATGGCCGTCAAGAAACGAGGTCTCGGACGTGGACTGGATGCACTGCTGAGTGGTCCGACGGTCAGCGCGCTGGAAGAACAAGCCGCGCAGGCCGACACCCGCGAACTGCAACACCTGCCGCTGGACCTGCTGCAGCGCGGCAAATATCAGCCGCGCCGCGACATGGACCCGCAGGCCCTGGAAGAGCTGGCACAGTCGATCAAGTCCCAAGGCGTGATGCAGCCGATCGTGGTGCGCCCGATTGGCGGCGGTCGTTTTGAGATCATTGCCGGTGAACGCCGCTGGCGCGCCAGTCAGCAGGCCGGGCAGGAAACCATCCCGGCGATGGTTCGCGATGTGCCGGATGAAACCGCCATTGCGATTGCGCTGATCGAGAACATCCAGCGCGAAGATCTCAATCCGATCGAAGAAGCCGTCGCCTTGCAGCGCTTGCAGCAGGAATTCCAGCTGACTCAGCAGCAGGTTGCCGAGGCTGTGGGTAAGTCGCGGGTGACTGTGGCTAACCTGTTGCGACTTATTGCACTGCCTGAAGTGATCAAGACCATGCTGTCGCACGGTGACCTGGAAATGGGTCACGCGCGTGCCTTGCTCGGTCTGCCGGACAATCAGCAGGTCGAAGGGGCGCGACATGTTGTCGCACGAGGACTGACCGTGCGCCAAACCGAGGCACTGGTTCGTCAGTGGTTGAGTGGCAAACCGGAGCCGGTTGAAGCCGCAAAACCCGACCCGGACATCGCTCGCCTCGAGCAGCGTTTAGCCGAGCGCCTAGGCTCTGCGGTGCAGATTCGCCATGGCAAGAAGGGCAAAGGCCAATTGGTGATTGGGTATAACTCGCTCGATGAGCTTCAAGGTGTGCTCGCACACATCCGCTGAAACATTTCCTCATGTAGCGCGCAGTCGGAAATCACTACCTGACAGTTGAATAGGGGCAGAACCGCCCCTATACTCTGCGCGCATTTTGTCGGCACAAATTATGCCAAGTTATTGAATTTCGGCAGCCGACCATTGGAGAGCAACTGTGATGGAAACCCGCACGCCAAACCGCTTGCCTTTCCATCGCCTGGCGGTTTTTCCGGTGTTGATGGCTCAATTTGTCGTTTTGCTCATTGCCGCTTTGGCGCTCTGGCAATGGCATGGAGTCGTTGCCGGATACTCGGGACTTTGCGGAGGCCTGATAGCCTTGCTGCCCAATGTTTATTTCGCTCACAGGGCATTTCGGTTTTCCGGCGCCCGAGCAGCCCAGTCCATCGTCCGGTCTTTTTATGCCGGCGAGGCAGGCAAACTTATTTTGACGGCAGTGCTGTTTGCACTGGTGTTCGCAGGTGTGAAGCCACTGGCGCCGATCGCAGTATTCGGCGTGTTCGTGCTGACGCAGTCGGTCAGCTGGTTCGCTCCCCTGCTGATGAGAACAAGACTTTCGAGACCTTAGGGCGTTTGAGGCAACCATGGCAGAGACAACCGCTTCGGGCTATATCCAGCACCACTTGCAGAACCTGACTTTCGGTCAGCTACCCAACGGCGGCTGGGGCTTTGCCCACACCGCAGCAGAGGCCAAGGAAATGGGCTTCTGGGCTTTCCACGTCGATACCCTCGGCTGGTCGGTCGCGCTGGGTCTGATCTTCGTTCTTCTTTTCCGCATGGCGGCGAAGAAAGCGACTTCGGGTCAGCCGGGTGCCTTGCAGAACTTCGTTGAAGTATTGGTCGAATTCGTCGATGGCAGCGTGAAAGACAGCTTCCATGGCCGTAGCCCGGTGATTGCACCGCTGGCGCTGACCATCTTCGTCTGGGTGTTCCTGATGAACGCCGTCGACCTGGTACCGGTCGACTGGATTCCTCAGCTGGCCATCCTGATCTCCGGCGATGCTCACATCCCGTTCCGCGCCGTGTCGACTACCGACCCGAACGCGACTCTGGGCATGGCGTTCTCGGTGTTCGCACTGATCATTTTCTACAGCATCAAGGTCAAGGGCATCGGCGGCTTCATCGGCGAACTGACCCTGCACCCGTTCGGCAGCAAGAACATCTTCGTTCAGGCCCTGCTGATCCCGGTGAACTTCCTGCTGGAATTCGTCACCCTGATCGCCAAGCCGATCTCTCTGGCTCTGCGTCTGTTCGGCAACATGTATGCCGGCGAGCTGGTGTTCATTCTGATCGCTGTGATGTTCGGCAGCGGCCTGCTCTGGCTCAGCGGCCTGGGCGTAGTTCTGCAGTGGGCGTGGGCTGTATTCCACATCCTGATCATCACCCTGCAGGCGTTCATCTTCATGATGCTGACCATCGTCTACCTGTCGATGGCGCACGAAGAAAACCATTAAGACCAGTCTCGACTAGTCTGATGTTCCTCCCGGTCAAACGGGAGGGAGCTCCTTGCGGGGCAGCTGAAACGATTTGTTTTACCGCTTTAATCTAAAAAACCTAAACCATACGACGTAAAAGTCGGGAGGAAAGATGGAAACTGTAGTTGGTCTAACCGCTATCGCTGTTGCACTGTTGATCGGCCTGGGCGCACTGGGTACCGCAATTGGTTTCGGCCTGCTGGGCGGCAAGTTCCTGGAAGGCGCAGCGCGTCAGCCAGAAATGGTTCCAATGCTGCAAGTGAAAATGTTCATCGTTGCCGGTCTGCTCGACGCCGTAACCATGATCGGTGTTGGTATCGCTCTGTTCTTCACCTTTGCGAACCCGTTCGTTGGTCAGATCGCTGGCTGATTACTCGGATCTTCCGAGTAATTTGGTGTGATGGACAACGTAACTGCGAGGTGTTGGCGTGAACATTAATGCGACCCTGATTGGCCAGTCCGTTGCGTTCCTGATTTTTGTATTGTTCTGCATGAAGTATGTATGGCCTCCGGTCATCGCTGCTCTGCACGAACGTCAAAAGAAGATCGCTGATGGTCTGGACGCTGCCAGCCGTGCAGCTCGCGACCTGGAGTTGGCCCAAGAGAAAGCGGGTCAGCAACTGCGCGAAGCGAAAGCTCAGGCAGCTGAAATCATCGAGCAAGCCAAGAAACGCGGTAACCAGATCGTCGAAGAGGCTGTTGAAAAAGCCCGTATCGACGCTGACCGTGTGAAGGTTCAGGCTCAAGCCGAGATCGAACAGGAACTGAACAGCGTCAAAGACAAGCTGCGTGCCCAAGTGGGCTTGCTGGCTGTTGGCGGCGCCGAGAAGATCCTGGGTGCCACAATCGATCAAAACGCGCACGCAGAGCTGGTTAACCAACTGGCTGCTGAAATCTAAGCGAGGGCGATCATGGCAGAACTGACCACGTTGGCCCGACCTTACGCTAAGGCGGCCTTCGAGCACGCTCAGGCCCACCAGCAACTGGCCAATTGGTCAGCCATGCTCGGCCTGGCAGCAGCGGTGTCGCAAGACGACACCCTGCAGCGCGTGCTCAAGGCCCCGCGACTGACGAGCGCAGAAAAGGCCGCCACGTTCATTGACGTGTGCGGCGACAAGTTTGATGAAAAGGCACGCAATTTCATCAACGTCGTTGCCGAGAACGACCGTCTCCTGCTTCTGCCGGAGATCGCCGCTCTGTTCGACCTGTACAAGGCCGAACAAGAGAAATCGGTAGACGTTGAAGTGACCAGTGCATTTGCATTGAACCAAGAACAGCAAGACAAACTCGCCAAGGTTCTCAGTGCACGACTCAACCGGGAAGTGCGCCTGCAAGTTGCGGAGGACGCTGCCTTGATTGGTGGTGTCGTGATCCGCGCCGGCGACCTGGTTATCGATGGCTCGATTCGCGGCAAAATCGCGAAACTTGCCGAAGCATTGAAATCTTGAGTTTGAAGGGGCAGCAGAGCAATGCAGCAACTCAATCCTTCCGAAATAAGTGAAATTATCAAGGGCCGCATCGACAAGCTCGATGTGACCTCCCAAGCCCGTAACGAAGGCACTGTCGTCAGCGTATCTGACGGCATCGTGCGGATTCACGGTCTGGCCGACGTCATGTACGGCGAGATGATCGAGTTTCCGGGCGGCGTCTACGGTATGGCTCTCAACCTGGAGCAGGACTCCGTAGGTGCCGTGGTATTGGGCTCCTACCAGTCGCTGGCTGAAGGCATGAGCGCCAAGTGCACCGGCCGCATCCTCGAAGTTCCTGTTGGTAAGGAATTGCTGGGCCGCGTAGTCGATGCTCTGGGTAACCCTGTTGACGGCAAAGGTCCACTGGGCAACACCGAGACCGACGCGGTCGAGAAAGTTGCTCCAGGCGTGATCTGGCGTAAGTCGGTAGACCAGCCTGTACAGACTGGCTACAAGGCTGTCGATGCCATGATCCCTGTCGGCCGTGGCCAGCGTGAGCTGATCATCGGTGACCGTCAGATCGGTAAAACCGCTCTGGCGATCGACGCGATCATCAACCAGAAAGACAGCGGCATTTTCTGCGTCTACGTAGCCATCGGTCAGAAGCAATCGACCATCGCCAACGTGGTTCGCAAGCTGGAAGAAAACGGCGCCCTGGCCAACACGATCATCGTGGCTGCCAGTGCTTCGGAATCTCCTGCGCTGCAATTCCTGGCACCGTACTCCGGTTGCACCATGGGTGAATTCTTCCGCGACCGCGGTGAAGACGCGCTGATCGTTTATGACGATCTGTCCAAGCAGGCAGTGGCTTACCGCCAGATTTCCCTGCTGCTGCGCCGTCCACCAGGCCGTGAAGCTTACCCAGGCGACGTGTTCTATCTCCACTCCCGTCTGCTGGAGCGCGCATCCCGCGTTTCGGAAGAATACGTAGAGAAGTTCACCAACGGCGCAGTGACGGGCAAAACCGGTTCCTTGACTGCACTGCCGATCATCGAAACCCAGGCTGGCGACGTTTCCGCGTTCGTTCCGACCAACGTGATTTCCATCACCGACGGTCAGATCTTCCTGGAATCGGCCATGTTCAACTCGGGCATCCGCCCTGCAGTGAACGCCGGTGTTTCGGTATCCCGTGTGGGTGGTGCCGCTCAGACCAAGATCATCAAGAAGCTCTCCGGTGGTATCCGTACCGCTCTGGCTCAGTACCGTGAACTGGCGGCATTCGCCCAGTTCGCTTCTGACCTGGACGAAGCGACCCGCAAGCAACTTGAGCATGGTCAGCGCGTTACCGAGCTGATGAAGCAGAAGCAATACGCACCAATGTCGATCGCTGACATGGCGCTGTCGCTGTATGCCGCTGAGCGTGGGTTCCTGACTGACATTGAAATCGCCAAGGTCGGCAGCTTCGAACAAGCGCTGATTGCTTTCTTCAACCGCGATCACGCCGATTTGATGGCCAAGATCAACGTTAAAGGTGACTTCAATGACGAAATCGACGCTGGCATGAAAGCCGGTATCGAGAAGTTCAAGGCCACCCAAACCTGGTAAGCCGCAGCGGGAGCCGCGAGGCTCCCGCTTGCTAACCTGATAGGTGTTACATGGCAGGCGCAAAAGAGATTCGCAGTAAGATTGCGAGCATCAAAAGCACGCAAAAGATTACCAGCGCCATGGAAAAAGTGGCGGTCAGCAAAATGCGCAAGGCACAAATGCGCATGGCTGCTAGCCGTCCTTATGCGGAGCGTATCCGCCAGGTAATTGGGCATCTGGCCAACGCCAACCCGGAATACCGCCACCCGTTCATGATCGACCGCGAAATCAAGCGCGTCGGTTATGTCGTCGTGAGCAGTGACCGTGGTCTGTGCGGCGGCTTGAACACCAACCTGTTCAAGGCCCTGGTCAAGGACATGGCGGTAAACCGCGAAAACGGCGTCGAGATTGATCTGTGTGTAGTCGGTAGCAAGGGTGCGGCCTTTTTCCGCAACTTCGGCGGTAACGTCGTTGCAGCTATCAGCCACCTGGGTGAAGAGCCGTCGATCAATGACCTGATCGGCAGCGTCAAGGTGATGCTGGATGCCTACCTGGACGGCCGTATCGACCGCCTGTCCGTGGTGTCCAACAAGTTCATCAACACCATGACGCAACAGCCTACCGTGGAGCAGTTGATTCCACTGGTGGCAACCCCGGATCAGGATCTCAAGCACCACTGGGACTATCTCTACGAACCGGACGCCAAAGAGCTGCTTGACGGCTTGATGGTCCGTTACGTCGAGTCGCAGGTCTACCAGGCGGTGGTCGAGAACAACGCGGCTGAACAGGCTGCGCGGATGATCGCGATGAAGAACGCTACCGACAACGCCGGTGATTTGATCAGCGATTTGCAGCTGATCTACAACAAGGCGCGTCAGGCTGCGATCACCCAAGAGATCTCGGAAATCGTCGGCGGCGCTGCCGCGGTTTAACGGTTCAAATATTCAGAGGATCCAGCTATGAGTAGCGGACGTATCGTTCAAATCATCGGCGCCGTTATCGACGTGGAATTTCCACGCGACAGCGTACCGAGCATCTACAACGCGCTGACTGTACAAAGCGCGGCCGCAACCACCCTGGAAGTTCAGCAGCAGCTGGGCGACGGCGTGGTGCGTACCATTGCGATGGGTTCCACCGAGGGCTTGAAGCGCGGTCTGGAAGTCACCGACTCTGGCGCAGCCATCTCCGTACCGGTCGGTAAAGCGACCCTGGGCCGGATCATGGACGTCCTCGGTAACCCGATCGACGAAGCTGGCCCGATCGACACCGAAGAGCGCTGGGGCATTCACCGCGCAGCACCTTCGTTCGCCGAGCAAGCAGGCGGCAACGACCTGCTGGAAACCGGCATCAAGGTTATCGACCTGGTCTGCCCGTTCGCCAAGGGCGGTAAAGTCGGTCTGTTCGGTGGTGCCGGTGTAGGCAAAACCGTAAACATGATGGAACTGATCCGTAACATCGCCATCGAGCACAGCGGTTATTCCGTGTTCGCCGGCGTGGGTGAGCGTACTCGTGAGGGTAACGACTTCTACCACGAGATGAAGGACTCCAACGTTCTGGACAAAGTGGCACTGGTTTACGGTCAGATGAACGAGCCGCCGGGAAACCGTCTGCGCGTAGCACTGACCGGCCTGACCATGGCCGAGAAGTTCCGTGACGAAGGTAACGACGTTCTGCTGTTCGTCGACAACATCTATCGTTACACCCTGGCCGGTACTGAAGTATCCGCACTGCTGGGCCGTATGCCTTCGGCAGTAGGTTACCAGCCGACCCTGGCTGAAGAGATGGGCGTTCTGCAGGAACGTATCACTTCGACCAAGGAAGGTTCGATCACCTCGATCCAGGCGGTATACGTACCTGCGGACGACTTGACCGACCCGTCGCCAGCGACCACCTTCGCCCACTTGGACGCCACCGTCGTTCTGTCCCGTGACATCGCTTCCCTGGGTATCTACCCGGCGGTAGATCCACTGGATTCGACTTCGCGCCAGCTGGACCCGAACGTGATCGGCCAGGACCACTACGACACCGCTCGCGGCGTTCAGTACGTTCTGCAGCGTTACAAAGAGCTGAAAGACATCATCGCGATCCTGGGTATGGACGAGCTGTCGGAAGCCGACAAACAGTTGGTTAACCGTGCTCGTAAGATCCAGCGCTTCTTGTCGCAGCCGTTCTTCGTGGCTGAAGTCTTCACCGGTGCTTCGGGTAAATACGTTTCCCTGAAAGACACCATTGCTGGCTTCAAAGGCATCCTCAACGGTGACTACGACCACCTGCCAGAACAAGCGTTCTACATGGTTGGCGGCATCGAAGAAGCGATCGAGAAAGCCAAGAAACTGTAATCCCGGCGCCCGGCAACGGGCGCTAATTTAGGTTGAGGCAATCAGATGGCTATGACAGTCCATTGCGATATCGTCAGCGCGGAAGGGGAAATCTTTTCCGGCCTGGTCGAGATGGTGATTGCGCACGGTGCACTGGGTGATCTTGGTATCGCTCTGGGTCACGCGCCGCTGATCACTAATCTCAAGCCGGGTCCGATCCGCCTGATCAAGCAAGGCGGGGAAGCCGAGGTGTTCTACATCTCCGGTGGTTTCCTCGAGGTTCAGCCGAACATGGTCAAGGTACTTGCCGATACCGTGCAACGTGCTGCCGACCTGGATGAAGCTCAGGCTCAGGCAGCTCTCAAGGCTGCCGAGAATGCCCTGAACGAAAAAGGCGCGGACTTCGATTACGGCGCCGCTGCCACACGTCTGGCCGAGGCTGCAGCCCAGCTGCGCACCGTCCAGCAGATCCGCAAGAAGTTTGGCGGTTAATCCGTCAGCCGCTTATTGTGCGATTGATAAAAAAGGGTAGCCTCGGCTACCCTTTTTTCTTTTCCGAATTCCCACAAACCGGTCGCAGTTGCTGACCACCCAGGATTGGTAGCCAGTCATGTCTCTCGAAATCGTTATCCTCGCGGCCGGTCAAGGCACTCGCATGCGCTCTGCGCTGCCCAAGGTGCTGCACCCGATTGCCGGCAACTCCATGCTCGGCCATGTTATCCACAGCGCTCGGCAACTTGATCCACAACGCATTCAGGTGGTGATCGGTCACGGTGCCGATGTGGTGCGTGAGCGTCTGGCAGCTGATGATCTGAATTTCGTGTTGCAGGACAAGCAACTGGGCACTGGCCATGCCACCGCCCAAGCGGTGCCGTTCATTGATGCCGACACTGTGCTGATTCTTTACGGCGATGTGCCGCTGATTGAAGTGGAAACCCTGCAACGTCTGCTCAAGCATGTCGTGCCGGGCCAGATGGGTTTGCTCACTGTCGAGCTGGATGACCCGACCGGTTACGGCCGCATCGTGCGTGATGCTGACGGCAAGGTCGCGGCAATCGTCGAGCACAAAGACGCCAGCGAAGCGCAACGTGCGATCACCGAAGGCAACACCGGCATCCTCGCTGTGCCGGCCGATCGTCTGGCGGACTGGATGAGTCGCCTGTCGAACAACAATGCGCAGGGCGAGTACTACCTCACCGACGTGATCGAAATGGCGGTCAGCGATGGTTTGGTCGTGGCTACCGAACAACCGCACGACCCGATGGAAGTGCAGGGCGCCAATGATCGCAAGCAGCTCTCTGAACTGGAGCGTCATTACCAGTTGCGCGCCGGCCGTCGCCTGATGGCTCAAGGCGTGACCCTGCGTGACCCGGCGCGTTTCGATGTGCGTGGCGAAGTCAGCGTGGGCCGCGATGTGCTGATCGACATCAACGTGATCCTCGAAGGCAAGGTGATTATCGAAGACGACGTAGAGATCGGCCCGAACTGCGTGATCAAGGACAGCACCCTGCGCAAAGGCGTGGTGATCAAGGCCAACAGTCATATCGAAGGGGCCATTCTCGGTGAAGGCAGCGACGCCGGTCCCTTCGCGCGTTTGCGCCCGGGCACTGTGCTCGAAGCGCGCGCCCATGTGGGTAACTTCGTTGAGCTCAAAAACGCCCACATGGGCGAAGGTGCCAAGGCTGGCCACCTGACCTACCTGGGCGATGCCGAGATCGGCGCGCGCACCAACATCGGCGCCGGCACCATCACCTGCAACTTCGATGGCGCCAACAAGTGGAAAACCGTTTTGGGCGCTGATGTATTCATCGGTTCCAATAACTCGCTGGTCGCGCCTGTGGATATCTCCAACGGTGCAACTACCGCTGCCGGCTCGACCATCACGCAGAATGTGGATAACGCTCAGCTGGCGGTTGGCCGAGCCCGTCAGAAGAACATTGACGGCTGGAAGCGCCCGGAAAAAATCAAGAAATCTTGATTTATCCACAACCTTCTGTGGGAGCGAGCCTGCTCACGAATGCGGTTTGTCAGTCACGTCTTCAGTGGCTGAGACTGCCCTTTCGCGAGGGGGCTCGCTCCCACAGTCATTTCAATCTTTCTGAATTTTTCTCCCCGCGTCTTGACGGCAACCTTTCGATAGAGTTTCATTGCTTGCGTTATCTTTCGAATCGAAACTTAAGCCGCCATGTCCAAACGCAACACTCCTCAGCGCCGTCATAACATCCTCGCCTTGCTCAACGAGCAGGGCGAAGTCAGTGTGGATGAGCTGGCCAAGCGTTTCGAAACTTCCGAAGTTACGATTCGCAAGGATCTTGCTGCGCTGGAAACCCATGGTCTTTTGCTGCGTCGTTACGGCGGTGCCATCACCATGCCGCAAGAACTGGTCGCAGAAACGGCGCAGAGTATTTCCAAGTACAAGCAGGCGATCGCCCGCGCGGCGGTCAAACGCATCCGCGAGCACGCGCGCATCATCATCGACAGCGGCAGCACCACCGCCGCGATGATTCCCGAACTGGGCCAGCAACCGGGCCTGGTGGTGATGACCAACTCGCTGCATGTCGCCAATGCCTTGAGCGAACTGGAACACGAGCCAGTGCTGCTGATGACCGGCGGTACTTGGGATCCGCACTCGGAATCCTTTCAGGGCCAGGTCGCCGAGCAAGTACTACGCTCCTACGACTTCGACCAACTGTTCATCGGCGCCGACGGTATCGATCTGGTGCGCGGTACCACCACCTTCAACGAACTGCTCGGCCTCAGCCGGGTGATGGCCGACGTTGCGCGAGAAGTGATCGTCATGGTCGAGGCCGACAAGATCGGTCGCAAGATTCCCAACCTGGAGCTGCCCTGGAGCAGCATCCATACCCTCATTACCGATGATCGCCTGCCCGTCGAGGCACGCGATCAGCTTCAGGCCCGCGGGATCACTTTGATCTGTGCGGCTGTCAGTCAGGAGAAATAACCATGTGTGGCATTGTCGGCGCAGTAGCTGAACGTAATATCACCGCCATCCTTCTCGAAGGCCTGAAGCGCCTCGAATACCGCGGCTATGACAGCGCCGGTGTGGCGGTTTACACCAACGACCGGACCCTGGAACGCATGCGTCGTCCGGGCAAGGTCAGCGAGCTGGAAACCGCACTGGCCGAACAGCCGCTGGCCGGCCGTCTCGGTATCGCCCACACCCGTTGGGCTACCCATGGCGCGCCGTGCGAGCGCAATGCCCACCCGCATTTTTCCGGTGACATTGCGGTGGTGCACAACGGCATCATCGAGAACCACGAAGCCCTGCGCGAACAGCTGAAAGCGCTGGGCTATGCGTTCAGCTCGGACACCGACACCGAAGTCATCGCCCACCTGCTGACCCACAAGCTCAAGGAACAACCGGACCTGACTGCCGCGCTCAAAGCGACCGTCAAGGAGCTGCATGGCGCCTACGGTCTGGCAGTGATCAACGCACAGCAACCGGATCGTCTGGTCGCCGCGCGCAGTGGCAGTCCATTGGTGATCGGCCTGGGCCTGGGCGAGAATTTCCTCGCTTCCGACCAGTTGGCTCTGCGTCAGGTCACTGACCGCTTCATGTATCTGGAAGAAGGCGATATCGCTGAAATCCGTCGCGACAGCGTGCAGATCTGGGACGTAAACGGCAACGCTGTCGAGCGCCAGACCGTGCAGTACACCGACGGTGCCGAAGCCGCCGACAAGGGCGAGTTCCGCCACTACATGCTCAAGGAAATCCACGAACAACCCGCCGTGGTCCAACGCACCCTCGAAGGTCGCCTGGGCAACAATCAAGTGCTGGTCGAGGCCTTCGGTCCGCAAGCCGCCGAGCTGTTCGCCAAAGTGCGCAATGTGCAGATCGTCGCCTGCGGCACGAGCTATCACGCCGGTATGGTCGCGCGTTACTGGCTCGAAGAACTGGCCGGTATTCCGTGCCAGGTCGAAGTCGCCAGCGAATTCCGTTATCGCAAAGTGGTGGTGCAGCCGGACACGCTGTTCGTGACCATCTCGCAGTCCGGCGAAACCGCTGACACCCTCGCGGCCCTGCGCAATGCCAAGGAGCTGGGCTTCCTCGCCAGCCTGGCGATCTGCAACGTCGGCATCAGCTCGCTGGTGCGCGAATCCGATCTGACCCTGTTGACCCAGGCCGGCCGCGAAATCGGCGTGGCCTCGACCAAAGCCTTCACCACGCAACTGGTCGGCCTGTTGCTGCTGACCCTGTCGCTGGGTCAGGTGCGCGGCACTCTGGCTAACGGCGTCGAAGCCACACTCGTCGAAGAACTGCGTCGCCTGCCGACCCGTCTCGGCGAAGCGCTGGCGATGGACAGCACCGTGGAAAAAATCGCCGAGCTGTTCGCCGAGAAAAACCACACCCTGTTCCTCGGCCGTGGTGCGCAATTCCCGGTCGCGATGGAAGGTGCCTTGAAGCTCAAGGAAATCTCCTACATCCATGCCGAAGCCTACCCGGCCGGCGAGCTCAAACACGGCCCGCTGGCACTTGTGGATAACGACATGCCAGTGGTGACCGTCGCGCCAAACAACGAACTGCTGGAAAAGCTCAAGTCCAACCTGCAGGAAGTCCGCGCCCGTGGCGGTGAGCTGATTGTGTTTACCGACGTCAAGGCCGCGATGACCAATGGCGAAGGCACACACGTAGTGCAGATGCCACACATTCACGACATTCTTTCACCGATCCTTTATACGATCCCACTGCAACTGCTGTCGTATTACGTTGCCGTGCTCAAGGGCACCGACGTTGATCAGCCGCGCAACCTGGCGAAATCGGTGACCGTGGAATAAGTTATCCACAGATGATCTACGCTTCTGGTTTTGAACAATAAGGATTGACACAAAACAATAAAGTTTGACACTTAAGAACATAGATTGACACAAGGCTCAAACCCCCGTATCTACGGGGGTTTTCCTGTCCAGGCTTTTCCTTTGGTCTGGATTCATCGCTTCAACTTTTACCGGGTGTAGTCTGGAAAATGTTTTGAATACGGCCGCTTTGGCAGTCGTGTCCTTTTACGACTTTTTCTCGACGCGAGGTGAAGCGGTCCGCATCGACTGAGGAGGCGTGGGTTGCGAGGTCGTAAATTTGCATCACAGCAGGACATTGAACGGCACATTGCAAATGGATTTGGCGAAGGCGCCGGGGCAAGCTACGTGCCTTGGCTGCGGGTACAAGATGTCCCGTCGATTGGTCGTTCGCACAAGATCCAAGGTGTGAGGATCGAGAGGATTCATCACCTCCTGTCAGATCTCGAGCGTTCTTACTTTCTTGTGTGTGAATTTTCTGAAGACGTCGTGGATATCCGGGAGCAATACCCGTTACTACCCACAGAGCGTGCGCAGGCGATAGCGTCGGCGATCGATGTACGTTATCCAAGATACCCTAGAACAACACTGCCTTATGTGATGACAACAGATTTCCTGTTAACTGTTAAGGACCCGAGCGGAAACTTCAAATCGGTAGCGAGGACGGTGAAGTATCGTTCCGATTTAGTTGGCAGCGGCAGTAAAAGAACGCTTGAAAAACTTGAGATTGAAAAGCGCTTTTGGGAAAGCCAAGGTGTTGATTGGAAAATCGTCACAGACGAATTTGTGACACGGGATTTGATCAAAAATCTTGGACTTATCAGAAAATACTCGAAGCTCTCTCGTGATTTAATGAAAGCCCCGTTGCATTCGAATTTTATCGAGTGCCTAGCAAACTCCCGGGAATATTCGTGGACCTTGGCCACCTGTCTAAGAAAAATAGCGTCCCTTCTTTCCATTTCCTACATAGACGCTCAAGCAATTTTCTTCCATCTGGTTTGGAACAAAATACTGAAAATAGATTTGGTTAACACTCCTCTCCACCTTACTGGTCTAGTCCCTGACTTCGAAGTTTCCCCGAGCCCTGTCCAAGTATCGTTGAAGGAGAAAATGTCATGACTGTTCTCGTTAATGACGTCTTCGAGCCTGTAACCGATCTGTCGGTCATCGCTACGATAGCCAGGCTCCTTTACCACGATGAAACGCAAGACTTAGCAGTTGTGATAGATCTAGCTGACCCACCCCGACAGCCGTACGCGGTTGGTCTGGAGGAGCTGCGTCGCTCGATAGCGTCTGGTCACACCAAACCAGCAGCCATTACCACGCCAGAGTTTATGCTTGTGCTTGAGGAACAGTTGGATGAGAGAGCCAAGCAAGGCCGGGACGAAAAGTGGGCCGTCATCGCCCCTCTGCTAGATCCTGAATACCCAGGACAAATATTTGTACGAGGTGAGTTAGGCCGACTTGTTAGCAAACGGGCGTCAGAGCTCGGAATCCAGCGGAAAACCATCTATCGGCTTCTTTACCGCTATTGGTCTTATGGTCAAGTTCGCAACTCATTGCTTAACAATTATACGGCAGTAGGTATTGCCGATAGAAAATATGATCCGAGCAGGCCACCAGGGCGAAAGCCTAAATTTCAAGGCGTTCTTACTTCGCCTTCCAAGATGCTCAGTGCCGTTGATAAACGATGCATCCGTGTTGGATATGCTCTTTATGTAAGAGATAAGAAATCTTCTATTTCGAGCGCATATGACGAAATGTTGAGACGATTCTACTCTGTTCGAGACATCTCCAAAAACAGTGAAGAAGAGCTTCGTTTGTTGCCTAGTTCAGAACTCCCCAGCTTGAGGCAGTTCCAATATTGGGGACAGATTTTTTTCGACGAGATTGCAACCGAGCGTGGCCGTAAAGGGTTGAGAAGGTGGTTAAAGGATTGCCGTCCGCTTTCAGGTACCGTTCGCGATTGGCTGCGTGGACCCTGTCATCAGTTCGAAATCGACGCAACGATTGCCGATATTTATTTGGTCAACAGCTACTCTAGACGGATGCTCATTGGTCGGCCCGTCGTTTATATCGTAGTGGATAGTTTCTCCGGAATGATTGCTGGTCTCTATGTAGGATTGGAGGGCCCTAGTTGGAATGGGGCGAGACAAGCGCTGTTCAACGCGTTTACCTCCAAAGTCGAGTTCTGCGCTCAGAACGGCGTTGAAATCAATGCAGATGATTGGAATTGTCACCACCTGCCCCACCAGATTTACGCCGACCGGGGAGAGATGCTGTCACTCGCAGCAGAGGGGTTATCCTCAGGATTGGGAATTGAGATGGGCACTGCTCCACCTTATCGGCCTGATTGGAAGCCTATGGTAGAAAGTCGGTTTGGCATTTTGAATGATTTGACGGGTATCAGATGGCTACCTGGCGGGGTGGCTGCGCGGGACAAAGAGCGCGGCGAGCGAGATTACCGGCTCGATGCCACGCTGAATCTCAAAGAGTTCACCCAAATCCTCATCAAGTGCGTACTCCACTATAACGGGCACCATCGACAGCCTGAACGACTGACGCAGGCGATGATGAATGACGGCGTTGAACCTACACCCAACGGGATATGGAATTGGGCCTGCGACAACGACCTGATCGAATCCAACAAACGTCCTGACGAGCTGGTTTACCTCCATCTCTTGCCTCGCGAGCGCGCGACCGTTCAAAAGGGTGGGGTTATGTTTCGCGGCATGCACTACGTGTGTGATATGGCCATAGAAAAAGATTGGTTTGCCAAGGCTCGCAAGGGGGGCGTTTGGTCAATAGAGTGTTGGTTCGATCCGAACTCGGCGGCACACATTTGGATTCAGGGAGAGGCCAAGCAGTTTATCCGTTGTGATCTTCGACGATCGGATGCCGGTTACGCGAATTACCGCTCGGACGAGATTTTTGATCTGCTCGAAGCCTATCGCCAAAAACCGCCTACTCGCCGGCGAGCCGAGCTGGAAAGCCGTGTGCAGCTTAGCGATCAGGTCCACCAGATCATCAGTCATGCACTCGCAGAACGAAAACTGGAACCTGCTCCGCCCACCAAGGCAGAGGCCACTGGAAACATCCGCGAGAACCGCGCAGAAGAACGTCTCCGTGAGCGTGAAAATGCGGTTGTTCCTGAAGGCGTTAGGGCGGAGCCAGCTTCACTTCAATCTGAATTGACACCGAAAGCGCATGATTCATATGCCGGCGAGCGGACTGCGCAGGTTATCGATTTGCTCAAAAGAATTCGGCCAGGACAGGCAAAATGAAAGGTGCACAGACGTTTGCCAATTACGTCAGACAGGACATTAGTGAGTATGCGGGTAACCCGCTTATCGAAGCTTTGCCTCCGATATTGTCGGAGGCCGCGGCTGTTGAGCTGATCTCGAATTTTCCTCAGCCGGTGGATCCGAAAGAGCTGACGCTCGAAGGAGCCACTCGAATTCACTGTATCGACCGGCTAAGAACCGTGGTACAGCCGTTTTTGCTACATCTGGAACTGGAGGCCCTGTTCTCACTGCTCATTCGTCGAGGGTATGTTGGGCGTAACCCGATGTCGCCCGCTACCGTCCGGCATTTGCATTCTTTATCGGGAGCTCAGCGTTACCACGATGCGTTCAAGTCCACTGCAGAAACGTTTACCGTCGTCGGCCTGAGCGGCATTGGCAAGTCGACGGCGCTCCACGCCATCTTGAGCCTTTATCCACAGACAATCCGTCATGAGCGCTATGAGGGAAAGCAGTTTGTTCATACCCAAATCACATGGCTGAAGCTTGACTGCCCTCGGGATGGATCGCTGGCTGGGTTTTGCCAGCAGTTTTTTTATGCGGTTGGTGACGCTCTAGGAGATAAGGACTACCACAAGCGCTACAGGCATCGAAACATCAATGATGCGCTGCAACAGATGGAGCAGGTGGCCAGCACGTTTTTCATCGGCGCCTTGTTGATCGACGAGCTGCAAAACCTCCACCTGGCGAAAACCGGTGGTAAAGAGAGCATGCTGAATTTTTTCCTGCACTTGGTAAACAACATCGGTATCCCGGTGGTTTTCAGTGGCACGAACTCGACGATCAGCCTGTTCTCAGAAGCCATGCGGACTGCTCGCCGAGTCTGTGGTGCCGGTACGCTCGAATTCAAACGATTCGAAAAGGATGATGAGGAGTGGCGGTTGTTAGTCGAAAATCTCTGGAGCTATCAGTGGTGCAAGCAGACGGCTGAGCTGACCGACGAGATTTTTGACTCGCTGTATGAGCACACTCAAGGCGTCACGGATTTCCTAGTCAAGCTGCTGGTATTGAGTCAGCGTTATGCGGTCCAGAGTGGCTCGGAGTGTTTGACTGCCGAGATCCTGGTGAAGGTAAGCAACTCAAAAATGCAGATTCTAAAGCCAGCCCTTTCAGCTCTGCGTAGCCGTGATCCGAAGCGAATGCGACAGTTTGACGATTTGCTGCCGATTGAGGATCAGCTGAGCGAAATGATGGTTTTCGATGGATTGGCACGAGAGGATCGCCTCACCTTGCTTCGAAGCGTTGTATCCCGTGAGAAGCCGGCAGACCCATCTCCGACCATTTTTGCGAAAGATCACCCATCGCCGATTGCTACTGCTGTGGAAAACTCAGAGGCTAAAGCGCTTAGCGAACATGACTCTCCCCTCGACGCTCTGCGCGCTGCGGGCTGGCTCAACGAGGACCTGTTTGAGTTCTCACCGATGTATCACAAAGCGTGAGTAGGAGGGGGGTGAAGTGCACGTTAAACTCCATTTCTTCCCCGCCGCGTTTCCCGACGAGACGCTGCACAGCGTGATTTCTCGTTATGCCCGTCTTTGCGGTGTTCGTAATTGCCAAGCAGCATTTGCCGGACTGAAATCGGCGGCAGCTTTTTCGCAAAATGTGGCATTCCCGAGTCACTTAGGGGATTTTGTCGACGCGCTACCCAGCGGTACCGAGCTATCGGTAGCCGAGGTCCTGATGCGCCACACATTACTACCCTATTACGCGCCGTTTTTGAGGGTGAGCCAGGTTGAACACGCTCGGACGCTGATGACCGCTGATGGTAAAGGCTTGATGTTAAAGCTGGGCGTCAACGCGAGCCGTATTGGATTCGCCTCCCGAGTGCGGTTATGCCCAGAATGTATCGCCCAAGATCAGGCTCAACGGGGAGTCGCTTACTGGCACAGGGTCCACATGCTTCCAGGCGTGCTTGTATGTCCGCATCACGGCACGTCACTCAGGATCCTTGATCCTCGCTGGTCCAGCCGCAGCTCTCGACAACTCAATCTGCCCAGTGATGAGAATGTGCAAGCACACACAGTACTTCTCGACACCCCGTTGCGGTGCATGCCACCGCTTCACGAAATAGCGTTGTGCTCACTTCAGGTCCTCGAGTCTGAAGTCACTGCTTTGTCGGCCGAGGCGGTGCGCTTCATGCTTTTACACAGGGCAACGCAGCTCAACCTTGCTTCTGATAACCATCGCCTGCACCTGCATATGCTGGCGCAGCACATGGCCGATTTTTTTGCCGCACTCCCGCGAGAATGGGAATTTTCTATACTCGGAGATGTTCGTGCAGGTACACCCGCCTCATGGGTCACGAAGCTGCTTCGTACGCCTATAACCTCTCACCATCCGCTCAAATACATTTTATTGGCCGGTGCTCTGGGCGTTGAAATGGTGAGCTTGCTGCATGGTCAATGCCCAGTGAAACAGGCGGTGGCATGTGATCCGAAAGCTCACATTCGGCTTCACGCGCGCCTTTCTCCGGTGATGCCTGGTGAAGGCCTGGACTGTTCGTCAGCCGCTGTGTGGGAACATGCTCTTGAAGGAGCTGATGCCAAAAAGATCGCCACCGTTCTAGGCGTTTCATCAGCGTATGTCTATCGTCACATCCGAAATGTACCCGGCGGGCAAGATGCTTGGAGGGAGGCACGATTTCACATTGAGCTATGCGCAAGACGCGCGGCTTTCGAGGCTGATTATCGATTCTACAAAGCACATGCATGCAGGGGGTATGCGTGGCTGTATCGCCACGATAAGCAGTGGCTTTCGGAGTCAACTGCAAACCCAAGCCCCCATCGTACGCCTCGTCTAAATAGCACCGAAATGTTCGCTGCCCTCGATGCGAGACTGGCCGGCGAAGTCCGTCAGTGTGCCGACGCGCTTTATGCTCTTGCGGGTAAGCCTGTCCGCATTTCGCGTACCAGGATAGGTCGGGAGCTTCATGTTCTTTCTCGCTTCGAAAAGCAGCTCTGCAAGCTTCCTCTATGTGCAGCAATGCTCGAAAAAGTATGTGAACCAATCGAAGGCTTTCACGATAGGCGTCTGCGATGGGCTAGATGCCAATTGCTCTCGGAGGGCAAGCCTGTATCACGTTCTTCGCTCTACCGGGTCGCGAGCATTCGACCCATGCTGTAATCCAGCTGGACATTCCCCCTCCATCTAAAAAAGTTCTAAATCAATTCACCATAAACCCATTATTTTGCTGTTAATGAAAAAATTCACCTCCAGAAAAGGTCCGGCATACCATCACGATCAGCATGTAAACGTACTAACCCGCGATCAACCGAAATAGTTTTGCAACCGGCATGGGCTGACCTACGCGGGTTTATCGATACGTGTTTTGTATTCGAGGAATACGGGCGCGGCAGGATTTAGATGAATTCACTACGATTCAAAGTTGAGCGGCTGTGTCATTTTCAAATCCAGACCGGATACAGAATTTTAGGGGTTGCATATATACTGCCCCCGGATGCACATTCTCTTCGAGCCCTACCTTTAATCGGTAAATGATGTCTGATCTATTATTTTTCCCCGTTTCGATGCCGGATGAAATGCTTTACTCTCGTGTCACCCGATATCACTATCTGTCAGGTAACAGAACCGCGACGGAAACCTATCGCGATTTGTTCGCATCGAAACCCTTTTGCATCGGTGGCATCGTACCCAAGCAGATCGAGAGGCTCGCGCACAGGCTGCCGGGGCAATCGGAGAGCAATCTCGCAGAGTTGATCAGTAGCAATACTACTTTTCCTGCTTACCGGCCGTTTCTTGGCGTTAAGCAGGGGCCGGAGAACGACGTAGGGCCACTGGGTTATGACGGGGTGGTACGGGTGCCCCGCAGAGAAGAGTCCACCCATGGCAAGGCTAAGCTTTGTCCTACCTGCGTTCAGGAAGATCTGATTGAGCGGGGTTCTGCCTACTGGCATCGATCTCACCAGATACCCGGTGTTGCCGTCTGTTGGCGTCATGGCGACGCATTGATCCATGCCTGCCCCGAGTGCTCTCGCCCGTTCTACCGTAAATTGAAGCTGCTTCCCAATCTGACTGAGCCATGTGCATGCGGCTGGAGCCCGTTAAACAGCGCAGCAATACACAAGGGGTCAAAGATGGAACAGAAAGTCGCTCTGTTCGCACACGATATCCTGCAACGCAATATCCCTCCGATAGGCAGTACGGTATTGAGTTCGTGCTACGTCCGCCAATGCAAGAAGCGCGGATTCATTTTCGGAAAAAATGCGGGTATTGCAAAACTGTTCGACAGCATCCAAAGCGCTTACGGCGACGAGCTTTTGGCGCAAATTGATCCGGCCTATAACACCGGGAAGCATGAGCAATGGATCCGGCTCAAATCAGACAAAGGTCAGCTAAATATGCCGCTCGCGCGGCATTTGATCATTGCTCTTCACTTGTTTTCCAGTGCAGATGGCTTTGAAGAGGCTCTGAAAAATGAGTCTATCCTGCTGAGTGCCGCTGTTTCTCCGCGAGCGCCCAAAGTCGAAGAATCGCGTCTAAGCCAAAAAACTAGATATCGCCAAAAAATCGAGTTGCTTTTAGCGCTACGTACCGATGCCGATATCGAGTACCTCTGGAAGAAGGCGTACAAACCTACGCAATGGATTCTAGAAAATGATAACGCATGGTTAATGGCAAAACTCCATGCACCTAAAAAAGCTACAGTTAAGGTCGAAAAGTCCATCGACTCAAGAGACGACGCCTATGCAGCCCTTATCGAAGCGGGCGTAGATGAGCTGTATAAAGTTACGAAAGATCCGAAGAGAGTGAACATTCGGAATTTACAATCGCTGCTCCCAGGTTCGTTACCTCATGAGCTGGATCTACGCAAGCAGAGGTTCCCTCTTACTTATCAACAGATCAAGATTCATCAGGAGTCAGTATGGCATTTCCGTCTAAGAACTTTAGTGTGGACTGTCTCTGAACTCATCAGGATGAAGCTCCCCGTGAATTACTCGACGGTAAGATTGACCTCAGCGGTATCAAGCAAGGTTTTCCTGGCTTTTTGCAGTTTCTTCGAGTGGGATCTGGAAAGCCTGGCAAGAACCGGGGTCGACGCGGAGGTCCTGCTCAGGTCTACCGGCGTATCGAGGAATTGGGAGGGACCACCGGTTCAAATAAGCTTTTGAGGGCATCTTTGTTCCGTCACCGTCTGCCAACCTTGGGTGTTAACAAAAATCCTATCTGGCTTGAAAGCGTAAATGCGGGGTAGCGTCCACCTTTCACATTAGTAACCTTCGCGGCAGCTTTCTGAAAGCTTTCACTTGTTACTCTTTAACTCAGTAAATTGAGCTTTAGGAGAAAATCATGAAAGCAATGACAGCAGTGAAAGCGTTTTGCGCCGCTTCGATTTTGACCTTATCTTCATTAGCCATGGCTGAAGGAGGCGGTGACCGCGTGTATGGTCGAATGATGCAAGAGAACCAACAAGCAATGGAGCAATATGCCTCAAGGAACGGCAAGACTCCTCCTGAAGTTGTTCATTATGAATATGGTATGAACCTCGATATCCAGAAGGTCGTCAGTGTCACGCAAGCCAATAAAACCTGTGGGGTTGCTCCTTCACGCATGACCTATGAAGACTCTACGGGCAAGCTTAACACCGTGGAATATAAGGTCATGGCCGACAACTGCCCCCATGGAAGCTAGACAATGAAAATTATTTAAGAACTGCATAATTTTCCTTTGTCCGAAACTAGCTTACTGCTCGCTGACGTAGAAGTAATTTTCAGGAAAGCCTGAAGTTATCCACTTTATGAAATCATGTCCGTCAGTCGAGGGGTTTCTAACGTGCAGTAAACAATTGCTCGACCACCTGATACATCCCGCCTCCTTGTTTTTCCTTTGGTTTGGGAGGTGGCTTAGGCGCCCTAGTGGCGCCTTTTTTACGTTCGAAATGAGCTATGTCCTCTGCACGGCCATGACCTTCACCATGCAGGAGCGAGATTAGAAGATCAGTTTTCGGGGTATTCAGCGACGACGTGGTCTGTGCCTGCCTTTGACAAGCCGATTACCTTATACGCGTCATGTTTCCCGTCCACTTCCATTCCTGGGGAGCCGGCCGGCATGCCTGGAACGGCAATCCCGAGCAGGTCATCACGTTTGCTCATCGCAATGATTTGCTCGGCGGGCACGTGACCTTCAACAAACTTTCCGTTGATGGTTGCTGTGTGACAGGACGAGAGCTCAGGAGAAATTCCGAAACCGCGCTTGATCGCGCTCATGTTGGTTTCCACGTGATCAACGACGGTAAAGCCGCTGGCTTCAAGGTGCTGGACCCATTTCTTGCAGCACCCGCAATTAGCGTCGCGATGTACATCGATCGTCAATGGCTCTGCTGCGTGACTGGCTGAACTGATGAACAGAGCCACGAAAGCAGCGAGACGAAGTGCCCGTCTGCGACGAAGAGAATTATTTCGCATGGGTATGTTCCTTCCCATCAGTATGTGTATGTGATTTGGGCTGTACGGTTGGAGTCGGGGCCGCGTCATCTGAAGCTTCCCTACCCTTATGATCGGCGTGGTCAGCAGGCTCCTTTGCAGATGGCGCTGCGGAGGGGCCATGGGCATGTGCCGTGTTTTTCTCGTCATCATGAGCGCGGACTTCCGCCCTTTGGTCGGCAGCACCTGCGCCACTTTGCCCCTGGATCGTTCCATGCTGACCCTCATGGTTGTGCATCACGCTTTCGCCACCACCGTGTTGATGGCCACTGCTACTCGTGATCAGAGCTTTGTATTGCTCTGCATCCAGTGACGGAAGCTGCTGGAGAAATGCAACCATCCCCCATACGTAGGGATCGGCCATGCTTTTGCCCCACGCGGGCATGCCGGTGGATTTGATTCCGTGTTTGATGATCCAAAAAGCTGCAGCTGGGTGCCCGTCGACGCCCAGTTTCGAAAGATTCGGAGGTGCAGGGTAAAGGCTGTTACTCAGTTCGGTGCCTGCAAGCCCCGGAGCCAAATGGCAACCGACACACATCGAGTTGTAGTTGCCAGCACCTTCACGGATGAGAGCTTCTTGGCTCAGGTCGGGGACCTGAATGTCGCGCGAGCGCACGTGTATCGAGCGATCCCGAGCAATAGAAAGTAGCGCGTAGACGGGGGCAGAGTGGGGATCATCCGCCCCGACATTGATCACGCCGAAATACACCACGCCGGCAGCCGCTGCTACGGTGGCCAGACCAGCAGCTATTAGTGCCTTCAGTGTAATCTTCATGCCCGGTTCTCAGAACCACATCCGTATACCGGCGACAAAGCGTGCCTCGCTGGCATCTTCACCTTCCTCACGTGCAAAGTCTGCCGTATTGCCATAGGAACGGCTCCAACTCACCCCGATATAAGGGGCAAATTGGCGGACAATCTCATAACGCAATCGGAGCCCCACTTCGGTGTTGGCTAATCCGGACCCGATGCCGCGCTGAGGGTCATTCTTCCCATAAAAATTGACCTCGGCCGTCGGCTGCAAGATCAATCGATTCGTCAGCAGAATGTCGTAATCGCCTTCCAGTCGAGCAGCCGATTGACCGTTCTCACCGATGTAGGCAGTTGCTTCGGCCTCGAAGTTGTAGAGGGCCATGCCCTGAATGCCGAGTGCGGCCCAGGTTTGAGGGGACCCTGGTTTGAAATCCTGTCGTACACCGGTGACGACGTCCCACCACGGTCCGATGGAGTGCCCCCAGAGCGCGGATAATTCAGCGCTTTCCGTCACGCCATTGGTACGTTCGCCTTCCGAGCGCAACCACAGTCGATCAATGTCACCGCCGATCCATCCTTTCGCATCCCAGGCCAACGCACTACCGTTGTCAGCATCCTGGTATTCAAACTTATCCAGCAGCATGAAAGAGTTGATTGTTTTGTCGTGGACACCATGACCAGCGACATCTGGGAAGGCGGCTGCACGGTCAGCATCGGTAAGAACGGGGATAGGGGTTCGACTGGTTGTCGTCGTCCCTTCATCCATACTTTCCATGCCGGTCATTTGACCGTCGTCCATTTTCATCTTGCTGTGCTCCATAGCCCCCATGTTGCTATGGTCCATCGCTCCCATGGAGCCATGGTTCATCTTGGAGTGATCCATCTCTTCAGCGGCGTGAGCCACGGCAAAGAAGACAGGACTCGTAGAAACTGCCAATACCATCAACGTTGGGCGTAAAAAATTCCTGGTCATGATCTCAATCCGCCTTCTTGTTTTCTTGGTCATGATCCATCGACTCATGGCGCATCTTGGTATGAGGCATCGTCGCGTGATTCGGCGTTGCCTCGTTTGACGTGGTCGCAGTCTTGTTCGGCGCATCCGCAGAAGTAGCAGGTGAAGGATCACCACGTTCTTCGACTGCCAATGCTACGCAGGAGAATCCACCCATCAGGCCAAAGGCAAAGAGGCAACCGACCAGCGATTTACGATTTAGGTGTGTGCTCACAGATCGTCTCCTTTACTCATCAACCCGTACTTCACGGAACATGCCCATTTCCATATGGAAAAGCAGGTGGCAGTGATAGGCCCAGCGACCTAAAGCATCGGCGGTGACTCGATAGCTGCGCTTGGTACCCGGTGGCATGTCGATTGTGTGCTTACGTACCATGAACTTGCCGTTTTCATCTTCAAGGTCGCTCCACATTCCATGAAGGTGGATGGGGTGCGTCATCATGGTGTCGTTTACCAAGGTGATGCGAAGACGCTCCCCGTACTTGAGGCGAAGGGGCTCAGCATCAGAAAATTTGATGCCGTTGAAGGACCAGGAAAACTTTTCCATGTGACCGGTCAGATGCAGCTCAATGGTGCGATTGGGCTCTCGGCCATCAGGGTCCTGGAAAGTGCTCTTCAGATCTGAGTAAGTGAGCACGCGTCGACCGTTGTTCCGCAAACCGATACCTGGATCGTTCAGTTTTGGCGTTGGGTTCATGGCCTGCATGTCAACCAACGGGTTGTTGGTTTCGGACGCTGGGTGAGATTGCATCTCGCCTCCCATGCCCCCCATGCCTCCCATCTGGCTGTGATCCATGCCGGCCATGTTGGGCATGTCACCTTTGTCCATCCCCGCCATCTTGCTGTGGTCCATGCCGGCCATGTTGGACATGTCACCTTTGTCCATACCTGCCATCTTGCTATGGTCCATGCCGGCCATATTAGTCATGTCACCACTGTCCATGCCGGTCATCCCGGTCATGCCACCTTCGTCCATTCCCTGCATCTTGCTGTGATCCATGCCAGCCATACCTGACATGTCACCCGGTTTCATATCGCCGCCGCCCATGCCAGCCATGCTGCCATGGTCCATGCCAGCCATACCGCCCATGCCCATGTCATCCATGGTCAACAGCGGACGCGGATCGATCGCCGGTACCGGTGCTTTCAGTCCTTCACGAACTGCCAAGGTCCCCCGCGCATAGCCGGTTCTATCCATGGACTGGGCGAAGATTGTGTAAGCCTCCTCGGTGGCAGGCTCAACAATCACATCATAGGTTTCTGCCACGGCGATGCGGAATTCATCGACACTGACTGGTTGGACATATTGGCCGTCGGCCGCCACCACGGTCATTTTCAAACCAGGAATGCGAACATCGAAATAGCTCATCGCTGAGCCATTGATAAAGCGCAGGCGCAGCTTCTCGCCAGGCTTAAAAATACCGGTCCAGTTGCCGTTCGGCGCTTGGCCATTCATGAGGTAGGTGTAGGTATCCCCGCTGACGTCTGCCAGATCAGTGGGGTTCATTTTCATTTCGGCCCACATTTTCCGGTCGGCGACGGCAGCAGACCAACCTTGCTTGCTGACGTCGTCGATGAAGTCGCCCACGGTACGTTTGTGGTGGTTGTAGTAGTCCGATTGTTTCTTGAGTTTGGCCATGACGCGACCAGGATCCTCATCGGTCCAGTCAGTCAGCATCACCACATAGTCGCGATTGTATTGAAACGGCTCAGGCTCTTTCGAATCGATGACTATTGGCCCGTAAACACCGGCCTGCTCTTGCAACCCAGAATGGCTGTGGTACCAGTACGTGCCGTTTTGATGCACCTTGAACTTGTACTCGTACATGCCGTCGGGCGCGATGCCATGGAAGCTCAAACCCGGTACACCGTCCATGTTGGCAGGCAAAATGATGCCGTGCCAGTGAATGGAGGTATCTTGCTCCAGACGGTTTTTCACGCGCAGAGTGACCGTCTCGCCTTCGCGCCAACGCAGCAAAGGCCCCGGCAACGAGCCATTGATGGTCATGGCTGTGCGCGGCGAGCCAGTGATGTTTACCGGCGTTTCACCAATAAACAGATCAAATTCGTTGCCGGTGAGGACGCTCGGCAGGCCGGGACTGGTCACTGCCCATACAGGAGTGCGCCACAGACCAAGGCCACCAAGGATGCCGCCGGCGGCCAGGCCTTTAACGAATGTCCGTCTAGAGGTTTTGGAATGCATGCCGTTTATTTCCAATCAGTCAAAAGGGAGCCGTTCAAATCAACCCGTGAGTTGGCAAGATGAGCTTCGCGTACCGAAAAAAAGACGAATTTTTCATTGCAAGCGAGCTCAGAAATTGCCACATCTAAACCACCTTCGTGATTACATTTCTGTCAGCTTGGCCGCGTGCCTGATCGTTCAGCAGTTTTTATGGTCCATCGCTTTGGCTTTGCTTTCAGCGACAGGCGGTTGAGCGCTCTGCGTTTGAGCTACCTGGTACGATTCCATCGAATTCGTCCTGGCCACTTCCATACGTGCGAAAGTCCGGTCACCACCGCCTTCAGCCATGGCCAGAGTGGAAACAGTCAGCGCTGCGACGACGAACAAGGTTTTGATGGTGTTCATATGGGCTACCTCAGATGTGTGAAAATATCCCCTCTGAATCACATCATGGATTGGACTCTTTGGGGGTGAGCAAAAGACTCAGTTGGACTATAAGAGACACCCCCTGTCAGGAAGCTTAGGCCAATATTACAGTTGTGTCAGTTTGGAATATTTTTCTTGAAGTACACGCTATTTAATACGTATGGTCTCCATCTTTTCGCATTGCGCGACTTTTATTGAATATAAGATTGAAGTGTAATCATTGCTTTGGGTTCCATTAATTCTCACGGAGGCGATGTTCTAGGTCTCTGCATTAAAATTAATAGGAGACTTGAATGCTCTGCTGCAACAGCTGGGTGTTCAATGATCAAAGAAGATAGTAATGCCACCGAGGGTGATTGATTGTGAGTATTAATTTTGAGAAAGCATTAGGCTCCGCAGAAAGAGCGTTAGTTTATCGTGGCCAAAGAGCTGAGATCTTAAGTAACAATATCGCGAACGCTGACACTCCGAACTTCAAAGCCCAAGACTTGGATTTTTCTACTGTGCTCGCCAGCCAAACCAAAGAACCTGCTACCACTGCGTTTTCTTTGAAAACAACAAACGCAAAGCATTTTCTTAAGAAAGAATCGGCGGTGGCTATATACGGGCGCGACTTGCTTTACAGCACGCCGGCTCAGCCTGCCTTGGACCAAAATACTGTCGATCAGCAGGTCGAGGTCGCGAAATACACGGAAAACGCGATACGTTTCGATGCCGCTTTTACTCGGCTAAATGGAGCATTCAAGGGTTTGCTCAAAGCTCTGCGCGGTGACTAGCAGCATAGGCGCATGCGAGCCAACTTTGGCCGATACAGCGGCTCAGGTACTTTCGGATTCAAAGGTATTCACCATCAGACGACGCTCTACTCAGGAGCAGGCGTCTCCATTCAATGGCTGATCTTGGAAGGAAAACCAACAGCCTCCACAGCTTTACGAAGCTGTTCCGCGTTTTCGCTACTTTCAACACTCACCTTACCGGTTGATCGATCGACTGAGACCGTAGCGTTGCCGTCCAGTGCCTGGATCGCTCTGGTGATTTTGCCGACGCAGCTGCCGCAACCAATGCCTGATACATCTAAGACGACCATGTTAATTATCCTCGTGCTGAGCGGTGTCTTTTCCCCGCAGCTAAAGCATCGACGTTGACACCGTGGCAAGGTCAACAATTATCTAATCAAGGCCGTGAGCGTCATTTCGAGAAATTTCACAAACTTGACCACCCGGTTGTTAATCAGCTCACTACCGTTTGAACGGATTCGACCAGTGCGCCCTATGGCCCTGGTCGGTTGAGGTCGCCTAACGGCACATTGCGGCTCTCTTGCTTGATCCCTCGATTTTGTAAGCCTCTCGTTCCGTCAAAAAGCTTTGATCTGTCCTCCCGCGAACCTTGCATAGGTATAGGGGGTACGCCTATCATGCGAGCTAATATAGCCAGGGGGGTATCACGTGGGCCACATCGCATCACACAAAGACGATCTTCTTAAACGCGTAAAACGTATTGCCGGACAGATTCAAGCTGTTGAACGAGCATTGGAATCGGATCTCGACTGCGCCAAGACACTCCATCTTGTTGCGGCCACTCGGGGTGCCATCAACGGGCTGATGGAAGAGATCATCGAGGATCACGCACGAGAGCATGTCGCGAACCCTGCGCTCAGCGAAGAAGAGCGTAACAAGGGCGTCGAAGAGCTTCTTGAAGCTATCCGCCGGTACTCCAAGTGAATGCATCCAGGTAAACACGTATGAGCAGGACAGACATCGATTACACACACGACCACGTGTTTCTAGGCTCAGCGCACGACGAGAATGCCAAGCGTACGCTTTGGGTTGTAGCACTCACGGTGGTAATGATGATCGGGGAGATCACCGCCGGCTATATCACGGGTTCGATGGCGTTACTGGCCGATGGCTTCCACATGGCAACCCATGCCGGCGCATTGGGCATCGCGGCGGCCGCTTACGGATACGCAAAACGCCACGCTACCAGCCAGCGCTACAGTTTCGGTACAGGAAAGGTTGGAGACTTGGGCGGGTTCGCCTCGGCGCTGATTCTCGGCATTGTTGCGTTGGGCATTGGCGTTGAATCGGTCATGCGTTTGTTGCAGCCAACACCGGTTCAATTTGGCACCGCGACCCTCATCGCCGTTGTCGGTTTGCTCGTCAACATTGTCAGTGCCCTGCTGCTGGGGCATGGGCACGACCACGACCACGACCACGACCACGACCACGATCACCCTCATGCCCACAACGGAAACGACAACAACTTGAGGTCGGCCTATGTCCATGTCATTGCAGACGCGTTGACGTCGATTCTGGCCATCGCTGCATTGCTTGCCGGTCGGTATCTGGGCTGGGTGTGGCTCGACCCGGTCATGGGTATCGTCGGCGCTTTCGTTATCGCGCGTTGGGCCTGGACCTTGATGGGGGTAACTGCGGGCGTGTTGCTCGATCAGACCGACGCCCACGTTGCCGAGGAAATCCGCGAACTCGTTGAGAAACCGGGTGGCGCTACCATTACAGACTTGCACGTTTGGAGGGTGGGTCCTCAAGCGCGCGCGGCGATCGTCAGCGTTCTAGGTGAAGCCACTGTGAACGCCGACAGCATTCGTGAACGTCTCAAACCGGTTCACGAAGTCAGCCACCTGACCGTCGAGTTCCGACAAACATGACTCAGCGCCTGTCCAGCACAGCCTCTATAGGAAACACCGATGCCGCCCGGTAAACGTGAGCTGGCTCGAATCGAGCGCCAGTTCATCGTCACGCTCACCGACGCGTGCGAAACAGCAAAGGACGAGATAAAGGGCTTTATTTGGCTCACTCACACCGCTGACCTAAGTGCGTTGGCTGAAACCCTAAAGGTCATCTGGGTGTTCGAAACCCTGGCTGACAGGAAGCGGGCCGAGATTGATGCGAAGGCCCGCATCTTTGAGTTGACGGCGATCGCCTTGAAAGAGGCCAATCTTGACCTGCCTGTTTCAGACCGCAATGTCCGCTTTGACTCGGAGCAAGAGTGCCAACGCACGCACATAGGCGACTGGAAACGTCGCATGGCTCAACTACATAAAGCTAAGGGGGACTGACCATGGCAAAAGAAATCGAGAATCCTTGTATCTCGGTTTGCCAACTCAGTGGTGATCTGTGTGTGAGCTGCGGGCGAAGCAAGGAAGACATCAGAAAGTGGAAGCGCATGAAGCGGCCTGAAAAAATGGCCGCTGTGCAACGGGCGAATGCGCGCTTAAAGGGACTGAAGAAAGCACATGGATAGCCATTCCCCCGAGTTAAAACCGCTGCAATTTTGAAGGTCAGTCAACTCGGGTATTCCTCAGCCTCAATGCATTGAAAACTACAGATGCAGAACTGACGCTCATGGCTATGGCAGCGATCATTGGCGACAGGAGGTGCCCCGTCAATGGATAGAGCAAACCAGCGGCAAGAGGTATACCCATTGAGTTGTAGAGAAAAGCAAAGCCCAAATTCTGGCGCATGTTTTTAACTGTGGCGACCGAAAGAGCTCGTGCTCGTAAGATCCCCATCAGGTCACCTTTGACCAGCGTGAGTTGCGCGCTATTCATCGCCACGTCAGTCCCCGTTCCCATGGCTATCCCCACATCTGCTCGCTCCAGGGCCGGAGCATCGTTGATACCGTCACCTGCCATGGCCACTTTTCGCCCGTGTTGCTGTAGGTCTGCCACCAGACGTTCCTTGTCTTGGGGTTTGACTTCACCGTGGACCTCTTCAATCCCCATCTCCCTGGCGACAGCCCGAGCGGTAGTAAGCCCGTCCCCAGTAGCCATGATGATTTTCACGTTGTGAGCCTTAAGCTTGGTGACGGCCTCTTTTGAGGTCGGCTTGATCGGATCTGATACGGCCAACAAACCTGCCAATGCGCCGTCGACGGCGAGGTAGATAATACTGATGCCGTCAAGTCGCAACACCTCAGCGCGCTCTTGTAGGGAGTTGGTGCTCACGCCTGCGGCTTCCATCAACGCTGTGTTCCCCAGCTGGAGCTTCTTGCCATCGACAACGCCACTGACGCCGATACCCGAATCCGACTCAAAGGATTCGGGCTTGGTGAGCTTTATGTTCTCGGCTCGGGCGTGATCGACGATCGCATGTGCTAAAGGATGCTCGCTGCCCTGATCAAGGCTGGCAGCCAGGTGAAGGACGTCGTCGGGATTGAAGGTGGGAGTGGCCTCCACGCTGTGAAACACGGGCCGTCCCTCTGTCAGGGTGCCTGTCTTGTCGACAATCAGCGTGTCGATTCTGCAAAGGCTTTCAATTGCACTGGCATCTCTGAACAAAACACCCATGCTGGCTGCTTTACCTGTCGACACCATGATCGACATAGGCGTAGCAAGTCCCAACGCACAGGGACAAGCGATGATCAGCACGGCGACAGCGTTGATTAGACCAAACACCCAACTGGGCTCAGGGCCGAAAAGCCCCCAACCGATAAATGTCATTATCGCAATCGCGATAACACCCATCACGAAGTAGCCGGCAATCGAGTCGGCCATTCGTTGCATCGGCGCCTTGGAACGCTGAGCTCTCGCGACCATCTGTACGATCTGGGACAGCATGGTTTCGGCACCGACCTTCTGGGCCTCCATCACCAGGCTCCCATGCGTATTCAGCGTGGCGCCGATCAGGCTATCTCCAGCTTTCTTCATTACCGGGACTGGCTCGCCAGTGAGCATCGACTCATCCACCGCACTTTCACCCTCAAGTAACGAACCATCAACTGGCACCTTTTCACCCGGTCTGACCCGTAAGTGGTCTCCCAGGTGCACATGTGTGAGAGGAATGTCTTCCTCCTGGCCATCGGCATTGATCCGGCGTGCAGTTTTGGGCGAAAGGCCGAGAAGAGACTTAATGGCGGCGGAAGTTTGTGATCGGGCTTTGAGCTCAAGGATCTGGCCAAGCAACGTGAGCGAGATGATGACCGCTGCCGCTTCGAAGTAAACGCCGATACGTCCATCTTGCATGAAATTGGAGGGAAAACTTTGGGGGAAGAGCGTTGCTATGACGCTGTACAGATAAGCTGCGGCGGTGCCCAACCCAATCAGAGTCCACATGTTGGGACTGCGATTTTTAACCGAGGCCAGTCCCCTTACAAAAAAAGGCCATCCTGCCCATAAGGTCACGGGTGTCGCCAGAGCGAACTCGATCCAGTTTTGAGCCGAACCATGAAGAAGTTGTAACGAGTGACCCGCCATCGCGAGCACGGTTACGACCACGGTTAAGGGCAGCGACCACCAGAAGCGGCGATTGAAATCCCGGAGTTCAGGATTTTCTTCTTCATCAAGCGCCGGCATGACAGGCTCTAGTGCCATGCCACATTTAGGACAGTTACCGGGGCCGGTCTGCCGTATTTCAGGATGCATCGGGCACGTAAATTCAGTGCCCGTTTGTACCGCAGACTCCGGCGTTGTGCTGCCTGACTCGTTGCGCACCACGTGGCCACTGTAGCGCTCAGGGTCCGCTCGAAACTTCTCCTGACATTTCAGGCTACAGAACCGATACGTCTGTCCCTGGTAAGTCTCAGCAAATTTACTCGACGAAGTGACTGCCATTCCACACACCGGGTCATGTAGATCAGCATCATCCCGGGAAGCAGCATGGGTGTGATTATGGTCGTGATGGCCAGAGGTGGTAGGCATGTCTATTCCCCTTGTAAGGTGCTACTAGAAATGAGCATATTCAGTACAACGCTGATTTGCGGCTCCACAGTGGTGCGGTGATGTTTCCGCACGGACCCCGGCTGAGAAGCGTTGCTATGTTACTTGCGACTTAGCGTAGCCAACTCTTGCGTCGGGCCGGCAGAAACAGCCGACTCCGGTTTATTTCAGATCAAATTCGCCGACCATTCCCGATTGGTAATGCCCCGGCACGTTGCAGGCAAACTGAAGCCCTGCACTGTCGTTGAAGGTCCAGATCAGCTCTTGGGTTGAGCCAGGCTCAATCAGGACACTGTTAGGGTCGTCATGCTCCATTGCGACCATCTTCATTCCGCCCATGCCGTGGCTCATGCCGCTCATCTTCCCGGTACCGGTAGGGCTTAATGTTCCGTTCTTGAACATGCTTGCCATTTCTTTCTGGTGTGCTGCATGAGCAGCGGCTTTGCCGATGTTGAACTCATGCAGCAGCGAACCCTCGTTGCGAAGGACAAAGCGGATTGTTTCACCAGGTTTTACGTCAATGCTTTTAGGCTTGAAAAAAATGTCGCCCATCTCGACCTCTACAGTGCGGGTAACGTCAGAGGCCACACCAGGCTGGCCTATGTCGTCTTGTCCATGCCCAGCATTAGCCATAGCCGTAGCAGCGAAAAAAAGGGTCATTGCTGCGATGAACGGGGTAGCGAGCGTAGTTTTCATGGTGACCTCAGGAATACGTGGGAACATTGGCTATGCTAATGATGCTCAGCTGCCAGCTAACTGACTTGGGCATTACTTCTTTGTCAGTTTTCTAAATAGATACGGCGTCCAATTGACGCCGCAACAAGATGCTGACAAGTACTTATCCTGGGGGCGTTTATTGATGGTTTTCTGAAAGCATCAATTTGTGCTCGCGCTGCATCTGGCGCAAAACGTCGTCAACAATTTTGTCGTGCTTCTCCATCCAGGCTAGATGCTGTTGGGGTGACATTGAGGCATCTGGGTGATCGTTGTGGAGCTGGCTCATGATGTCGCCAAGCATCTTCATGTGTTCTGCCATGTGGACGTGACGCTCTCCTTCAGGGGCTTGTTCAGCTTTCATCAACGTGGCCTCGGCCTTGTCGCGCAAACCTTCCATACGCTCAATCACACGATCTCCGCCGCTTTCAGCCCACACAGAAGCCGAGACCAGTATCGAGCTTACAAAAAACAGCATTTTCAGGTGGTTCATCGGGGTAGCTCCTCATGAGGGAATCCGACTTCCATACGATTCATCGCTCAGAGGTCGGTCGAGCACCAATGAAGTGCTCATGTCTGAACCCTAGCCAGCACTCGCTGACATCTACCTGAAGCCAAGATTACTTTTCTGTCAGTTGCTGGTTGGCTGCCAGTTTTCGTTGCAGACTCCGCTTAACCTTTATCTGAGAACGACCTCATGAGACTTCTTGTCGCTGAAGACGAACCAAAAATAGGTATCTATTTGCAGCAAGGGCTCAACGAGGCCGGGTTCAATGTCGACCGTTTCACGAATGGAAAAGAGGCGCTTCAGCACGCTTTGAGCGAAGCCTATGATCTGCTGATTCTCGACGTCATGATGCCGGGTTTGGATGGCTGGGAAGTCCTGCAGAAGGTGCGCGCTTCCGGGAAAGACGTCCCGGTGCTTTTTCTCACCGCCAGAGACCGCGTTGAAGACCGAGTGAAGGGACTTGAACTCGGTGCGGATGACTATCTGATCAAACCCTTCGCGTTTTCTGAATTGCTTGCTCGAGTCAGAACGCTGCTGCGTCGCGGTAGCAGCGCACCTTCGCAAACCTTTATGAAACTGGCTGACCTTGAAGTGGACCTGCTCAAGCGTCGAGCCATCCGAGGAGGCAAACGCATAGACCTTACGGCCAAAGAGTTCGCGTTGCTTGAGCTTCTGCTGCGTCGTCGAGGGGAGGTGCTGCCAAAGTCTCTTATCGCCTCCCAGGTTTGGGATATGAACTTCGACAGCGATACCAACGTTATCGAGGTTGCAGTGAGACGGCTCAGGGCCAAGATAGACGACGATTTTGAGGTCAAGTTGATTCATACCTCAAGGGGAATGGGTTACATGCTCGATGCACCAGATTCGGAGTCGTGATGAACCGGATGTCCCTGACGACTCGTATGAGTCTGATGTTTATGCTCGCGGTAACGGCCGTGCTCACGGTCGCCGGACTCAGTTTCAATAACCTCAGCCGGCATCATTTCAAGATGCTGGATCAGCAGGCATTGTACGAAAAACTCCACTCGACCCAGCGGATCTTGTCCGGGCTGAGCAACATCGATCAATTCAGCGAGGCTAAACCGGAGTTAGAAGCGCTGCTGGGCGCACACCGTGATTTGACTGCGCTTATCATCGATGGCGACGGCAAGGTGCTGTTTGCGGATCCCGGCCCGGTCGACGTTCCGAAGGCGTTTCGAACAACCACAAACACAACCGTCTGGGAATGGCGGGAGCAAGAGCAGATGTTCCGTGGTGTGACTGCGCAATCCGTAGTGACGGGACAAGAAAGGCCATTAACTGTCATGTTGATTTTTGACGTTACGCAGCATATGTCCTTTTTCGAGACGCTCGAACGATGGTTTTGGATAGGGTTGGTGATCAGCGCATTGGTCAGTGCTGCACTCGGCTGGATGGTAGCTAGCAGTGGCATGCGGCCTATCCGCCAGGTCACACGGGTTGCTGCCTCCATGTCAGCAAAATCACTCAAGGAGCGTATTCCCCTGGCACCCGTTCCGAAAGAGCTTCAACAGATGGTGTTGTCGTTCAACGCCATGTTATCCAGGCTCGACGATGCATTTGTCCGGTTATCCAACTTTTCGGCAGACATTGCCCACGAACTACGGACCCCCGTGAGCAACTTGATGACCCACACTGAAGTGGTGCTTTCGAGAAAAAGAAACATCGAGGACTACGAAGACAATTTGTACTCCAATCTTGATGACTTGAAGCGCATGAGCCGGATGATTGATGACATGCTTTTTCTGGCGAAATCTGACAATGGTCTAATTACGCACGAGAGCAAGCCAATAGACCTGGTGGCTGTCGTGGAAAAATTGCTTGAGTACTACCGCCTGTTGGCTGATGAACGAGGGATCGAGCTCAAGGTTTCAGGACGGGGGAGCGTGCGAGGTGATGTTCTTATGCTCCACCGAGCGATTTCCAATCTGCTCTCAAATGCGCTGCGCTACACCTATGAAGGGACGTCAATCAGTGTCGATATTCAGCACAAGGATGCGTCGGTAACGGTTGTCGTGGAAAACCATGGTGAGCCCATTGCCCCCGAACACCTTGAAAAGCTGTTTGATCGTTTTTATCGCGTGGACCCAGCGCGGCGAGAAGGAAGTCCAAGCAACGCAGGGCTAGGTCTGTCGATTACCCGATCAATTGTCGAAGCGCACGATGGCAAGATCTGGTGTACGTCAGGCGACGGGAAAACGGCTTTTCATCTTGAGTTTCCGGCCGTCGATTCGACGGTTAGCTGAGCGACAAAACATTTGGGACCAACGGCGTCTTGGCGTTGTGCGTTTAGCTACGCCTCTGCGGATTTTTCAGAGTGATTGAGCTCCCCGGTCCTGCGGTACGCCGTCTCTTTTCAGGCCTTGCTACGCTCAACGATTAGATGCCAAACATCGGATCAAGCTGACTGAAATGTAATCGAACAGTTTGTGATCGTGTGGCATCGTGTTCTCGCACTGTGACGTTAGGGCTAGCGAGTTTCTCCTGTTCAACCTGGCGAAGAGGACGGGGGCTCCGAGTTAATCAACAGTGGTTTTTAAAGAAATTAAAAACTAGTTCCTCCCAAAAAACCTCGAATCAACAGCGCTTGCTGTGAGGAGTCTTGCATGTCATTCCTTAAAACTACGTCCGTGGCCGTTGCAATCACTGCTGGTTTGCTTCTGAGTGCAGTGGCCCAGGCACATCCAAAACTTCTTTCTTCCACTCCGGCAGAAGGCTCGGATGCGGCGGCTCCGTCGAAAATCGAACTGCATTTTTCTGAGAATCTCACCACTCAGTTTTCCGGTGCAAAGCTGATCATGACCGACATGCCTGGCATGCCTAACTCCCCCATGGGTGTAAAGGCCGCTGTCGCTGCTGGTGGTGATCCGAAAACGATGGTGATTACGCCGGCTGCACCGCTGACCACCGGTACCTACAAAGTTGAATGGCGTGCAGTGTCTTCGGACACCCACCCGATCACCGGCAACTTTTCATTCAAAGTGAAATGATCCATGAGCGACTCATTAAATATCGTGGTTCGCTTTGCTCTCTATTTTGACCTGATGTTGTTATTTGGACTGGCCATATTCGGCTTGTACAGTCTCAGGGGAAAGGAAAGGGTATCGGGCACGGTCTTGAACTTTGAGTCGCTTCTTTACGGTACTTCTATTGCAGGTGTAGCTCTGTCCCTTGCTGCGATGTTGTTGCTTGCAAAAGCAATGAGCGGTGTATCGGAGCTTATGGAGCTACATCACCACATTTTTGAAATGGTCATCATGGGCACCGATGTTGGGTTGACCTGGATGGTTCGGATAGCCGCCTTGGTGGGGGCAATTCTGGGCGTCGCGTTGAATAAACGATATCCGACACCCAGCCTCTGGATCGTCACCGCCTGTGGAGCAATCGCGTTGGCCACGCTAGCCTGGACAGGGCATGGTGCCATGGACGAAGGCAGCCGCCGCTACTGGCATTTTCTCAGCGACATTTTCCATTTATTAGCGGCAGGTGGCTGGTTGGGTGCTCTAGCGGCCTTCGCTCTACTGCTGCGGTTGAAATCGCTGAAGGGTGAGGAGGAAGCACGTATTCTTGCCCGCGTGCTGACTGGCTTTGAGTCGGCCGGCGGTGTGATTGTTGCGATCATAAGCGTTACGGGAGTAGTAAATTACCTTTTCATCGTCGGTCCCAACCTTGATGAGGTCATGCTCAGTACCTATGGCCAGTTGCTGTTTTTGAAGATCCTGCTCTTTGCCGGGATGATCGTTTTAGCGACGCTGAACCGCTTTCACTTAAGCCCGCTATTGGAGCGCTCGGTTCGCAATGGTCAATACTCTGTAGCGGTCAATGCCTTGCGCCGCAGCATGAAATTCGAATTCCTGATGGCAATCCTCATCATCTGTCTTGTCGCATGGTTAGGCACGCTAAGTCCTGAAATGGAAATGAGCGCGCAATAGAGGTTTCTGGCAGCTAACCAAGAAGCCTAGAACGTGATTGTTAGCACCATTTCTACTGGCTACACTTCAGCCCATGACACGCTATCTACGGCTTTGCCTGATTTTCCTGATTAGCCTGGCGCTTCCCTTCAGCGGGATGGCGGGTGTTCAGGCGCCGACAGAGCCGTGCCCGATGCAAACCATGGGCATGGCGATGATGGACGGCATGGGCCAAGACTGCTGCCATGACATGAAAAGCCCAACCGAGCACGGTAAACCCTGTAAGCCGGGCCAGGAGTGCAAGACCGGCGGCATGCTGCAAGTCTCCATCATCAAGCCTCCGGTGACCCTGTCGAGCCCCCTCGCAGCGTCCATCTCCATAGATTCCCATCCTGTCCAAACTCCATCAGGGGTATGGCGACCTCCCCGCATTTGATTCCTGTACCACACTGAGCCTCATTCCGCGTCAGGCGGTATGGGATATCTGCGTGCATCTCTCATGAAGCACGCAGTGGATCATCACAGGAATCGTGAACATGAAATCCAAGTGCTATTGCACAGGGCGGCCCCTCGTGGCCATCTTGGCGGCAAGCGTATTGGCCACGCCGAGTTTCGCTGCTGCGTTGACACTCGATGATGCTTTGCAGCTGGCTGAAACCAATGCGCCGTCGCTGACTGCACAAGATGCAAAAATTCGTGCCGCCACTAGTGCAGCCATCCCAGCCGGGGAACTACCCGATCCCAAGTTGCTGGTAGGTATACAGAACTATCCCATTGGGGGGCCGGATCGCTGGAGCATCGATCAGGACTTCATGACCATGCAAATGGTCGGTGTCAGTCAGGAAATGCCGAACAGCGCCAAACGAAAAGCCCGAATCGAGGTTGCTGATGCAGCCATTGACCGCGCTGCCGCTGAGCGTCTGGTCGAACGTCTAAAGGTTCGTCAGGCCACGGCGCTGGCCTGGATCAGCAGCTATTCCGTTGAGCGTAAAGACGCGCTGTTCCAGGACTTCTATAGGGAAAACCGCCTGCTGGCCGATACCGTCCGCGCGCAGATTGCCGGTGGCCGCGCTCAACCTGCTGATGCCGTCACGCCCAAACAGGAGGCGGCACAACTGGAAGAGCAGCAGGACGATCTGATTCGCCAGAGATCGCAAGCCCGAGCAGCTTTGAAGAGCTGGATTGGACCAGCCGCAAACGATAAACCTGTGGGCAGCTTGCCTGAATGGCCTGTAGAAGCCTCTGGGTACTCTCACAACGTTCAACATCACCCAGAATTGGCAGCGTTTGCCCCAATGACCCGCGAAGCGCAGGCCAAGGTGCGCGAGGCCGAAGCGGAAAAGCGGTCTGATTGGAGCTGGGAAGTCGACTATCAGCATCGCGGCCGAGAGTTCGGCGACATGGTCAGCGTGCAGTTTTCATGGGATCTACCACTGTTTCCTGACTCGCGACAAAACCCAAAAATCGCAGCCAAGCATGCGGAACTCAATCAGCTTGAGGCTGAGCGTGAGGTCCTTTCACGCGAGCACACCCAGCAATTGGAGGATGACTTAGCGGACTATGAGCGCCTGAACCGCGCCGTTCATCGAGCCCAGACCAGCCTGCTCCCTTTGGCTAAGGAAAAGGTCGAGCTCACTATGGCCAGCTATCGCGCCGGCAAAGGCGATCTGAACTCCGTCGTGGCCGCTCGGCGCGAGCTTATCGAAGCCCGTCTCAAGCAGATTGATGTTGAAGAGCAGCGTGCTCTCACCAGCGCTCGCCTGTATTTCGCCTATGGGGAGTCCGCTCAATGATCTCTCGAACATGGAAAGGGGTTTTTGTTGTCAGCATCTCAATTGCTTTGGGAGTCGCCGGTGGTTACTGGTTGGCTCAACCGAGGGTGAGCGCAGTACCGGATGCAGCATCGGAGCCGAAGCCGGAGTCCTCAGTCGATCGCAAGGTTCTGTATTGGTACGACCCCATGTACCCACAACAGAAATTCGATAAGCCGGGTAAGTCGCCCTTCATGGACATGGAGATGGTCCCTCAGTACGCGGATAGCAAGGGGGACAGCGCCACTGTTCGCATTGATCCAAGCCTGACCCAGAATCTTGGTGTGCGACTGGCTACGGTCAATCGAGGTGTGTTTGCTTCGAGTCTGGACGTTGTAGGTGTATTGACCTTCAACGAGCGTGACGTCGCCGTCATCCAGGCCCGTACGGCGGGTTTCGTCGAGCGCGTGTATGCCCATGCTCCTGGCGATGTGATCAAAGCCAACGCCGCCTTGGCGGATATTCTTGTCCCGGAGTGGTCTGCGGCTCAGGAGGAGTTTCTCGCACTTAAGCGTAGCGGCGATGCGGGCTTGCTGGCAGCGGCTCGCCAGCGTTTGCGGCTTACCGGGATGCCGGCGGCATCGATTACTCAAGTAGAGCGCAGTGGCAAAGTCCAACCGAACCTGACCCTCACCAGCCCTATCAGTGGGGTGTTGCAAGAACTCGATGTGCGCGAAGGTATGACAGTGGCTGCCGGCCAAACACTGGCACGCGTGAATGGGTTGAGTAACGTCTGGCTGGCTCTGGCGGTCCCGGAGACTGAATTCGGGTCGATACAGCTGGGACAAGTGGCTGAGGCGCGTTTGCCCGCGTTCCCAGGCGTCGTGCTCAACGGCGTGGTAAGCGCGATTCTTCCAGAAACCAATCCCGATAGTCGCACCCTTCGCGTGCGCGTCGAATTGCCTAACCCGCAAGGCCGTCTCAGGCCGGGTATGACCGCACGCGTGAGCCTTAATCGCGCGACGGAGCAAAGTGTGCTGTGGGTGCCGAGCGAGGCGGTCATTCGCACCGGTCTACGTGCCCTGGTGATGCTCGCTGAAGACGCCGGTCGCTATCGTCCCGTGGAGGTGCAACTTGGGCAGGAAAGCGATGGCAAGACGGCGATATTGAAAGGGTTGGAAGAGGGCCAAAAAGTGGTTAGCTCTGGCCAGTTCCTGCTCGACTCAGAGGCCAGTCTTAAAGGCATCGTTGCCAAATCAGAGGAACCTTCACCCACCAGTGCAGCCGCCGCCGGTTTGCATGAAGCGGATGGGCAAATCGTTGAGATCAACGATAAAGAAGTCACTCTCGCTCACGGCCCTTTTAAGACGCTGGGCATGCCTGGCATGACGATGACGTTCCCGCTCGCCAATCCCGCTCTGATGCAGGGTCTTAAAACGGGCGACAAGGTCCGGATAGGTGTGAATCAGACCGACGACGGCTTGCGTGTTGAGCGTCTGGACAAATCAGGGGGCCAGCCATGATTGCAGCCCTGATTCGTTGGTCCGTAACCAACCGATTCCTGGTGCTACTGGCGACGCTGTTTATCACGGCGTGGGGCATTTGGTCGGTGCAGAGCACGCCCATTGATGCGCTACCAGACTTGTCCGATGTGCAGGTGATCATCCGCACCCCGTATCCTGGACAAGCACCCCAGATTGTCGAGAACCAGGTCACCTATCCGTTGGCCACCACCATGCTCTCAGTACCAGGTGCCAAGACGGTGCGTGGTTATTCCTTTTTCGGTGACAGCTTTGTCTATGTGCTGTTCGAAGACGGCACTGACTTGTACTGGGCTCGCTCGCGGGTGTTGGAGTACTTGAGCCAAGTACAAAGCCGCTTGCCGGCCAGCGCCAAGCCAGCGTTGGGGCCAGATGCGACAGGCGTAGGATGGATCTTCCAGTACGCGCTGGTGGATCGCACTGGCGGGCATGATCTGGCGCAGCTACGCGCACTTCAGGACTGGTTCCTCAAGTTTGAACTCAAGACCCTGCCCAATGTGGCGGAAGTGGCCACTGTGGGCGGCATGGTCAAGCAGTACCAAGTGCAGCTTGATCCGCTCAAACTGGCCAGTCTTGGTATTACGCAGGCCGAGGTGACCGAAGCGATCGGCAAGGCCAATCAGGAAACGGGTGGCGCGGTGCTGGAGATGGCAGAGACCGAGTTCATCGTGCGTGCATCCGGCTACCTGAAGACGCTCAATGATTTTCGGGCGATCCCCCTCAAGCTGGGATCGGGCGGTGTGCCGGTGAACTTGGGCGATGTCGCCACGATCCAGTTGGGGCCGGAGATGCGCCGTGGCATCACCGAACTCGACGGCGAAGGCGAGACGGTTGGCGGCGTGGTGATTTTGCGCAGCGGTAAGAATGCTCGCGAGACCATTGCGGCGGTCAAGACCAAACTCGACGAGTTGAAAAGCAGCCTTCCGGCCGGAGTGGAAATTGTCACCACCTACGACCGTGGGAAACTGATTGACCGCGCTGTTGAAAACCTCAGCCACAAGCTCATCGAAGAGTTCATCGTTGTCGCATTGGTTTGCGGGATCTTTCTTTGGCACCTGCGCTCCTCTCTGGTGGCTATTATTTCCCTGCCGGTCGGTGTACTGATGGCCTTTATTGTCATGCGCTACCAAGGGCTCAACGCCAACATCATGTCCCTGGGTGGGATAGCCATCGCCATCGGCGCCATGGTCGATGCTGCTGTGGTGATGATCGAAAACGCACACAAGAAAGTTGAGGCATGGCACGTGGCCAATCCAGGTGAGGAACTGAATGGTGAACGTCATTGGCAGGTAATGACCGAAGCGGCGACTGAAGTTGGACCAGCCCTATTCTTCTGTTTGTTGATCATCACTCTTTCGTTCATTCCGGTGTTCACCCTGCAAGCGCAAGAGGGTCGGCTGTTCGGCCCGCTGGCTTTCACCAAGACCTACGCCATGGCTGCAGCAGCGGGATTGTCAGTGACCTTGGTGCCGGTTTTGATGGGCTACTGGATTCGGGGACGGATTCCTAATGAAAAAAACAACCCGCTGAGCCGCTGGCTCATCCGGATCTACCAGCCGGCTCTGGATGCAGTGCTGCGGCGACCGAGGATCACGCTGCTTGTGGCGGCGTTGGTGTTTTTTAGTGCGCTATGGCCAATGTCGCGCTTGGGGGGCGAGTTTCTTCCGCCTTTGAATGAGGGCGACCTGCTCTATATGCCTTCGGCGCTGCCCGGATTGTCCGCACAGAAAGCGGCGCAACTGCTGCAACAGACCGACCGCCTGATCAAGACCGTGCCAGAGGTCGAACATGTCTTCGGTAAAGCGGGACGTGCCGAAACTGCCACCGACCCGGCGCCGCTGGAGATGTTCGAAACCACCATCCAGTTCAAGCCACAGGAGCAATGGCGACCAGGCATGACTCCGGAAAAACTGGTGGAGGAGCTGGACCGAGTGGTGCGAGTTCCTGGGCTGACGAATATCTGGATACCACCGATTCGCAACCGAATAGACATGCTGGCTACGGGGATCAAAAGTCCTATTGGTGTAAAGATTGCCGGCACCAACCTGACGGAAATCGATTCGGCGACTCAGGCGGTCGAGCGAGTGGCCAAGGGCGTAGCCGGTGTCAGTTCGGCTCTGGCCGAGCGATTAACCGGTGGACGTTACATCGACGTGGATATCGACCGACAAGCCGCCGCCCGATACGGACTGAATATCGCCGATGTGCAGTCGATCGTGGCCGGCGCTATCGGCGGGGAAAATGTCGGTGAAACCATTGAAGGGCTTGCACGCTTCCCAATCAACGTCCGTTACCCTCGGGAGTGGCGGGATTCGCTTAGCGCTTTGGAGCAGTTGCCAATCTACACCCCGCTAGGCAGCCAGATCACCCTTGGCACAGTGGCGAAGATCAAGGTCAACGACGGGCCGCCGATGCTCAAAAGTGAAAACGCACGGCCTTCAGGCTGGGTGTACATCGACGTGCGTGGCCGGGACATTGCATCGGTAGTCGCCGATCTACGTCGGCTCGTCAGCGAGCAGGTCAAGTTGCAGCCCGGCATGAGCCTGAGCTACTCAGGTCAGTTCGAGTTTCTTGAGAGGGCAAATGCACGACTAAAACTGGTGGTCCCCGCCACGCTGCTGATCATCTTCGTCCTGCTTTACCTGACATTTGCACGCTTTGATGAGGCTTTGCTGATTATGGCCACGCTGCCATTCGCTCTCACGGGCGGAGCATGGTTTCTCTATCTGTTGGGATTCAACCTGTCGGTTGCCACCGGGGTCGGCTTTATCGCCCTGGCTGGAGTTTCTGCCGAATTTGGCGTGATCATGCTGCTCTACCTGAAAAATGCCTGGGCCGAGCGTCAAGAGCTCGGTGACAACACAGAACGCGGGTTGATGGCCGCGATTCGTGAAGGCGCTGTGCAGCGCGTTCGCCCCAAGGCCATGACCGTTGCGGTGGTTATCGCTGGTTTGTTACCAATACTTTTAGGAGGTGGTGCCGGCAGCGAGGTGATGAGCCGCATTGCCGCCCCGATGATTGGCGGTATGGTCACGGCGCCGTTGCTGTCGCTGTTCGTCATTCCGGCGGCCTATCACCTCATGCGCCGTCGACGCCTATCCGCTGAGCCTGGCAGGCACTAACGCGGAAAAAATGTGCAAAAGGGGCTGCGCTTGCAGCCTCGTTTGAGTTGCACATCTCGTTGTCATCAGTTCTACGCGCGGTATGTATCGAAATTAGCGAGTTTATGTATTTTGCATAAACTCGCTAATTTCGATACATACGCTGTGGTCAGTGCCATTCCCCACCAGCACTTGCTAGAAAAACGCCCGCTTCCATCACTGCGTTTCGATGAGCCAAAAAAAGCACCCTGCTCAAAGCCGACTTAGCATTCGTCACCCTGATATCTCTCTTGAAATTGAGGCAAATGACCTTAATATGATCTTATCTTGCCGTCATCGTTTTCGATCATGGATGTTTCTCGGGGGGTAGGTCGGAATGGCAGAACAAGAAGACGCAAAGCCTGCGAGTGGGCGCTTTAATACGAATGATGAGACGAAGCGGATCGTATGGACACAGACCGCTGGTCATTGTGAACTGTGCGGCGCAGATCTAACGTTCGACTATCGTGCCGGCAAGCCAATGAAATGGGGCGAAGTGGCGCATATCCTACCCGCCAGTCCCAAGGGGCCTCGGGGACGTGCGGATCATGATGCTGAGGCGCACACAAACGATACTGCCAACCTGATGCTCCTCTGCCCAGGCTGTCATGACAGAATTGATCGTGACGCAGATGGTTACCCTGAAAATAGTTGGAGCCCAAGCTGAAAGAGATTTTGCATAGGGCAATTCTTGAGGGCTTCGACGAAGCTCGGGTGGCGATTCTGTCCCGAGATTATGGGCGCGCTTACTATTGGCTTGAACGTACCCACATCCTCTCACAACGCCGCACTTTGCTACGTGCAAAGTCACACGTCTTGATGCTGTACGTGGGCGTCAAGACACATGATCCTCGGGAGATCCTGGGACAAATAACACGAGTTATCGCTGCACTGCTATTTTCTAAAGTATGAGTGCCTTCGGGGAATGCTGGTCGTGCCCGGGTCAGTTCTTTTCAGGTGATGCCTCTTTCTCAAGAGCTGGAAACTCTTCTGAATGAAGATTGATCCTCATGCGCGGTCTGAGTCGTTGTCGCATCCGCTTACACCCATGGAGAGACATATGAGCGCTGGTCATAGTCACGGTCAAGCACGTGCAGGACATGAGAAAAAACTGTGGATCGCTCTAGCGTTAACGACGAGTTTTATGATTTCAGAGGTCATTGGGGCTTTCATTACCGGCAGCTTGGCGTTGTTATCGGACGCAGCTCATATGCTGACCGATTCCACTGCATTAGCTATTTCATTGGTCGCTATTCAGATCGCCAAGCGCGCTGCGGATAAAAAAAGGACATTCGGATATGCACGATTTGAGATTCTCGCAGCTGCTTTCAACGCGATTCTGTTGTTCATGGTGGCGGTGTACATCCTATACGAGGCCTACCAGCGGTTTAAAACTCCGACAGAAATAGAATCGATAGGCATGCTGATCGTGGCAGTGATTGGGCTAGTTGTGAACCTTGTCTCAATGCGCTTGCTGATGTCTGCCAGTGACGAAAGTCTTAACGTCAAAGGTGCTTATCTGGAGGTTTGGAGTGACATGCTAGGCTCCATAGGCGTGATAGGAGCCGCATTGATCATTCGCTTTACCGGATGGATTTGGGTTGACGCGATCGTTGCCGCAGCTATTGGGTTATGGGTCCTTCCCAGAACTTGGATCTTGCTTAAAGAAAGCATGAATATCCTGTTGCAAGGGGTTCCAGAGGGCATCGATATCGCTGAAGTGGAGCTAAGAATAAGGGCGGTTGAAGGCGTTGAAGATATTCATGATTTGCATATCTGGGCTTTGACCAGCGGCAAGAATGTCATGAGTGCACACCTTGTCGTCCAACGTTTCTCCCGCACCGAGCAGGAAATATTAGCTGAAGTAACGCACCTTATGAGCGAAGCGTTCCATATTAGCCATACGACGCTTCAATTAGAGGATTCGCGATTTCATGAAGGGCTCGAAGAAAGCGAAGGTATGCAGCACTAGTAAGATACGTCGCGAACAGCCCATGTCAATGGTAGGGCACGTAAGGGGAAGCCCCCTACACCACCAGAGTATTTCTAGAGGTATGTGGGGATTTGAGTGCGGATTATGCAAGCTTGATATTGAAACTCACCCCTGAACCCGTCTTGCCTGCTGCCAGGAAGTTTGTCCCTCGAGGTTTGGAAAGTTCAGCCTGAAAACAGTAATGCTACCAGGCATGCTCTGAACCTCCGCTGTTCCCTGATGAAGACTCATGATCGATCTGACAATCGCCAAGCCAAGACCAGTCCCACCTTCCGCACGGGAGCGACTGGTGTCGACTCTATAAAAACGGTCGAACAAGTGCGTCAGATGCTGAGGTTCGATTCCTGCGCCTGGATTGCCTACAAGTAGCGAGACTCGTTCGGCATGGCTTTCGATAACAATTGAAATAGATTGGCCGGCCGGGCAGTGGCGTATAGCGTTCGACAGCAGATTCGATATTGCTCGCTGAATCATCAGCCTGTCGCCAATGGTCTTGCCGTTTCCGGCGACGCTTAGGCTGATGCGCTTTTCTTCCGCCGACAGCGAAAACAGATCGACGACCTTCAATGCTTCATCTTCTAACGTAATTGTCTCGAACGGGACGAGCGCCGCTGGATGACTGACTTGAGCGAGGAAGAGCATATCCGAGACGATCCGGGTGACTCGGCCCAACTCTTCGGTGCAAGACTCCAACACCGCTTTGTACTCTTCTGCAGGTCGCTCCCGAGATAGTGTCACTTGTGCCTTCCCCATCAAATTGGTGATTGGGGAACGTAATTCGTGGGCCAAGTCATCGGAAAACTGCGACAGCTGCTGAATACCACTGTCGAGTCGGTGGAGCATGAAATTGATACCATGGGCCAGTTCACTCAGTTCCTGAGGCATTTTGACCACTGAAAGACGATGACTGAGATCTTGGGCCGAGATCATGGCGGCGACCTTTCGAAATTCTCTGAGGGGAGAGAGCCCTCGTTGCACCACAGCCCAAGCGCTAATTCCAATGAGTATCAGTAAAAGCGGTAGAGCAATGATCGTCGATCGAAGATACGCGCTGAGCAATGCTTCATCGTTCGCACTATCCATGGACAGCAAAACGGCGACATTTTTACCATTCTTCAATCGGATGAGTTTGTATGCGGTGAGGAAGTGTCGACCCTCACTATCGGAATTTGAAGAATATGAGAGATTGTCGATGGCGGCATTAGCAGCTTTCAATTCGATTCGTGGATCCGATAAACCAGTTCCGAATTTTAGTACTGGCGTCCTGAGGTTTGTCAGGTCATAAATGGACAAATTTAGATTGTCGTGCCCCATGACTTGATCCAGCAAGGAGTGCGGTTTCGAGTTCACCTCCGCCATATCCTCGTAAAATGAGAGGCTGTGTTCCACCTGCTCCATTTTCTTTTCCAGACTATGTTTCGCCAATTTATCCAGCTCATGCGTAAGCGCGAAAAAGGCCAATATAGCCAGAAACACCACTAACAAGGCCCCCAAGATACTCACCGTCAAACCTAGTCGCATTGACAGGCTCGCCGGCTTCATTCGCGTGCCTCCAATACATAACCAACCCCGCGAAGGGTGTGGATCAATTTGTTATCAAAGGGATCGTCAATTTTGGCCCTCAATCTACGGATTGAAACCTCTACAACGTTGGTGTCGCAGTCAAAATTCATATCCCACACTAAGGAGATGATTTGGGTTCGTGAGAGTACCTCTCCAGTCTGACGCATCAGTAGATGCAGAAGCGCGAACTCCTTGGTCGTCAAATCTATACGCTGCGCGCCACGAAAGGCACGGTGGCGCCCTTGATCGAGCTCCAGATCGGCTACTTTGAGTACCTGCGGTACAGGAATGTGTTCACTTCGACGCATAAGGGTTCGTACTCGGGCAAGCAGCTCTGGGAACTCAAACGGTTTAACCAGATAGTCATCAGCACCCAGATCGAGCCCGCGAATTTTGTCCGCAAGCCGTCCCCGGGCCGTCAACATCATCACCCTGGTATTGCTGCTTTGGCGCAGATGTTCAAGAACACCCCAGCCATCAAGTTCTGGAAGATTAACGTCGAGTATCACCAAATCATAGACATGTTGACGTGCAAGATGAAGTCCATCTGCTCCGGTTACCGCACGGTCGACTATATAGCCACTTTCTGTCAGCCCTTGATGCAAGTATTCGGCAGTTTTAGGCTCGTCCTCAATTACAAGGATTCGCATGATATTTCGCCCTCTTCAATAGGAAGTCAGTTGGGTCAGAAGTGTTATTGTTTTATTTTCTGAGAAGAATTATATAATTCGAAACCATTTAATTTTTTGCGCTTACCGATATCCGGCATTAGATATTAAATAATGATCTTAAAGCCTGTAGCCGCTACAGGGTCAAGCTTAAACCCCCGGTCTTGAGCCATCACAGCGACTCCTTGCGACAACGTGTCGCACTTTGACCGTTGAATCGAACACTGGGCAAGCGCCACACATGGTTAACCAAAATCGACAAGTGCTGTTCGGCAGATACCAGGTTGGTATTTGTTTCGGCATATTGCTGCCCCCACGTTCGAATCTTTCATTCCTCCTATGCTAGTGCAAAAAAAATAGCTGCATCGTTGGATAACGTATTTGTAATTTTTCAGTCACCTTGCTGATAAGTGCAAAACTTTACATTTACGTATAGAGAATAGGCGTTGAAGGAACTATGAAATTGCGTCCGCATAGAAAGTTAACTGCACCCTTGAACATACAAAAGTCCTTACTAGTTGTAGGCTTGAGTTGTATGTTCTTAATGGCAGACACCAGTTTTGCCGCAGTTTCGTCTTCTCAGACGCTGACCATGGATCAGGCACTGGAATCGGCCTTTGCTAACAATCCCGATTTGGCGGCAGCACAATGGGAAATTGGTATCAGCCAAGGAGATCGAAAACAAGCGGGTTTGATTCCCAACCCCGAGCTTTCTTGGGAAGCTGAAGATACCCGACGGAGCTCGCGCACTACGACGGTAATGATCAACCAACCGATTGAGCTTGGCGGCAAGCGCGGAGCTAGGATAGACGTTGCCAGTCGAGCCCAAGACGCGGCTAGTATTGAATTGGAGCGTAAACGCAATATTCTACGTGCAGAAGTCATCCAGGCCTTTTCTAGCGCCTCGACGGCCCAGCAGAGATTGCTCTTATCGCGTCAATCCCTTGTGCTTGCCGAGCGCGGTGTTCGTGTTGCTCAAGGACGGATTAATAGTGGTAAATCATCCCCCATCGAAGGTACACGAGCAGAGGTACAGTTATCTGAAGTGCGCCTAGAACTGCGGCGTGCTGAGCGCGACGAAGCAAATGCCTATCAGCAGCTTGCGCGCGTAATGGGCGCACCGTTGCCTTCGTTTAAATCCGTCGGTGAGTCAGACCGGCCAATGCCCAACGTTCCGGAACCGTCACTGCTGCTCAACCGCATCGGTGAAACTGCCGAATTACGATTGGCAAAACTACAAATTGATCAGCGTGAAGCTTCTCTTGATCTGGAGAAGTCTCAGCGTGTTCCAGATCTCACCGTAAGTGTGGGCAGTCAATACGATGAACGAGAACGCGAGCGTGTGAACGTTGTGGGGCTGTCGATGCCCATTCCGTTGTTCAATCGTAATCAAGGCAATGTACTGGCAGCAGCCCGCCGAGCCGATCAGGCCCGCGACCTTCGCAATTCAAGCGAGTTACGCCTGCGTACAGAAATTCAGATCGCTCTGGATCAGTGGATGACGGCGAACACCGAAGTTACCTCTTTCAATCAAACCATCCTGCCTGCCGCCCAAAATGCCGTCGACACCGCGACCCGAGGTTTCGAAATGGGCAAGTTCAACTTCCTGGATGTGCTCGATGCACAGCGCACGTTGATCAGCGCACGTAACCAATACATCCAGGCCATTGCAGAGGCAACAGACGCCTGGGTGCGCATTGAGCGAGTTTTCGGTGATGTCACTCAATTAACTCGTTCCCAGTGAATTTCATATAACGCTTTTGTACCGCTGCTCAGCACTGCATTGTCACGCTAATCCGTGACTGCCCGATTGAGCTGCGTAGGGAGTTTCCATGGATAAAAAACAAATCTTTGTGATCGCGCTGACCCTGACGGTGGGCATGGGAATCGGCTCATTCTGGGTTGGTAAAACGTCTGCACCGTCCGCCGAAGCTCAGCCTCATGAGGAGCATGGCCACGATGACGACGGCAACAAGGATGCCGGTGGGTCAACAGCTGTAGGCGAACATGCCGAGGGCGAAGAGGAGGAAGGTCACCTGACACTTAGCGAGGAGCAGATTAGCGCGGCTGGCATCCAGTTGGCCGAAGCAAAGGCACACAGCATCAGCCTGTCATTGCCCTTCCCAGGAGAAGTCCGGTTCGATGACGACCGGACTTCCCATGTCGTGCCCCGAGTGCCTGGCGTCGTCGAGTCGGTACATGTCAATCTTGGCCAGCCGGTGAAAAAAGGCCAGCTACTAGCCGTGATCGCCAGCCAGCAAATTTCTGATCAGCGTAGTGAGCAAGCCGCAGCGCAACGTCGTCTGGAGTTGGCGCGTACCACCTACGAGCGTGAGCGACAGTTATGGCAAGACAAAATCTCTGCCGAACAAGATTTCCTTCAAGCCCGTCAGGCTCTGCAAGAAGCTGAAATCGCCCTCAGCAATGCCCGTCAAAAAATCAGCGTACTCAGTGGCAGCTCGGTAGCCAGCGGCGGCAACCGGTATGAGCTGCGTGCGCCGTTCGATGGCGTCGTGGTTGAGAAACACTTGGGCCTTGGTGAGGTTGTCAGTGAAACCACCAATGCCTTCACTCTCTCGGACTTGTCGCGTGTGTGGGTAACTTTTGGCGTCTCCCCCAAGGATTTGAACAAGGTGCTGGTGGGCAAGTCCGTCACCGTCAATGCCCCAGAGTTAAGTGCCGAAGTCACCGGCACCGTGGCCTACGTAGGAAGTTTGTTGGGCGAGCAGACCCGTACCGCCACGGTCCGCGTGACCCTACCCAATCCGAAAGGCGCCTGGCGTCCCGGACTGTTCGTTACCGTGCTGGTAGATACCGATACCCGGCAGACGAAAGTCGCGGTGCCAGAAGTGGCGATCCAGACGGTCGAGGATAAACCGACAGTTTTCGTTCGAACTGATGACGGATTTAAGGCGCAGCCGGTGGAAATAGGCAGTCGTGCGGCGGGTCTGGTTGAGATCACAGAGGGCCTGGAGCCCGGTGTTCAAGTCGCTGCTGCCGGCAGCTTCATTCTGAAATCAGAGCTGGGTAAAGCCTCGGCTGAACACTCCCACTGATCCGCCATTTCCACGAGAAGGTTCTTATGTTCGAACGCCTGATCCAATTTGCAATCGAGCAACGCATCATCGTGCTGCTCGCGGTTCTTCTCATGGCTGGCCTCGGCATCGCCAGCTATCAGAAACTTCCGATCGACGCAGTACCCGACATTACAAACGTCCAGGTGCAGATCAACACGGGTGCCGCAGGTTTCTCGCCACTGGAGACAGAACAGCGAATCACCTTCCCCATCGAAACCGCCATGGCCGGCTTGCCAGCTCTTGAGCAAACGCGTTCGCTCTCACGCTCAGGTCTGTCGCAAGTCACCGTGATATTCAAGGAAGGCACCGACCTGTTTTTCGCCCGGCAATTGGTCAATGAGCGACTGCAGGTGGCCAAGGAGCAATTACCCGAGGGCGTGGAAGCGGTCATGGGGCCGATCTCTACCGGCCTGGGTGAGATTTTCCTCTGGACAGTCGAGGCAAAAGAAGGCGCCGTTAAAGAGGACGGCAGCCCTTACACCCCGACCGACTTGAGGGTGATCCAGGATTGGATTATCAAACCTCAGTTGCGCAACGTTCCCGGCGTCGCCGAAATCAACACCATTGGTGGTTTCGCCAAAGAATATCAAATTGCTCCCGATCCAAAACGCTTGGCGGCGTACAAGCTGACTCTGACTGATCTTGTGACGGCGCTGGAACGGAATAATGCCAACGTCGGTGCCGGATACATTGAACGCAGTGGTGAACAACTCCTGATTCGTGCTCCCGGGCAGGTGGCAACCACCGACGACATTGCCAACATCGTGATGGCCAACGTCGATGGCACGCCGATCCGCATCAAGAATGTGGCAACAGTTGATATCGGCCGTGAGCTGCGTACGGGGGCCGCTACCGAAAACGGTCGTGAAGTCGTGCTTGGCACTGTGTTCATGTTGATCGGTGAAAATAGCCGAACCGTCTCTCAGGCCGTTGCCGCCAAACTGGAGCAAGTCAATCGGTCACTACCTGAGGGGGTGGTGGCGGTCACGGTATACGACCGTACCAATCTCGTGGACAAGGCGATTGCCACGGTCAAAAAGAACCTGATTGAAGGTGCGATCCTGGTCATCGCAATTCTGTTCCTGTTCTTGGGCAACATTCGCGCCGCATTGATCACTGCCATGGTTATTCCTTTGGCCATGCTGTTCACATTCACCGGTATGTTCACCAACAAAGTCAGCGCCAACCTGATGAGTCTCGGCGCGTTGGACTTCGGCATCATTGTTGACGGAGCGGTGGTGATTGTCGAAAACGCGATCCGGCGCTTGGCTCATGCACAACAGCACCATGGACGTATCCTCACACGTTCCGAACGGATGCATGAAGTGTTTGCAGCGGCAAAGGAAGCGCGCCGCCCATTGATTTTCGGTCAGTTGATCATCATGGTCGTGTATCTCCCGATTTTTGCCCTGACCGGTGTTGAAGGGAAAATGTTCCACCCCATGGCGTTTACAGTCGTAATTGCCCTGCTGGGCGCCATGCTGCTGTCCGTTACCTTTGTTCCTGCGGCGATTGCCATGTTCGTAACTGGCAAGGTCAAGGAACAAGAGAACGTGATCATGCGTGGCGCGCGTCGGATGTATGCACCTGCGCTGGATTGGGTCATGAACCACCGATCAGTAGCCTTTGCCATGGCACTAGGCCTCATTGCAGTGTGCGGGGTTGTCGCCAGTCGAATGGGAAGTGAGTTTGTACCGAGCCTCAGCGAAGGGGATTTTGCCCTGCAAGCACTACGCGTGCCGGGCACCAGTCTGACGCAATCGGTAGAAATGCAGCAGCGTTTGGAAAAGCTAGTGCTGGCAAAAGTGCCTGAAGTCGAGCGAGTTTTTGCTCGTACCGGTACCGCAGAGATTGCCTCCGATCCAATGCCGCCGAATATCTCTGACAGCTATGTGATGCTTAAGCCTAAGGATCAATGGCCTGACCCGAACAAATCCCGGGATGAGTTAGTCGCGGATATTCAAAAGGCTACGGCCGCGATGCCCGGCAGCAACTATGAGCTTTCGCAGCCAATTCAATTGCGTTTCAACGAGCTGATATCAGGCGTGCGCAGTGACGTAGCCGTTAAGGTCTTCGGTGATGACATGGTAGTGCTTAACAGCACAGCTGCGAAAATCGCTGCCTCTATGCAGAAGGTCGAAGGAGCTTCAGAGGTCAAAGTCGAGCAGACCACAGGGCTACCAGTACTTACCATTAACATCGACCGTGACAAGGCCGCGCGTTATGGCCTGAATGTTGGTGATGTACAGGACACCATAGCGGTAGCGGTTGGTGGTCGCCAAGCGGGTACGATGTATGAAGGAGACCGTCGTTTCGATATGGTTGTGCGTTTATCCGATGCCATGCGCAAGGACATTGAAGGGTTGTCTACGTTGCTGATTCCAGTACCGGCGCTGGTCAATGGCAATGCAGAACAGATTGGTTTTATTGCCCTCTCAGAAGTGGCAACTCTCGATCTGGTGCTTGGGCCGAACCAGGTCAGTCGCGAAAATGGTAAGCGTCTGGTAATCGTAAGCGCTAACGTGCGAGGTCGGGATATAGGCTCTTTTGTTCAAGAGGCCAGCAGCGCTATTGATCGAGAGGTACAGGTGCCGGCTGGTTATTGGACTAACTGGGGTGGGCAATTTGAGCAACTCCAGTCGGCTGCGAAACGTCTCCAAATCGTTGTCCCGGTGGCCCTGCTCCTTGTATTTGCCCTGCTTTTCATGATGTTCAACAATCTCAAGGACGGCCTCCTGGTATTCACCGGTATTCCATTCGCGTTGACTGGAGGGGTCATGGCTTTGTGGCTACGTGACATCCCGCTATCGATCTCGGCGGGTGTTGGTTTCATTGCTTTGTCGGGGGTTGCGGTGCTGAACGGTTTGGTGATGATAGCGTTCATTCGCAATCTTCGAGAGCGGGGGTATTCGTTAAATTCTGCTATCAATGAAGGAGCCCTCACGCGGCTTCGTCCGGTATTGATGACAGCTTTGGTGGCTTCCCTCGGCTTTATACCTATGGCTCTGGCCACTGGCACCGGGGCAGAGGTTCAACGACCACTGGCCACCGTTGTGATTGGGGGCATCCTGTCCTCGACTGCATTAACGCTGTTAATACTGCCTGCGCTCTATCAATGGGTGCACCGCCACGATGAAGATGAACCCGCAGAAGGGAGAACAACAACCCAATAGTTCTTTTGGTTTTGAGCCCGCTGCGGTTGTTCATCAGCGGGTTTTTTATACCAGGAACGATTACGAATATGTAATCTGAGCGCCACCGTGATGATAGGTTCGCATTGATACCCTAATAGCGTTATCTATATGAGGTGTCAGAATGAAACTTACTAAAATCTTTGCTGTTGCGGGCGCTTTGGCCCTTTCTTCATTCGCTATGGCGGAAGGCGGTGGAGACAGAACATTCGAGAAGATGATGGCGGCAAAAGATCTGGCAATGGAGAAGTATGTGGCGAAACAAGGAAAAAATGCCTCAGTGGTGTCAAGTGACGAAAAGAATGAGAAGGCTAAGTAAGCGTAGCCATGCAGTTTGGAATCAGCCCGCCCCTAGGCTCCTAGTGGCGGGTTTTTTTTGCCGGTTTGATTACATACTTGTAATTTTAGCGCCACCCGGTCGCAATCATTAGCCTGATATTATCTTGACTGTATTAGTTGAGGTGCTGAATATGAAATCTATCAACATTTTAGCTTTGTTCGGAGTTTTAGCTGTCTCGTCAAGCGTGTTTGCAGAGGGGGGAGGAGATAAGGCTTTCGAAAAAATGATGGCTGCCAACACCAAAGCTATGGAGAAGTACGCAGTCAGCCAAGGAAAAAGCGCGCCGGTACCGAAGCGATATGAATATGGAATGAAGGTGGATGTGGTAAAGGTGATCAGTGTGGTGCGGCCTGCGAAAATCTGCGCAGTAGTGCCGGCCGCAATGACTTATGAAGACTCCGTAGGGCAACTAAACACGATCACTTACACTGTAGCTGGAGACTGCCGTAGGCGAGGCGGTTAATACCTGCGCTGTCATATGACAATTAAACGCGCGACCCGCTTCGTTAGTCAAAGGTGTCGGGCGTTTTTGTTTGTTCGAGTTCTGAAAGGCAAAAAAAGACGCCCCGAAGGGCGTCTCAAAATTCACCTTACCAAAGGAGCAAAGGAGCTTCCAAAGGTGAATGGATATGACAACTGAACAGCATTGAGTTTGGATTTTCACAATCTAGCTACTCATCCATAGAACCCCAGCCAGATGCGCTAGCTAAGATTCTATCAACTCACGATAAGTATAAAAAACATAACCTAACGTGAAGATGATTGAAAAATGACATTTCTGTAACTTTTCGAAGGACGGGACGCTCGCACAGCGAGTCATCCCGTTCGATGTCACATGACAGCTAATGGATACTCAACAATCACACGTACTTCATCAAGGTCAGATTCAAACGCTGTAGCACGAGTGTTTGCTTGGCGCAGGCGGAAAGACATGTCCTTCAAAGATCCGGTCTGAACGACATATTTCACCTCAATATCGCGTTCCCAGCGTTTCTGATCGGTCAGCGGATTTCCCTCTGCATCCCGTCGCATGTAGGTTCCATTAGCGTTGGAGTAATCGGCATCGGTGCCACGGGCGTAACGTGTCATAAACGACAGTCCTGGCACGCCATATGTCGTCATATCCAAGTCGTATCGGACCATCCATGAACGCTCTTTAGGCGAGTTGAAATCGCTGTATTGGATTGAGTTGTCGAGAAAAATGGAATCCGATTGGCGGAGGTAGTCGAAGTCGTCGTTACCATTGTTTCGTTGGTGAGACAATGCGACAGAGTGTGCGCCATACTTCACGCCGACTTTAGCACTCCAAATATTATTGTTGAATTCACCTAGCAATTTTTTGCCTTCGTCGACGGCTTTGTAGTAGTTCAAGCCGCCGAATACGGAGAGTTCATCCGAAAGCGAATAGTTTAATCCCGTGCCGGCATAATATTGATTCCAGGCGTCTTTAAGGCGGCTGGAGTAGAGGCTAACGATCACATTCTTGTTCAGATTGTAGTCACCGCCAAAGTAGCCGACCCACGGTGAATTAACAGGTCCGGCATAAAATGTCGCGAAATTGTCGCGCATATTGCTGGAAGTTGGCTGGCTCATAGCGTGAAGGCGGCCCGCCTGAACAGTCAATCCGTCAAAGCTGGTGTTTGTCGCCGTTACGCCTGTGAAACTTTCTGGTAGAAGTCTGGAGTCACCAGCGGCAACGACTGGGTTAGATGGGAATACGTCGCCGACCTTTACTACCGTGTCAAAGGCGCGAATTTTTGCTGCACCTCCAATTTTAGTATATTCGTCTCTAGCCTGCCCATCACTATTGACCGGTAGTACATCGAACGAACTACGGCCACCATTACGCCCGTCACCTGTGTCGAGTTTCAATCCGATCATGGCGAACGCGTCAACACCGACACCCACAGTGCCCTGAGTAAACCCGGACTCGAATTTACTAATGATGGCATGTGCCCAGGCCTCGGAGTAACCGTTGCCCGTTGCACTCGATTGGCCGTTGCGATGATCACGATTGAAGTAATAGTTTCGGTTGAGAACAGTAAGGCTGCTGCCTTCCACAAATCCTTCGGCCTTTTCTTCCGCAAATACCGTGGACGGGCCAGAACTGACAACGATCGCCAACGCGGCCATCGAAAATTTCGTGTTGTTATTCATACATCACTCCTTAGGTTCGGCAGAACTAGAAAGCTCTTCGGCTGGAATTATTGTTTACAGAAAGCAGGATGTGCCTCCCGCATCGTCGCCGAGCTGTATCGTTGCAATCTGGAGATAACGTGGACATGATCAGAAAATTACAATTTTGTAATGTAAATCTGCTTTTTTAAAATTGCCTTTATTTGGAGCGCGTGTCAGCTGATGTGCAGATCTTGTTTGCTACCTTAACGTTCATGGGAGCCTTATGATCCGCAGCGCACCGGGTATTCACACGCAATCTGCGCTCAGATCGTATCGGTCCAACGAAACGCCTTTTTTGACGCAACTGCGAAGCTAATGATGTCCGCCGAGCCAATACGTGGGTGGCTGTATTCGCGGTGAGGTGGGAGCCTGTTGGTAATCCAGAATGTATTACGCTTACTTCGTAGGTGGGAGGGACACGAACCATGGCTTGCCAGCGGCTAGCGACGAGTCCTCCCCGAGCGACATGTACGTACTAGATACGAAATCATCTAAGCTTATCCATGGCTGGGAACGGCTCAAATCGTTACTCGACCAATGCCTAAGCTTCATGCTTACAGCCATTGGCTGACATCTCTGAACGGCCGGAAAGAGCGACTGATGCATTTTCAAACGGCGCGCATACCGGCTGCTTCGCTTTTCCTAGCTATGGGGCTCGAGGGTACGAGATCACCTCTTCGGTATATTCTAAGACGGAGCAGACAAGCTTAAGACAGGAATTGTGCGATCACTGAAGAGACGTGTACGCAAATTAGCGAGTTTATCTCTTTCACATAAACTCGCTAATTTCAGTACATACGCTGTGGTCAGCGCTCTTAATAAGTCGCATTTACCATAAAACGACGCCGCCATTCCCCCTTCCGTTGGGGTCAAATACGACCTTGGTGCTTAAGACGATTCAGCCTCCGCCACTCTCAGATCTTTCTTGTATTTGGGGTGAATGACCTTAAGATGATTTTATCTGGCCATCATCGTTTTTTTCATGGATGTTTCTCGGGGGTAGGTCGAAATGGCAGAGCAAGAAGACGCTAAAGTCGCGAGCGGGCGCTTTAACACGAATGATGAGACGAAGCGGATCGTGTGGATACAGGCCGCTGGTCATTGTGAACTGTGTGGTACAGATCTAACGTTCGACTATCGTGCCGGCAAACCGATGAAATGGGGCGAAGTGGCGCATATCCTACCCGCCAGTCCGAAGGGGCCTCGGGGCCGCGCAGATCATGACGCTGAGGCGCATACCAACGATACCGCTAACCTGATGCTCCTGTGCCCAGGCTGTCATGACAAAATTGATCGTGACGCAGATGGTTACCCTGAAAATGATTTGAGTGGTTTACACCAAGCGTACATGGAACGCATCCGACTCGCCGCAACGACCCCCGATGGTGGCAGAGCCATTCCTCTCATCGTCCAGAGTCAGCATTTCCAGACTGTCACCGATATTCCCGTTCGCGATCTGTTGACTGCGATGTCTGCTGAGGGATTTATCGCCTTCGATCAAGGCATCAAAATCACTTTCCCTGCACCCGGACCGCGAGGTAGGGACGCGACCTATTGGCAGAACATCAAAGACAGTGTCCAGTATGAGCTGGAGCAGCAACTCAAGCGTCGCGGCGGCACCTATGGAGACTCGCCCGCGCTAGCAGTGGTAGGCTTGGCCGACATTCCGGCTTTGATGATGTTGGGCCAGAGTATCGGCGACCGTTCCAAGCGCTTGATCTTCTCCTTTCATCGCGAGCATCTTTTGCGCTGGCCCGATCAGTCCGCTGAGCCGCCCGTTTTTTTGTTTACACCTCCCTCCGACGGCGACGGGCCACTGGCGCTAGTGCTCTCCATTTCTGCGCAAGTTCCAGTTCGAGACGTGATCGACGCTCTGCCCGGTGCACGTATAGCAGAGCTGTCGATCCCAGAGCCAAGCTATGCGATGGTACAAAACCGTCGGGTGATTCATGCCTTTCGTGACGCACTTCAAATACGACTGAGCCAGCTTGAAGCTCTGACTCCTACCCCTATCCACGTCTTCGCCGCTATTCCTGCTGCATTGGCCATCGAGTTTGGCGCGTTGCTCACAACGCAGCACCAACATACGTACCTGATCTTCGATCGGGACAAAGAAAACCAAGATCGGTTTACGCAAACACTGCAATTGGGCTCGGTGGCCCAGGAGGCTAGGTAGATGCTATTGAGCAACGAACAGACCAAGCGCAGCAGTTGGGAATATTTTCTGCTTCGCGCCGCGCGGGAAATCTCGCTGTCGGAAGCGCAGTACGAAAAAATCAATGACCGCTACTCCCAACTGGAAAAAATCCTCTCGGCATCCGACAACCCGCTGCTCGCTGAGGCCCATATCTTCGTTCAAGGCTCGATGCGGCTGAAAACGACCATCAAGCCAATCCCCGGTGCGCCTGCGGATCTGGACACCATTGATGCGGACGCGATTATCTGGCTCCCTCACGCTCAAGGCGCTAGTGCGAAGGAAGTTCTAGAAGTGATTGAGCAGCGTTTTAGGGAGGGCTCCCGCGTTCAAGAAGAAGTTAAGCAATTACGTCGTGGCATCCGGATCGTTTATGCCGACGAAAATCCAGGTTTCCACATTGATGTCACACCTGCCCGCGCGATCAACGGAAATGGCGAAGCAAACGGCGAGGGTAAGCTGGAGGTTCCGGATCGGGTCACAGGGTGGAAAGCAAGCAGCCCTATCCCTTACTCGAATTGGTTACAGGTTGCCTCTGCCCAGGAAATCTCTCTTGAAAGCTTGGTAATTGCCAAAAGCCAGCGGATGCTCGATGCCGCGACACAAGATCCTTTGCCGCATTATCAGGATTACATCGATCAAGATCCCCTGCGTGCGACCATAAAACTGCTCAAGCGGCATCGCGATGAATGGGCCATCAACACAAGGAGCGCTGATACTCGCCCCATATCCGCTGTCATAACCACTTTGGCGACTCACGCATACCTGGATGTCGTGAAGGAATCGCAGTCGAAGCCCTTGGCGCCGCTCGATGCAATTTTGGAAATCGTTCGCAGAATGCCGCAGCACATCGCGCAAAGAGGTAGCGATTGCTTTGTCTGCAACCCTGCCGATAACGGCGAAAACTTTGCAGAGAAGTGGAATCGACCGGGCGAGGGACAAGGTTATCGCCAAGCATTTGCCAAGTGGCATGCGGACGCCAGTGCATCTGTGTCTCTGGGTTTGGAAAGTTTTGAATCCAACGATTCCTTCGCCGAGGCAGTGAAAAAGAATTTCGGTATTGCACCGGCGCTCATTACGGCAGTGAACAATGAGATCCCTGCGAATTGGACCATGCCCGGCCGACCGGATGGCACTACTCGAAACTCTGCTTCGATGGGTTCGCTCTTCGGAGGGGCCAGCGGTGGCGGAACGTCTCAGTCGAGCGTAAAGCCAGTTGGACGCCTTGGCTGATCCTATTACGACGCCATTGCAGCGCGGAATCGTCGCACTGCGAAATGCCCTAGGTCAGGACGCTGCCGATGCATTGCTCCAGCCCGCACCCATGCGGGCTGACGAAGCGGCGTCCTTTCACTTTCCCTTGCCCATCGATTACACGGGGCAGGAGCGGCGACTGCGTATTGGTTTCCCCTCCAACTTTCCCCGTGGGCTTTTGCGGCTGAACGTCGAACCCTCTCCATGGCTGGTTTGGCCGCATGCCACCAAGTCGGGGCTTTGCCTTCATGGCTTTCAGGAGCGCCCCATCATGGGTTCCTCGGAGGTTGTGGTAGAGGACAGCCTTGCTCGCTTGGCACAGATCGTTTCGTTGTCCAAGATGGGATCAAGCCAGGCAACGCGCGATATCGAATTTCAGAATGAGATCACTACCTACTGGTCTTTTCAGCACGGTCAGTCATTCCAGAACCTCTTACTGTTGGATCGACCTCAGGCTGCCTCGCAGTTGTTTGCGCTCAGCGATCCGCGCCGGGCTGTGCCATCCGGTCAGGAAACGGTTTGGTTAGCATCGAACGTAGCTGCACTCAAAGGGCATTACCGACGGGTTGTCGGGCGTTCCGCTGTCATTCGCGCGGCCGAAACTCCCGGTTTTTACGTCAAGCTTCAGACTTATCCGGATATCCGCACCCCGGATCCAGAAGATTTATTGCCGTGGCTAACGCCCCACCTTAAACCCGACGATGCCGAGCAATTGCTGGCATGGTTTGAGCTGAATGGAACGTTGGCGAGTCGATGGATTGTTCTGGAGCTTCCAGGAGGGGCAGATGCTCCAACATATTGCCTAAATGTACGCTCGCTCGGCGTACAGCAGGAGCGGGGGGCAAAGTTTGGCCTGCGTACAGCGCGGCGCCGGCCAGCTATCGCAAATGCACATCCACCGGCGCTCGTCCGAGCAACTACCCTGGACGTGCTTGATCGAGCGTCCATTCTGTCCCGCGATATAAGCGGCACAGCACAGCGCCTCGAAAATGCTCGGGTAGTTTGCGTTGGTGTTGGCTCGCTAGGCAGTGCGGTGGCAATACAATTGGCACGCTCCGGTGTTGGCCACCTTACCCTCATCGATCCTGACACTCTGGTGTCAGCCAATCTGGGTAGGCACGTTCTGGGAGCGGATAGCCTAGGGAGGCTGAAAGCCTCAGCGTTGAGGGACAAGATTCTGTTAGATCTTCCGACTACAGAGTGCACCGCTTATTCGACTTTCGCCGAAGTAGTGATGAGCAGCAAACCAGAAGTGTTCGATAACGCAGATCTTGTGGTGATCACGACAGCAGACTGGCAGTCGGAGGTCACTGTATGGCGAGCCAAATCCAGCGGCGCTTCTTGGGGACTTTTACAAGCCTGGAGCGAACCGTATACCCAGGTAGGCCACGCGCTATTCGCACCAGCCGGTACCTTTGATGGCCGTCATTTATTCACGAACATCGGCGATTTTCTTCATAAGTTTACAGAGTGGCCGGGAGGCGGTGTGGTTCCACTGCCGGCGTGTGGGGAGAGCTTTATTCCAGGCGGATCACTGGGGATGACCAATATTGCCTCTATGGTGTCGCACACGGCTTTACGCGCATTGACCGGCAACATTGCCACTGCATCTTGGGTCAGCAGTATCTACAGGCCTGAAGATGTGCCGAGCCTAGGAGGCCAATACCGTGGGCCCAAACTGCCAGAGGGGGCGCAGCAACTCCTACTCGAGCGCGGATGGCCGGAACCTAAGGATGAAATGGTATGACGGATATCGCTTGGCGCTGGCGATGGGCGGAGGTGGATTCCGAGCTATTGGTGTCGCAAGCTGTCGCGGACATCTTGGATAGTCATCGGCAGGGCCTTTTTGGCGTGGAGCGAGGGGGACAGTTATTCGTCAACCCGGTTAATCCGAAAGGGTTGCTGCTGGCCGTGGCCACGTTGCCTCATCGCGCCGATCGGTCAGGCTGGTCTTGGCTAGAGTTGGATGCGGAGCGGTGCCGTCAGGAGATCCAAGCTGCCAACGAACAAGGGTTACGTCTGGTGGGCTATTGGCATACGCATCCCCAATCTGTTCCGGTGATTTCTCCGGCAGACATAGGAAGTTTCTCCAGATTTGCTGCGCGTTACACGCAGGATCTGCCGCACCCAATAGCCGTTATCGTTGGCAAGTCCGAAAAACCAGAAGGCATCAAGGCTTGGTCGTTCAGGGGCGGCAGATATGTTGAGGCAACCTGGCTTAGATAAGCTTCAAGTCGGTGCCATGGGAGGCACGTCAGCGGTTACCTTTACCCGCCAGCATCAGCGCGAAGAGCTCTGCCTGAAAGCGAGCATCATCCAATGCGTTATGGTTCGGTTCGCTGAGTGGCTTCAGCGCAGCGGTCATCTTGGATGATTTTGTTTCCTGCCAGCTGCAACCTACAGCTCCCATGAAGTAGGCCTTCATGTCGATAGCGGTAAAACCAAAGGGGTTGGTATCCAAGTATTTGTGGAAGTAATAGTTGACGAATGACCAGTCAAACGGTGCATTGAGTCCTACGAAAATGACCTTTTGCCCCGTTTTGCAGGACGATTTCAGCCACTTATCAAATGCCAGCATCGCCTGTTGCGGAGCGAGGCCATCGCGCTCCAGCTTCTCCAAACTCAGCCCCGATACTGCCAGCGCTTCGGGGTCGTGTTTCGGACTGTCAGGTCGTAGTTCAAGATAGATGGACGTTTCAGGTTGGGCTACAAGACACGCTCCAATGGAGAGCAGACTGTATTCGCCTGGTATAGGCCCAGACGTCTCGACATCGACGGAAACATAAAGCTCATCAGGGTGCATGTCATATCCTTTCGTGTAGTTACCTGATCACGCTCAGGCTTAGCCATGTGAAGGTGGAAAGGCAGGTATTGCCGTTGACCCATTTTTGCCCTTTCACTCGCTATCCGGCGTTCGAGCAGCGGCAGTGCCTGTCGGTCAGCGGATCGCCGATTCCTTTGGTCAGCTCTGCGCCCAAGCATAATGATGTGTGTCATTCTGATGGCGGATGAGGGCCGGACGATCATGAGTGAAAACGAGCGTTGGATAGTCAAGTGCCAAAAAACTAAGGACGGCACTGGCGACATCATCATCGATCTGCCTCAAGAGTTGCTTGACCAAATGAGGTTAGGTATTGGGGACGACCTGGAGCTAACGGTAGCGAATGGCACATTAGTGCTAACGCCCGTGCACAACGCAACATCAGTGCGGCCCATGGTTTCTGGCGTCCTGCGTCAGGATGCCTATCATGCATATCGCATGCGTCTGGAGAGGCTTCTTCATATCTCTGTCAATGCCTCGGATCTGGACATTCACGACATGATAGTAGCTGGCTTCTCGGTCAGCCTGATCAAAATGCTTTGTGATGATGGAACCTTAAGCGACGAAGAGCGCGACAGAATCATTCACCCCAAAACCCTAAAAACAAGATTGTCAGCCAATCATCTTTTAACGCTGCCTGAGAGCGATCGCCTTTTCCGGTTTGTACATATAACCGCCATGGCCGAGGTGATCTTCGGTGACAAAGTTAAGGCCAAACAATGGCTATCCAAACCCAAAGCCCGCTTTTTGGGAGAAAGTCCGTCATCGATGGTCGCTACAACCTTTGGCACACATCTAGTCGAAGAAATGCTGATTCAAGTGTCGGAGGGCATGTCATTTTGAGCTTCTCGTTCGAATCGGTTTTTTGATCGGCAGGAGGTAGTCATGAATTTGGCAGATTATATTTCAGTGCTTTCTGATGGTGAGAAAATAGACGGATGCGAACTCACCACCCCAGATGCTGTAGCGCTCGCCCGCCTGCATTTCCCTTCCCGTGCCTATTGTCTTGTTACTGATTGGGCGATATTGGATCTCGCCGTCACAACAAGTCAGCGGAAAGCCATTACGGATAGAGAGCTAATTCCTGCTCTCGTTTACGCTTCGACCGTTATCCAAGACAGTAAAGGCCGCTTCGCATCTGGTGATTGGGTCAAAACGACACTGGGTGTTTCCTACATCCACGACTGCTTGTTTCTAACAAAAAACACCGTTTACGTGCTGATGGGGGCCGGCCGAAGGTTGCGCACAGATTTAGACACCGCACTAAGCCTGTGCTGAAAAACTCTATTCCAAACGGGTAAGTGCCAAGTCGCGCTCACATAGCGTTTCGGCATGAATGAACGCCGACGCTGTTGTGTCAATCTATGTTGTTACCAATCGAGCACCGTATTTGAAATGTGACGCGCCTGTGTCAATCTATGTTGCTGTTGTGTGGATCCCGGATCATCCTACAGCCCCCGGTTTACTTGAGGGGCTGTGTCAAACTATGTTGTTGGTAACCAGCTTCCCCAATCGCAGCCTCGGCTGCGATTGTCGTATCCGCCGCCGAGGAATCCCATGGACCGCTTTCAGGAAATGCAGATCTTCGTTGTCGTCGCCCAGGAGCAAGGCTTTTCGGCGGCTTCGCGGCGTCTGGGTCTGTCGGCGGCGAGTGTCACCCGGGCGGTGGCGGCGCTGGAGCAGCATATCGGTACGCAGCTGCTGGTGCGCACCACGCGCACCGTGCATCTCACCGAAGCCGGGCAGCGTTATTTCGATGACTGCCGGCGGATTCTTGCCGAGGTGCAGGAGGCCGAGGATTCGGCGGCAGGCAGCCATGCCTTGCCGCGCGGGCAGTTGACGATTACTGCGCCGGTGCTGTTTGGCGATCTGTTCGTGACGCCAGTGATGGCCGATTACCTTTGTCGTTATCCGGATGTGTCGATCAACGCGTTGTTGCTGGACCGGGTCGTCAACATGGTCGAGGAGGGCATTGATGTCGCGGTACGCATCGGTGAGCTGCCGGACAGCAATCAGCATGCGATCCGAGTTGGGGAAGTGCGGCGGGTAATCTGCGCTTCGCCGGGGTTTCTGGCTGAACACGGCCGCCCGGAGCATCCGCAGGCATTGGCCGGGCTGCCGGTGGTGGCGACGTCGGCGATCGGTCAGCAACGCAACTGGCCGTTTCTCGACGGCGGTGAAGCACTCAGTGTGCGCACCGAACCGCGCCTGACTGTCACGGCCAATCAGTCGGCGATCACCGCCGCGCGAAAAGGCTTGGGCCTGACGCGAGTGCTGTCCTATCAAGTAGCGGACAAGGTCGCAGCGGGCGAGCTGGAAATCGTCCTCGCCGAGTTTGAATTGCCGCCGTTGCCGATTCATGTGGTGTATCAGGGCGGGCGCAAGGCACCGGCGCGGATCCGCAGTTTTGTCGACTTCGCCGTGAAGGCGCTGCGTGAGCATCCGGCCTTGAGTGCTGCGGCGTTATTGCACGAGATGAAATAATCGATTGCAGTGGCTGGTTATTCTGTTGTTCCGGCAACCCATAGATGATGACTCCATCGGCGCGCTCATCCCCGTAGCGACGTCACTTTCCAGCGGAGTCGACCATGCAAGCGATCAAACTCTACAACTTCCCACGTTCCGGCCACGCCCACCGCGTCGAGTTGATGCTGTCGCTGCTGCAACTGCCGACCGAGCTGATCTTCGTCGATCTGGCCAAGGGTGAGCACAAGCAGCCGCAGTACCTGGCGATCAACAGCTTCGGCCAAGTGCCGGCGATTGATGACAATGGCGTGGTGTTGGCTGATTCCAACGCGATTCTGGTTTATCTGGCGCAGAAATATGGCAACGGACGCTGGCTGCCGACCGACCCGGTGGGCGCAGCGCGTGTGCAGCGCTGGCTGTCGGCAGCGGCGGGACCGATTGCGTTTGGCCCGGCGGCGGCACGCCTGATCACGGTGTTTGGTGCGCAACTGAATGCCGAGGAAGTCATTGGCCGTGCGCACAACCTGCTCAAGGTCATGGAACTGGAGTTGGGCAAAACGGCGTATCTGGCGGGCGAAGAGCCGACCATCGCTGACGTGTCTGCCTACAGCTACGTTGCTCACGCGCCGGAGGGCAATGTCTCGCTGGATGACTACGCCAATGTTCGCGCCTGGCTGGCACGGATCGAAGCGTTGCCGGGTTTTGTCGCTATGCCGCGCACGGTGGCCGGGTTGCAAACCGCAGTCTGATTTGCGCAGCCGCACTCTGGAGGCCGCGCCAGACAGGTTGTTCAGCAATGCTGAGCGGGCAAGCAAAATCTGCAGGAATGGGGTGAATGGCGCATCCCGGTGCGCAGTCGCTGTTGAACCGTTGCGTCAAGGGCAAGATGCGTACTGCATGGGAAGCGCCTCAGGCACTTCCAACAAATGGTGTACGCTGCGTTCGACTAGTTGCAGGCTGGCTTCACGCCAGCTAATCCATTGCCAATCGACAACGTCGCGGACAGCTGGAAATTGCCCGCTGCGCTGGAAGCAGCAAATCAGATTGGCGAGACTTTGCGGGTCCTGCAAGTCAAAGTACGCCATAAAATCTCCGCCGATTTCACGAAACACTGCTATATCGCTCCCCATTGCCGGCAAGCCTCGCTGCATGGCTTCCACCAATGGTAAACCGAAGCCTTCGACGAACGATGGAAAAACCAGTGCACTGGCATGAGCGTATGCATATTCAAGGCTAGTGTCGCTGAGGTCGTTGAACATGAACAGTCGTTGGTTCAGTTCTGAATGGTTGCTTACCCGGGTCAGCAATGCATCGCACTTCCAGCCGATCTTTCCTGCGATGCACAGATGCGCAGTGGAGCCTGCGGCCCAGGCGCGTTCGAAAGCGTCGAGCAGATACGCGTGATTTTTGCGCGGCTCAATGGTGCTGACCATCAGAAACACTGGATCGCTGGTCACGAATAGTTGCATCAGGTGCGGCTCGATTGTTCCTTCTGTGTCATGGAGATCTAGTTCTGAGCCAAGATGAAAGAAATCGAACCAGCATTTGGCGGTCTTTTCAGCGCCGATACGGAACTTCAACTCTTCACGCAACTGATCGCGCACTGTGGCGGAAATCGCCATGTAGCCATCGGCAGTGCGTGTGATCCACTCGAACCATTCGCCGAAAACCCCGACCAGACGGCTTTCGTAAAAATGCGGATGAGTCAGCGGGATAAGGTCGTAGATCACGGCAATTACGCCAACACCGTCGCTCTTGAACCTTTCTACTTGAGCGAAAAAGTCCGAGTGCCAGGAGGAGTCCAGCAACAACAATTGATCGCCCGGCTGGTGTTGCAGCGGTAAACAACGTTTGAGCAGTTGAGTGCGATTGACCCGTCGAATCAGTCGCAGCGATATTCCGAAGGCGCTAAAGGAGGTCAGTCGGTAGCCCACGTACAAAAGCCGTCGCGCCAGTTTCGAAGTGCATTTTGCGTCGCGTCGTTGATGCCATTGCCAAAAGCGATGAGCCAGGCGCTCCAACCGTTCACCAAAATTTTCAAGTTTGTTCAGGAAAGGTGAATTGAGCGGTGCGAGATGCAGCACGCGATACAGATAGCCATTGAGCACAACCACAGGTATGCATTCGACGCCTTTTGCGCTGGCGGGCAATTGTTTGATGACATTTCGCACCACACGCTGGATCCCCGAGTTCACCATCGGATGCTTAAACACGTGGGTGCATTCCACCAGTAAGCGAATCACGGCATACGCTCGAGCAAATCGGCTTCGACATAACGGCGCACCGTGGTCTTAGCGTTAAGCCATGAGCATCCGACAAAGTCTTCGTGGCGAATGTTGATGACATGAAACACCAAGCCCAAATCACGCCACTCGTAATTCTTGTCCAGATGCGAGTCCAGCCTCGACAGGCTGAGGGCGACGGAGTAATTGCCTTTGCCCAGACCCATTGCAAACGCGAAGCGGTAAATGACGCGCTCGCCGGCACGCAGATTTTCCAATGCCTGTTTCTGGCGGTGGGTATTGATACCGTACATGGGCTGACCGAGACGATCCTTGATCATGAACCCAAGTACCAGCCTCTCGATGTCCTGACGGACTTCAACCTCTACTTCCAATACGACAGACTGGCCGACTTCAGCAACTTCGATACAACGTTCGGATTCGTCCAGCAAACGCACTCCAAGGATGCCGGCTTCACCTGTTCCCGATACGGTCTGAACCTGGCCGCCGTCGAGCACTTCCTGGCGTACGCTTTGGCCCTCCCGTTCGGCTAGCAAGGCGTTGTAGTAATCCATGACCGCTTCAGGTCTGTCGTGCATCGCCATATGGCCGCCATCGAGCAAAATTGCGGAATCGCAGATCGCTTGAATGGCAGAGCGGTCGTGAGAGACTATAAGCAGGGTAGTGCCGGCCTTGCGAAAACTGCGGATCCGCTCGAAGCTTTTGTGCTGAAAGTATGCATCACCCACCGAAAGAGCTTCATCGACGATAAGAATATCGGGGCGGCGTGCTGTGGCGACGCTGAAAGCCAGGCGCATCTGCATACCGCTTGAATACGTGCGTACCGGTTGATCAATGGCCTCGCCAATTTCTGCGAATATTTCGATCTCCGGCATCAATGCGTTGATTTCTTCGACCTGCAGACCGAGCAGTTGGCCAGCCATCACGGCGTTTTGCCGACCGGTGAAGTCCGGGTGGAATCCCATGCCCAGCTCCAGCAGCGCCGCCACTCGTCCCGAAAGCTCGATGGTGCCGCAAGTCTGTCGGTTGGTGCCCGTGATCATCTTGAGCAGCGTGCTCTTGCCCGCTCCGTTGACACCGACGATACCCACAGCTTGGCCCGCAGAGATTTCGAATGTGAGGTCTTTCAATACCCAGTGCTGGCGGTGGCGCAATGGTGAAAAAGGCGTCAGCCATTCGATCAGACGGCTCCAGCGACTGGGATATTGTCTATAGGCTTTGCCCAGCCGTGTAACACGAATATGTCCCATCAGAGCTCATCCTCCATTGCGCCGACCTGTTTGCGAAACAGGTACAGGCCCATTGTGCAAAACACTGCGCCAGTCACGAATGTTGGCAGCAGCGAACTCCAGATCGGCCATTGGCCGTAAACGAACAGATTCTGGTAACTGCCTATCAGGTTGGTCAGAGGATTGAATCGGAGCAACTTCTGCAATGGCTCCGGCAATATGGTGATGGGATAAATTATGGGTGTCAGCCAGAACCAGAATTGCAAACAGATACCGAACAGCTGGCCGACATCCCGAAAAAAAACGTTCAGTATGCCCAGTACCATGCCAAGTCCGGCGCAGAGCATCATTTGCAGAGCAACCAGCGGCACTAGCGATAGCAATGCCACGCCCGGCCAGCGTCCGGTGATGAGTAGAAAGCCAAGAAACAACCCGATGATGATTGCGAAATTTATTCCCGCATTGATCAGTACGATCGTTGGCAGGCATATTTTTGGGAAGCTGACCTTCTTCAACAGGTTAGCGTTATCCAGAAACATGTTCTGGCTGCGCAGTGTGATTTCTGAAAAAAGCCCCCACGCCAGAAGTCCGGCGCACAGATAAATGCTGTAGGCCATGCCGTCATCCACGCCAGGCAAGCGAGCGTGCATGATGTGGGAGAAGACTACGGTGTAAATCACGATCATCGACAGAGGATTGAAGATCGGCCAGAGCGCGCCTAACAGGGAGTTGCGGTACCGCGCTTGAAACTCTCGTTGTACGCTGCCACTGATGAACCCTCGGTAGTCGTACAACGATCTGTACACTGAAAGCATTAAACTGTCCTCCAGTGTGAGTGATCGAAGCAGCTGACGCCGCACTGTGGCAAAAGCCGGCTGTGATGTATTTCTAACTGCGGCCAAAGATCGGTGGTGTCGTACCGCTCGGTGAGGTCGTTGGACAACGCCTCGGATTGCTGCTTCCACGAGGAGCCCGGAAATGTCGGATGCGACGAGACAGGGTGATCCACGAATCCATTGGAATCCGCGACGAATGGACGCTTTTTCAAAAATCGACCCCTTGGTTTTGACTAGCGCCGCTTTTCTACAGGCTTTGTAAAAAGGTCTGCCCGGCTGAAGAAACAGCTCGGTGACAGGCAGGCGAAGTCAGTTGTTGTAGTTGTTTGTCTACAATCTGTGCCAATTGCTCGGCAATTTCAACAGGGCAAACCGTGACTGGTCAGTTCTCATCAGCGTAGTCCGATTTATTCTCGCCGGGCGGTTCCCGGACTCGCGATGGATGTGTTTAGAATGGCCCTCATCACGCTTGCCAGGGATGTTCCGGCTCGTTGTGCGAAAAGGTGAGACTGACCACTAAAACAAGAACAAGACGAGACTTGAGACGAAGAACCGCGATCGATCAGGTTCTACGCTTGGCCGTCACTAGGGTGAAGCTGCCGGGAAGGCGGTTTCATTGTGGAATGCCATGAATTTCATTCTTTATTCGGACATCAACGAACACTCCATCAGGGAGAGTCTCGGCCATCCCGACGCCAGTTATTACTTCGTTCTGAAGGCCTACCGTTCGTTGCTCGAAACAGTCGGGCGAGTCCATGTAGTGGGTAATGTCGCAGAGGTCGATCCGCTGTTTCGGCAATTCCACGCGGCCGGCGAGGAGAGTGTGTTCCTCTCGTTCACCCGACCACAGAAAACGGTGATCGACCTTCAATGCCCGACCGTTTGTGTCGTGACCTGGGAGTACGACTCGATTCCCGATGAACAATGGGGCGATGATCCTGGCCAGGACTGGACGCGCATGTTGGCAAGGCATGGCCGCGTGATCACACTGTCCAGCCATACCGCCCGAGCGATTCGTCGCTCGATGGGAGAGGATTTCCCTGTGCTGGTATTGCCCGCCCCACTCGGAGAGGAGCTTGCGTCCATCGGTAAGCAGCACCTCAGCACACCGGTCAACACAGATACGACGTTGACACTCAAGGGGTGCATTTTCGATTCCCGCCAGATGAATCTGCATCCGGATAATCTGCTGCCCAAGCCGCTCACCGCCGAAGAGCTGGCGGAAATTGAAGCTCAGCTGGAGGCCTCGCGACCACCACCGCTGACGTTGAAACGACGCTTCGTCATCGCAAAACATTACCTGCGCCTGTGGCTGCTCAATGCCGGCCATGATCAGACACCCCCGGTGCCGCGGGTGTGGTTTTTGCAGAATTGGTACTGGGAGGGGATCCGCGATTTGCTCCGGCATTCCTGGCATGACTGGCTTGCCAGGTATCTGCCCGGCATCGCCGGTCCTCAACCTTTGCCAGTGTCAGTGCAACCGCCACCGCGAGATATGCCGGACACCTCATTGCAGGTTCAAGCCGAGGTCAACGGTGTCGTCTACGTATCGGTGTTCCGCCCGGAGGACGGGCGTAAGAATTGGCTGCAGATCCTCACCGCTTTCTGCGCAGCTTTTCGTGACACGCCCGACGCCACACTGGTAATGAAATTTACCCAGAGCGACCTGGCGGCCGTCTATGCACACTTGATGACGCCACTGGCGCAACTGGCGCCTTTTTCCTGCCGGGTCGTGATGATTCACGGTTACATGGACGATGCGCAATATGCGCGGCTTTACCAGTCGGCGAGTTTTTACGTCAATGCTTCGCATTGTGAAGGTCTGTGCCTTCCGCTGATGGAATTCATGGCCTGCGGCAAGCCGGTGATCGCTCCCGACCACACGGCGATGCAGGACTATATCGATGAGTCCGTGGCGTTCGTGGTCGAATCCAGCGTTGAGGCGTGCACGTGGCCCCACGACCCGCGCATGCTGTTTCGTGCGCATCGTCACCGGCCAGACTGGGGCTCCTTGAAACAAGCCTACGAAGACAGTTACCGGATGGCCACGACACAGCCTCAGGATTATCAGCGAATGTCGTTGGCTGCCGCGCAGCGCATGGAGCATTTCAGTGCGATCGCGGTTCTGCAAAAGCGCGTCGAGGATTTTTTCGGGCTCGAACCACAGCCCGGTCACGTTGCCCAGGTCAGGGATAGCGCCCCATGCTGATCATCATCCATTCGGAAACCAACCAGCACACCATCAGCCGCAACCTGGGGCGCTCGGAGTACAGCTATTACTTCGTGCTCAAGGAGTATCGGCCAGTGCTCGAACGTCTGGGTCGGGTGATCGAGGTCATGGACCCGAACAGCGAAGTCGATGCGTTGTATGCAGAGTGCCAGTCACGTGGCGAGGCTTGCGTATTTCTGTCGTTCTCGCCACCGCATCGCACCCCGGTGCATCTGGCGTGTCCGACCCTGCCGGTCTTTGCCTGGGAGTTCAGCACGATTCCCGATGAGCCATTCGCTGGCGATCCGCTGAACGACTGGCGCACAGTACTTGCCGCCTGCGGTGCTGCGATCACGCACTCCAGTTACACGGTCGATGCCGTGCGCAAAGCAATGTCTGTCGAGTACCCGATAGTCGCCGTCCCAGCGCCGGTCTGGGATCGGTTCGCAGCGCGCGGCGTTCAATTGCAGGGACAGCCAGCCGTCGATTCAGTACGGCTGAAAATCAAAGGCCTGGTAGTCGACAGTCGCGAGATCGCCTTGGATGCGTTCGCTCCTGTGCCGTTGCGCCGTGGGCGTGGAATCGATTTCCTCGCGCCGGTCACCGAGCAAGAGCTGGTGCTTGAAGGTGTGGTGTACACCTCGGTGTTCAACCCCCGGGACGGGCGCAAGAACTGGGAGGACATGATCAGTGCCTTCTGTGCCGCTATGCGTGAAAACGCTGATGCAGCCCTGGTGCTGAAACTCACCCATCACGATGCTGAAGAAGCCCTCACCGACATCCTCCATCACCTTTACAAGAATCAGCCTTATCGCTGCCGCATCGTCCTTATCTACGGCTATCTGGCAGACGCGGATTACGAACGTCTGGTGCAGGCGACCCGTTACGTCGTCAACACTTCCTACGGCGAAGGCCAGTGCCTGCCGCTGATGGAATTCATGTCGTGCGGCAAGCCGGCGGTGGCACCGTGCACCACGGCAATGATCGACTATATGAATGCCGATAACGCTTTTCTGATCGAGGCAACCGAGCAATTCACGGCCTGGCCTCACGACCCGCGTTCGGCCTATCGAACCTTGCGCTACGCAACGAGCTGGGCTTCGATCTGTGCCGCTTACACTGCCAGTTACGACGTCGCGAAAAACGATCTCCAGCGTTACGCCACCATGTCGGCACAGGCTGTCGTGAGTCTCGAGGCGTTTTGCAGTCAAGCGGTGGCCGAGCAGCGATTACGAGCGTTTCTGGCGAGCCTGCTGCAAGCCCGCGCCGAAATGGCGACGGAGGTTATCGGCGCATGATTCGCAGATTGCTCCATCGATTGTTTGCCCAAGCGCAATCTTCGCAATCTTCGCAACCGCCGCCAGCGGCTGAACCGATAGCGGAACCGGTGATTGAGCCGACGCCAGACGCTGAACCCGAGCCTTTATTTGTCTGGTCGCCCCGTGATGTCGGTTTGCGTGATGCCGTGCTGGACGGCTGGTTTCTCAATGACAGCGGCGAATTGCTCAAGGGCTTTGCCATTACGCCTGACGACACCTTGCTCGACGTCGGTTGCGGCGAGGGTGCCGCAACATTGTTTGCCGTGCGCCAGGGCGCATCGGTGATTTTCACCGACAGTGAATACGACAAAGTGCGCGAGCTGGCGCGTCAGGTCGAGGCGCAAAGCGCAAATGCCAGTCTTGGTCTGGTCAGCAACAGCCTGCCATTGCCGTTGGCCGACGGCTGCTCCAGCCGTGTCGTGTGCATGGAGGTGCTGGAGCACGTCGACGAACCCGAAGCGTTCATGGCCGAACTGGCGCGTATGGGGCGCCCCGGTGCGTTGTACCTGCTCAGTGTGCCGGCTCCAGTGGGCGAACATCTGCAAAAAGGCATCGCTCCGCAGAGTTATTACCAGTCGCCCAACCACGTGCAGATCTTCACTCCAGAGCGCTTCGCCGCACTGGTCGAAGACGCCGGACTGATCATTGAGCATCGGCAGGCGACGGGGTTTTTCTGGGTGATGGGGATGATCTTTTTCTGGGCCAGCGAAAAAGCGGCCGGCAAGGATCCGGGTGGTGCGGTGCGTGATCGCATTCACGCGCCTTTTCCTCATCTGATGGGTGGATGGGCGAGGACCTGGGAAGAGATGCTCGACCGGCCCGACGGACTTGCGATCAAACAGGTGCTGGACCAGTTCATGCCCAAAAGCCAGGTGATCATCGCCCGTAAACCGCTGGATGCGGGAGACGCCGGATGAGCAGTAAACGCATCATGGACATTGAGGTGCTGCGCGCCATTGCCGTGCTGGGGGTGCTGTTTCATCACTTGGCAGGCAATCTGTTCCGCGATCCGGTGCCTTTGCTTGAAGCCATTCATGCCTGGGCACAACCCTGGTGGGGCGTTGACCTGTTTTTCGCCATTTCCGGCTTCGTGATTGCGCGCAGTCTGATTCCTGCGCTGCGTGATTGCAGCAGCCGTCAGCAATACTGGGAGCAAACGCGCAATTTCTGGCTGCGCCGCGCTTTTCGCCTGCTGCCTTCGGCCTGGCTGTGGCTGGCCCTGGTGCTGCTGATGTGCATGTTCTTCAATCGCTCCGGGGCGTTCGGCACGCTGCAGGCCAATCTGCAGGCGACGCTCGCAGGAGTGTTGCAGTACGCCAATTTCCGCTTTGCCGATGCGTTCTTCCGCTACGAATATGGCAGCAGTTTCGTCTACTGGAGTCTGGCCCTGGAGGAACAGTTCTACCTGTTGTTTCCGTTGCTGATTCTGCTATGCCGCAGACATTTGGTCTGGGTGCTGCTGGCGCTGGTCGCAGTGCAACTGCTGGCGGTGCGAACGCCGCTGCTGATGGTCGTTCGAACCGACGCGCTGGCCCTTGGCGTACTGTTGGCAATGTGGAGTGCTCAACCGAGTTACCAGCGTTGGCAGCCGCTGTTTCTGAGTCGCAACGGGGCCGGAATCTCAGCGCTGATTGTCGTCGCAACGCTGATGAGTTACCTGGCCACCGATGGATTTTCCGCGACTCACTTTCGCGTTGGCGCCATCGCTTTATTGAGTGCCTTGCTGGTGTGGATCGCCTCTTACAATCAGGATTACCTGTTATCGGCCGGGCGCTTGCAGCAATTGATGGGATGGGTGGGCAGTCGGTCGTACGGCATCTACCTGATTCATATTCCCGTGTATTTCCTGGTACGAGAAGTTACTTTCCGTTTGCAGGAAGCGGGCCTGCCGAGTCCAGCAGGTCATCCAGTGGTCACCTTGCTGTGGGCGTTCGGTCTGATTGCCCTGCTCAGCGAATTGAATTACCGCTTCATCGAAATGCCTATGCGCAACCGCGGTGCCGCGCTAGTGCAACGTCTTGGTACGTCCAGCACACCAACTGCGTCTTCTGAAGCCGCAGTCTGATCGACTCGCTCACGCCATGTTTTGTGTAACCTTGCAGCCCTGTGGCTTCAGGGATTTCCAAGGTATGCGGTTTATTGCGGGTCTGATCTTTAGCGTCTTGCTGGCAGGTTGCGAGCAACACGTCGCGCCGGCCCTCGACCAGCAACTCTACGTCTGGCAGCGCCAATGGACGCCTGCGCATGAACCGGCATTGCGCGACAGTCGCACTGACTTCTCGACCCTGCGCGTACTGGCATTGCAGGCCTTTCCCGGCGAACGGTGGAGCAGGGCACGGGTTCATCCGGCATTGTTGAAAGCCGATGGTCGCCCTCTGATCGCAGTGATTCGCCTCGATGGTCAGCTGCAGTCACTGGACCAGCAGCAGGTCACCGCGCAGATTCTGCAGATCATTGCCGATTGGCAAGCGCAAGGCCTTACGCTGAACGGTATCGAAATCGACCACGATGCCGGCAACGCGCGGCTGCCGGCGTACGCTGAATTCCTCAAAAATTTGCGTGCGGCCTTGCCGCCATCGTTGCCTTTGAGCATCACCGCGCTACCGGCCTGGCTCGATAGCGCGCAGTTGCCGGCGCTGTTGCAAAGCGTCGACAGCAGCGTGCTGCAAGTCCACGCCGTGAGCGATCCGCGACTGGGCCTGTTCGATCCCGAGCAGGCGTTGAAATGGGCCAAGGCCTGGGCACGTATCAGCGACAAACCGTTCTATCTGGCGCTGCCGGCCTACGGCGTTGCGCTGTTGAGCGATGACGGTGGCGCGCCGGTAGTGGAAAGCGAAGTGCAACTGGAGCGCGGCGGGCAGCGCCGGGAGTTGCTCGCCGATCCGCAGCAACTCAGCCAATTGGCCAAGACTTTGCGCGAGGATCCGCCTGAGCATCTGACCGGTTTGATCTGGTTTCGCCTGCCGCTGGCCAACGATCGTCGCGCCTGGAGCCTGACTACTTTGCGCGCCGTGGCTCGCGGAGATGTGCTGAACAGTCAGTTGCGCCTGTCATTCAAAGAGCAGGGCGGTTTGTATGACATCCAGCTCGATAACCGCGGCAATCTCGACAGCCCGTGGCCCGCGCAAATCACCCTAAAGGCGCGGGATTGTGCAGGCGCCGATGCGCTCACCGGTTACTCGTTGCAACAAAGTGCCAATCTGCTTACCTTCACCCGCCTGCGTGACGGCCGCTTGCCGGCGGGCGGACAGCGCGCTGTCGGTTGGGCGCGTTGTGCACATATTGATCAAGGAGGTTCGCATGTTGACCCGTAACTGGCCCCGCCATCTGCTTTGCCTGAGCCTCAGCCTGCCGCTGGGTTCGGCGCTGGCCTGCGGCCCGGACTTCCCGATGCGCCTGCTCGACAACCGCGCGCAAACCTTGGCCGATCTGCCCGAAGGCAGTTTCAGTTTCGAAGTCAGTCGCCTGGGTAAAACCATTGCCGGGCTGAAAAACGTCACCGCAGCGACCCATAACCCTAACGATTATGCCGAAGACAACGCGTCAGAACTGGCGCGCGAACAGGCTGAGCAGGTGGGCCTGAGCGTCGAGCAATACGCTGTGGTCAAGCGCCTGCGCGGGCTTAGCGATGCAAGTCAGGCCGAGGAGCAGGGCGCCAGTCTGCCGGCGGAAATCCGTTTGTACGTTGCCGGCGCGGTGGCTTTTGCCACCGGTGATCATCAATTGGCCACGGAGTATTTCAACAAGGTGCTGGCGCTGCCGGCAGACCAGCGTCCGTTGCGCAGCACGTGGGCGGCGTATTCCCTCGGGCGCATCGCCTTCGCCATGAGCAACGAGGCGCACGATCGCATCGAAGCGCTGGAAGAAGCGCGCGATGCCTTCCGCCAGGCCCGGCAACTGAGCATCGACGGCTTCAGCGATCCGTTGGAACTGGGCGTTGCCAGCCTCGGTGAAGAGGCGCGGGCGTTGCGCAGCGCGGGCGACTGGAGCGGCGCCATCGAACTGTACGAAGCACAGAACCTGCACGGTTCGGCCGTCGGCTACACCTCGCTCAAGCAACTGATGAACGAACTGGCCGAGTTGCCAGAATCTCAGTTGGCCAAACTGCTGCAGCAGCCAGCAGTGCAGCAACTGGTCACGGCATCGCTGGTCAGCCGTCAGGGCTGGTCTTTCGGTGAGCAGCCGTCGAATGAAAAGAAACTCGTCACACTCTTGCAAAACAGCACCCGTGGCAGCCTCGACAATGCCGATCGACTGGCGGCGATGAGTTATCAACAGGGCGACTACGCATCTGCCAAGGCCTTTCTGGTAAACGCTGGGGACGGCGGACTGGCCTGGTGGCTGCGGGCAAAACTGGCAGTGCGTGACGGCGACACGACTGCCGCTGCCGCCGCCTACGCCAAAGCCGCCCAGGCCTTTCCACAGAATGAAGACTGGGGCTATCGCCGCACGCCGGACTGGGCGTTTGAAACGGTGCAGCCAAAATGCCGGGTCGAGGGCGAAAGCGCGATCCTGGCGCTGCAACGCGGCGAATACCTGCAAGCGTTCGTGCAGCTGTATCGCAGCAACAGCCTTTACTGGTTCGATGCCGCCACCGTTGCCGAGCGGGTGCTGACGGTCGATGAGCTCAAGCAGTACGTCGATGCGAACGTGCCGGCGCCGCCGCCATTGACGCAGCAGGAGCGCGACAACTATGTACCGCTGTCGGTGGCCGCCAATCTGCGCAATCTGCTCGGTCGGCGCTTGCTGCGTGAGGGCCGTTACGAGGAAGCGGTCGGTTATTTCGCCAGTGACGATCTGCAGCACAAGGCCCGGCTCTATGGCGAGCAACGGCTCAAGGCCGAGTCGGCGTGGTGGCCGAGCAAACGCGCCAGTGCGTTGTACAACGCCGCGTGGACAGCCCGGGAGTGGGGCATGGACATCCTCGGTTATGAGATGGCGCCTGATTACGCCACTTTCGGTGGCAATTACACGCTGGAGAGCACGAAGCTGGATGTCGGCCCGCTGATTTCCACGGCGGAAGTGCAGCGCCAGCAGGCCAGCGCCGCGCAACCGGATCAGCGTTATCACTATCGTTTTGTCGCCACGGCACTGGCCAGTCGCGCCGCCGATAATTTGCCGCACACCAGTCAGGCGTTTGCTGCGGTGTTGTGCAATGCCGCCGGCTGGAACAGCAGCCTTGAAGACCAGAGTGCGCTGTATCAGCGCTACGTCAAGGAAGGCCCTTATGTGCCGTGGGCGCAAGACTTCGGCAATCAATGCCCGTACCCGGACTTCGAAAATGCCGACAAGCGCTACGTCACCCAGGTGACCGATGCCGTGCGTGGGACGCTGCGGCCGTACAAGTGGCCGGTGCAGATCGGCGCGGTCATCCTGGTCGCTGTTGCTGCGCTACTGCTGATCACCCGTCGTCAGCGCAAGGTGTTCAAAGGCTAGGCCTGTTGAATGAAGCTCAGGCGTACGGCGAAGCCAATCAACAGACTGCCGAACAGCCATTGCTGAATGCGCTGGGCGGTCGGACTGTGTTGCAGCCAACGGCCCAGTGCCGCGCCGGTCATGGCGACAACACTGTCGAACAGCAGGCCGACGCTGACCAGCACCAGGCCGAGCACGGCGAACTGCGTCAGCACCGGCGCGCCGCCGCTGACGATAAACTGTGGCAACAGTACCGAGCAGAACAGCAACGCCTTGGGATTGAGCAGGTTGGTCAGCAAACCGCGACGGATCGCATCGCGCCACTGGCCGGGAGCAGGTGCCTGCTCTTGGTTTTGCAGACTCGGTACCAGCGAGCTGCGAAAACACTGGACGCCGATCCACAACAGATAGGCCGCGCCAGCGATGCGCACCACGTCAAAGGTCCACGGCGCCGTTTTGAACAGCGCCGCCAGCCCCAATGCCGCCAGTGCCACGTGGCAGGCGCGGGCGATGGCCAAACCCAACGCCGTGGCCAGCGCCGCAGCTCGACCTTGCCGCGCACCGGTTTGCAACAGCAGGATCATGTCTGGTCCCGGCAGTAGCAGGACTACCGCCAGCGTCAGGATAAACAGCCACAGACTTGCCACATCACACCCCTTTTTGATGTCGATTTGCTCGGGCCAGTCTAGAGCGAGAGGGCAGGGCAGGTGCTTGCGTAGTCGGCTTCAATTGTTCGCAGCTTTGGCATAACCTGCTGGTTTTCAACCGTCAGACTATCGGGATCTGCCAAAGATGAAACTCGACGCCTATGACCGCAAGATTCTCGCCGCGCTGCAACGCAACGGGCGCTTGAGCAATGTCGAGCTCGCGGAAGAAATCGGCCTGTCGGCTTCGCCGTGTTTGCGCCGGGTGCGCATACTGGAAGAGGCGGGGGTGATCCGAGGCTACCAGGCCAATCTGGATCGCGATGAAGTCGGACTGGGGCTGACGGTGTTTGTCGGGGTCAAGGTCGAGCGGCACAACGAAGAACGCGCCGAGGCTTTTTATGCCGCTGTTACTGCGCTGCCTGAGGTGGTCTCAGCGTTTCTGGTGTCCGGCGAATCGGACTTTTTGTTGCAGGTAGTGGTGCCTGACTTGCGCGCTTATGACCGCTTTGTCAGCGCGCACCTGCTGAAACTGCCGGGGGTGAGCGATATTCGCAGCAACTTTGCCATTCACACGGTGAAAGCGCCGGGGGCGCTGCCGTTGGGGCATCTGCCGCTGTAGACCGGGTGGCACCATTCGCGAGCAGGCTCGCTTCCACATGGGGAACGCATTCCAAAGTGGGAGCGAGCCTGCTCGCGAAGACGGCGGCAAGGTTTGGAACCTACATCTGCGTCGCCATCCCCTCGACATTCATTGCTGCCTGACGCAGAGCTTCCGAACGCGTCGGGTGCGGATGGCAGGTAAGGGCAATGTCCTCGGCCGAGGCGCTGAACTCCATCGCCACACAGAACTCGCCGATCATCTCGCTCACGCTCGGCCCGACCAGGTGCACGCCGAGCACTTCGTCCGTGCGCTCGTCGGCGAGGACTTTGGCAAAGCCTTCTGTCTCGTGATTGATCTTCGCCCGGCTGTTGGCGGTGAAGGGAAACTTGCCGACCTTGTAGGCACGGCCCTCGGCCTTGAGCTGTTCTTCGGTCTGGCCGACGCTGGCCAGCTCCGGCTGGGTGTAGATGACGTTGGGGATCAGCGCGTAATTGACCTCACCGGCCTTGCCGTGGATCTGCTCGACGCAGGCCATGGCTTCGTCTTCAGCCTTGTGCGCGAGCATCGGGCCGGACGTGACGTCGCCGATGACCCAGACCCCAGCCGCTTCGGTGCGATGTTGCTTGTTGGCGAGCATGCCGCGTTTGTCGGTACTCAGGCCGACGTTCTCCAGCCCCAGGCCCTGGGTGTACGGCCGGCGGCCGATGGCCACCAGCACATAGTCGGCTTCGATCAGCTCAGCCGTACCACCAGCGGCAGGCTCGACGCTCAGCTGCACTCCTGTAGCGGAACTGGTGGCGCTAGTGACTTTGGAACTCAATTTGAAGGCGATGCCTTGCTTGCTCAGCGCGCGCTGCAAGGTCTTGCCGGCCTCGCCATCGACGCCGGGGCAGATGCGATCAAGGTATTCGACCACGGTGACCTGCGCGCCGAGTCGACGCCATACAGAACCCAGCTCCAGGCCGATCACCCCGGCACCAATCACTACCAGATGTTTAGGCACTTCACTCAACGACAGCGCGCCGGTGGAATCGAGGATGCGCTGGTTGTCGATCTCGACGCCGGGCAGGGGAGTGGGTTCGGAGCCGGTGGCAATGATGATGTCCTTGGCGCTGAGCTCGGTCTTGTTGCCCTGATCGTCGGTCACGGAGACTTTGCCCGGGCCGTCGATGTGACCCCAACCCTTGATCCAGTCGACTTTGTTCTTGCGAAACAGAAACTCGATGCCCTTGGTCAGGCCGGCGACGCTTTCGTCCTTCTGCTTCATCATCTGCGCAAGGTTCAGCTTCGGTTCGACCTCGATGCCGAGATTGGCGAACTCCGTGCCCACCGCAGCGGCGTACAGCTCCGACGCGTGCAGCAAGGCTTTGGACGGCATGCAACCGACGTTCAGACAGGTGCCGCCGAGGGTTGCACGTCCTTCGACGCAAGCGGCCTTGAGCCCGAGCTGGCCTGCGCGGATCGCCGCGTTATAACCGCCGGGGCCGCCGCCCAGAATCACCACGTCATAGTTGCTCATGCGCTTGCTCCAGATTGCTCGATGGGGATAGCCAAGATTAGTCGCGATAAAAATTATGTGCGTAATATGAGCTTCGTCGAACATTTCGGTCAAGGCTTCAGGCAAGCGACAGCTGCCGCATCCTTGAATAAGCGTAATTGTGTACGAATATTTCACAGCTTGCGTTATATCGTAACGCTATGAACGCAGAGCCTATATTTTCGGGGTGTTATGCAAGTCGATCTTGAGTTGGACGCCACGCCAGTCACCGGGTTGCCGCGCTTTCAGCAGGCAGCCGCGCAGTCACGCAAATTGCGTCGGTTGGCGTATGGGCTCGGCGCAGTGGCTGTGTCGGGCTGGGTGCTGGCGTTTTTCGTCGGCCTGTTTGCGCCGCAGTCCCTGTGGTTGCCGTTGTTGGTCAATCAGGGCGCAGCGTTGCTGGTGCTGGTCGCCGGTCTGCAATCGGCGTGGTGGGTGACGCGATGGCGCGCGCGGGTGATGCATCCGCCCGCTTCGCAATCGACCGTCGTGGAGAAGGGAGCCGCAGCCGAGGGCTGGTACGAAAGGCTGCTGGAGCGATTGAGTCAGCAGAGCCGCCATCTGCTTGGACAAATCGGTGCGCCGACGTTGTGGCTCGGCGGCTGGGCGTTGCTGGTTCTGCTTGGTATTGAGCAGGTGTGGAATCTCACGTTGCCGGCGGCGGCCTTGGGGCTGTCGGCGAGCATCGGTGCGGCATTGGCGTTGTTGCTGGCGTTTGCCCTGCTGGTGCTGGAGCGGCACCTGGCGCAGGAACCGCCGGCGCAATGGCCGGAAGCGGCTGCGCTGGCGCAACTGACCCGGGTGGTGATTATCATTCTGTTGATCGGTGCGCTGTGTCTGTTGTTTGCCAGCGAAAACGCAGTCTGGCCGGTACGCGTGGCGGTGCTCAGCGCAGTCCTGCCGATGTTGGTTGCCATCGAACTGATGTTGCGCGCGGTGCTGTCTGTTTTCAGCCCGCGCCGCGAACAACTCGAACCGACCCTGCTGGCGCGCAGTTTTATCGCCGATATGCTGCGTTGGCCGCCGCAGCCGTGGCTGGCGTTGCAGCATGAAATGCACACTCGGTTCGGCATCGATCTGCGGCAGATCTGGGCCTTCAGTTACATGCGCCGGGCCTTGTTGCCGGTGCTGGCGGTGGTCGCCCTGAGCGGCTGGCTGCTGACCGGCGTACATGAGATTCCCCTGCAAGGTCGCGGCATCTACGAGCGCTTCGGGAAACCGGAACAGGTTTTCGGCCCGGGTTTGCATGCCGGTTTGCCCTGGCCATTGGGGCGTGTGATTTCCGTTGAAAACGGTGTGGTTCATGAACTGGCAACCAGTGTCGGCGACAAGCCAATCGCCGTGCAGTCCGATTCCGCTGAAGGCCCGGCGCCGCTGACCGCCAACCGTTTGTGGGACGCCAGCCACGTTAATGACAAGTCCCAGGTCATCGCCAGCAGCCGCGGCGCGCAACAGGGCCTGCAAATCGTCAACATGGACGTGCGTTTCGTTTACCGCATCGGTTTGAACGACGAAGCGGCACTTGCTGCGACCTACAACAGTGCCGATGTACCGACGCTGATTCGCAGCACCGCCAGCCGCATCCTGGTTCACGATTTTGCCTCGCGCACCCTCGACGGTCTGCTCGGCGACGACAGGGCAGGGCTGGCCGAGGAAATCGGTCGCGCAGTACAAAGTGATCTGAACAGATTGAACAGTGGTGTGGAAATCCTCGCCACAGTCGTCGAAGCGATTCATCCACCGGCCGGCGCGGCGAATGCCTACCACAGTGTGCAAGCGGCGCAGATCGGCGCGCAGGCGTTGATCGCTCGCGAACGCGGCGCGGCTGCGCAGGCCACTAACGAGGCGCAGTTGCAGGCGAGTACGGCGCGGGATCAGGCAATGGCAAACGCGCGGGAGATCAACGCCGCTGCGCAAACCGCCGACCTGAAATTCAGCGCCGAACAGAAAGCCTTCGTCAGTGCTGGCCAGGCTTTCGTGCTGGAGCAATATCTCAGCCAGCTCAGTCAGGGCATGAGTAAAGCCAAGTTGCTGATACTCGATCATCGACTCGGCGGCAGCGCAAATGCGCCAACCATCGATCTGCGTACTTTCACACTGCCGACTGATCCGTCGCCCGCCCGTACCACCGCTCAACCAGGAGCCACCCATTGAGCCAGTCGCCTGTTCATGACGTTCACGACCACAGCGGCCACGACCATGGCCACGGCGGGCATCACCATCATCATGGTCATCACCACCATCACGGCGAGGTGCCAGAAGTCGGACCATTTCCGTGGCGGCGTATAGGCTGGGCTGCGTTGCTGGTGGCGTTTGCCATTGCCGCCGCGAGTCTGGTGCAAGTGCGCTCCGGTGATGCCACGGTCATCACCCGTTTCGGTAATCCGTCGCGGGTCTTGCTTGATCCCGGGTTGAATTGGCGCTGGCCTGCACCGTTCGAAGCGGCGATCCCGGTGGACTTGCGTCTACGTACCACCTCAAGTGGTTTGCAGGACGTCGGCACCAAGGACGGTTTGCGCATCATCGTTCAGGCCTACGTCGCGTGGCAGGTGCAGGGTGATCCTGAACACGTGCAGCGTTTCATGCGTGCCGTGCAGAATCAGCCGGACGAAGCGGCGCGGCAGATTCGCACTTTTGTCGGCTCAGCGCTGGAGACCACGGCCAGCAGTTTCGATCTGGCCAATCTGGTCAACACTGATGCCAAACAAGTGCGCATCGGCGATTTTGAAACGCAGTTGCGTCAGCAGATCGAGCAACAGTTGCTCGCTACATATGGCGTGCGCGTTGTGCAGGTGGGTGTCGAGCGTTTGACTTTGCCATCGGTCACGCTCAGCGCCACGGTCGACCGCATGCGTGCCGAGCGTGAAACCATTGCTACCGAACGCACGGCTGTTGGCAAACGCGAAGCGGCGCAAATCCGTTCCGCCGCCGAGCGCGATGCGCGGATCGTCCAGGCTGATGCAATGGTGAAAGCCGCTGACATTGAAGCGCAATCGCGAGTCGAGGCTGCGCAGATTTATGGGCGCGCCTACGCCAGCTCGCCACAGCTTTACAACCTCCTGCGCTCGCTCGACACCCTCGGCACCATCGTCACGTCGGATACCAAATTGATTCTGCGCACCGATGCTGCGCCGTTCCGTGTATTGGTCGACGGCCCACCGACGCTCGACAACAAAGCTGGATCGCAGCCATGAGCGAAGAAGTTCCACGTGGAACACATGCGTTGAACAGTCCGTGGATTCAGGCCGGTCGTCTGACCTTCATCGCCCTGTATGCGATCACTGTTTTGGCCGCACTGGCATGGGTGTTCTCGAATGTCCGGCAGATTGATCCGCAAAACCGCGCCGTGGTGCTGCACTTCGGTGCGCTGGATCGCGTTCAGAATGCCGGACTGTTATGGGCATGGCCGCAACCTTTTGAACAGGTGATTCTGCTGCCAGCGGCGGATCGGGTGATCGAGCGCCGAGTGGAAAATCTGTTACGCAGTGACGAAGCGCTGAAGGCAGACCGGGTGGCATCCTTCGCCACGCCATTGAGTGATGCACTCGCCGGGTCTGGTTATTTATTGACCGGCGATGCCGGCGTAGTGCAACTGGACGTGCGGGTGTTTTACCAAGTCTCCGATCCGTACGAATTCGTGTTGCAAGGCGAGCATGTGCTGCCAGCACTCGATCGGCTAGTGACGCGCAGCGCCGTGGCCCTGACCGCCGCGCGAGATCTCGACACCATTCTGGTCGCTCGCCCGGAACTGATCGGCGCCGACAATCAGGCGGCCGAGCGTCGTGAACGATTGCGCGGTGATCTGGTGCAAGGCATCAACGCGCGTCTCGCTGAACTGAAGGCGAGCGGGCAGGGCATCGGTATCGAGGTATCGCGGGTCGATGTGCAATCAAGTCTGCCGGAGCCAGCGGTCAGTGCCTTCAATGCGGTGCTGACCGCCAGTCAGCAGGCTGACAAAGCAGTGGCTAACGCGCGCACCGATGCCGAGAAACTTACCCAGTCCGCCAACGAACAGGCAGACCGCACGCTCCAGGTGGCTCACGCGCAGGCAGGCGAGCGTCTTGCAAAAGCCTCGACCGATACCGCAACCGTCTCGAGTCTGGCCACGTCTGCCGACCCGCAAATGCTGCTGCGTCTGTATCGCGAGCGCATACCGAAGATCCTCGGTCAGGCCGGGTCGGTCACCACCGTCAACCCGAAAGACGATTCCCGGTTGATCATTCAAGGAGCCAGTCAATGACGGCGACCACCGCTGCTCCGAGTCTCTTGTCCTCGGCCGAACAACGTCGCGCCGCGCGTCAGTTGACCCTGGCGATGCTTGCGCTCGGGTTGCTGGGTCTGGGTTTGCTCTGGCGCTGGATGCTCCCGGAGCAAACCGGTGTCAGCCAGTTGCTGCTGGGTTTCGCCTCGTTGCTGGTAGCGGTTCCGGTGATGCGTTCGGCGTGGTACAGCCTGCGTTACCCAAGCCTGCACGGCATCACCGATCAGTTGATCGCGCTGGCCATGCTCGGTGCCTGGGCGACCGGTGATCTGCTCACTGCGGCGTTGTTGCCGATCATCATGATCTTCGGCCATGTGCTCGAGGAGCGCAGCGTGATCGGCTCCCAGGAAGCGATTAATGCGCTTGGCCAGTTGACCCGCAGCCATGGGCGCAAGCTGCAAGTAGATGGTTCGATCATCGAAGTGGACAACGGCGCGCTCAGCGCTGGCGATGTTGTCGAGGTGCGGGCCGGTGATCGGGTGCCGGCGGACGGTCGGGTCTTATCGGGGCAGGCGAGCCTTGATACCGCGTCGATTACCGGTGAGTCGGTTCCGGTGGAAGCGGGCGTCGGCATGCTGGTGTTCGGCGGCGCGATCAACCTCGATGGATTGCTGCGCGTCGAAGTCACCCGCATCGGCGACGAATCCACCTTGGGTAAAGTCATCGCCCTGATGCAAAACGCCGAGCGCTCGAAACCGCCGATCACGCGATTGCTAGAACGCTATGCCGGCAGCTACATGGTGCTGGTCTTGTTGCTGGCGGCGGTTACCTGGTTCGTCACCCATGATGCACAGGCGATGCTCGCGGTGTTGGTGGCGGCGTGTCCGTGTGCGTTGGTGCTGTCGGCGCCGGCCACGGCGGTTGCCGGTGTCGCCGTCGCCGCGCGTCACGGGATTCTGATTCGCAGCTCGGCGTTCCTCGAAGAACTCGCCGATCTGACCTCGCTGGTGGTCGACAAGACCGGCACGCTGACGTACGGCACCTTGCGTTTGCAGTCGATCGACAGCCTGAATGCGGAAACCGCCGAAGTGCAGACACTGGCCGCCAGTCTCGGCGCGGCGAGCAGTCATCCGGTGAGCCGGGCACTCGCCGGGATGACCGATCAGGAGGCCTATTGGCCTCTGACCAACATCCATGAGCGCCAAGGCTTGGGCGTAGTGGCGACGACAGAAAAGGGCGAGGCCGCGCTCGGTCGTCCAGAGTTGTTCACGCAACTGGGTATCACAACCACCCTTGTTCCTGAGCACGATGGCCCGATCGCCGGGTTGGCCCTGAACGGCGAATTCCTCGCCTGGCTGCTGCTAGCAGACAGCATCAAACCGGAAGCGCGCTTCGCCTTGAACGAGTTACGCGAATTGGGGCTGGGACGCCAACTCCTGTTGACCGGTGATCGTCAGAGCGTCGCGCGAAACCTGGCGCAGGACGTCGGGCTGAACGAAGTCCAGGCGCAAGCGCTACCGGAGGACAAACTCAATCGCGTGCTCAAGGAAATCGATCACGGCTTTCGTCCGATGGTGGTAGGCGACGGCATCAACGATTCGCTCGCGCTCAAGGCCGGCGTGGTCGGCGTGGCGATGGGCGCTGGCGGGGCCGACATTGCCTTGGCGTCGGCGGACATCGTGTTGATCGGCAGCGACTTGCGTCGCCTCGGTACTTGCGTGCGCTTGAGTCGTCAGTGCCGGCGTACTTTGCAGGTCAACGTGATTATCGGCCTCGGCTGGACGCTGGCTATCGTGGTCTTCGCGGCGTTCGGCTGGCTTGGTGCGGCCGGGGCGATGATCGCGGCTCTGCTGCATAACCTGAGCACCCTGTTGGTGTTGGGCAACGCCGGACGTTTGCTGCGCTTTCAGGAGCCATTGCCCAGGCTCGACCCTCGGGATAAATGAAAGAAAATTCATCGAACCGCCAAGTGCGCAGACAGTCATCTATCGTAAGGCGCGTCGTCTGTGGCGTTCAGCCGAAGTGCCGATCACGATAGACAAGGCCGATCGAATCGATAGCCTGCTATTTTTCCAGGTTGGTCTACCCTCAGATCAGACGTCTGAAACAAGGGGGGATTTTCCATGCTCGCGCAACTTCCACCGGCCTTACAGAATCTGCAGTTACCGCTTCGCCTGCGACTCTGGGACGGCCACGAGTTCAATCTGGGCCCGACGCCCAGCGTAACCATCGTCGTCAAGGACCCGCAGATGGTTACTCAATTCACCCACCCAAGCCTGGATGCGCTGGGTGCGGCGTTCGTCGAAGGCAAGCTGGAACTGGAGGGCTCGATCAGCGAGGTCATCCGGGTTTGCGACGAGTTGAGCAATGCGCTGCTCGATCAGGACGAAGGCAGTCAGCCGGTGCGTGCGCATCACGACAAGGACACCGACGCCAAAGCCATTTCCTATCACTACGACCTGTCGAATGCGTTCTACCAACTATGGCTGGACAGCGACATGGCGTATTCCTGTGCCTATTTTGAAACCGGCAGCGAAACCCTCGAACAGGCGCAGCAAGCCAAATTTCGCCATCTGTGCCGCAAGCTACGCTTGCAGCCGGGCGAATATCTGCTGGATGTCGGTTGTGGTTGGGGGGGGCTGGCGCGGTATGCGGCGCGAGAGTTTGGCGTCAAAGTGTTTGGTATTACCTTGAGCAAGGAACAGTTGGCCCTGGCGCAGGAGCGAGTCAAAGCCGAAGGGCTGGACGATCAGGTCGAACTGCAATTGCTCGACTATCGCGATCTGCCGCAGGACGGCCGCTTCGACAAGGTTGTCAGCGTCGGCATGTTCGAACACGTTGGCCATGCCAATCTCGCCGAGTACTGCGCAACTCTGTTCGGTGCGGTGAAGGAGGGTGGATTGGTAATGAATCATGGCATCACCGCCAAGCACACCGATGGCCGCCCGGTTGGACGAGGCGCTGGCGACTTCATAGAAAAATATGTGTTCCCCAACGGCGAGCTACCGCATCTGGCGATGATCTCTACCGAGATCAGTGACGCGGGGCTGGAGATCGTCGATGTCGAAAGCTTGCGCCTGCACTACGCGCGCACGCTCGATCACTGGAGTGAGAGACTGGAGGATAACCTCGAAGCTGCGGCGAAACTGGTGCCTGAGCAAGCACTGCGTATCTGGCGTCTGTATCTGGCCGGTTGCGCGTATGCCTTTGCGCGTGGCTGGATCAATCTGCATCAGATCCTCGCCGTGAAAGCGCATCCGGATGGCAGCCACGAACTGCCCTGGACCCGCGACGACATCTACCACCCCTGAAACGGAGCGCTCAGAGTATCGGTGAAATCAGCCGGGCGATCCGCATGCCGACCTGTTGCAGGCGGTGGATCTCCCGGCTTTCTTCTTTGGCCACTTCATCGGCCAGGGCGAAATCGTCATTGAGCATGTGTTCCACGGCGGCGGCGAACTCGCTGTCGACGGTCAGCAACATCACTTCGAAATTCAGGCGGAACGAGCGATTGTCCAGATTGGCGCTGCCGATGGCGCTGATTTCGCTGTCGATCAGCACGACTTTCTGATGCAGAAAACCCGGACGATAGCGGAACACCCGCACGCCGGCACGCACCGCCTCGAAGGCATACAGGCTGGACGCGGCATAGACGATGCGATGATCAGGCCGCGACGGCAACAGCAGGCGCACATCGACACCACGCAACACCGCCAGCCTCAATGCCGCGAACACCGCTTCGTCCGGGACAAAGTAAGGGCTGGTGATCCATACGCGTTGCGTTGCTGCGTGAATGGCTTCGACGAAAAACAGCGAGCAGGTTTCGTAGGCATCCGCCGGGCCGCTGGCGAGCAATTGGCAAAGCACGCCATCCTCCGGGTACGTATCCGGAAGGATCAACGGCGGCAGAGTGCGAGCAGCCCAGAACCAATCTTCGGCGAACGATTCCTGCATGCAGGCCACCACCGGCCCGCGGACTTTGACGTGGGTGTCACGCCACGGCGCCAATGGTGGCTTCTCACCCATGTATTCATCGCCGACGTTATGCCCGCCGACAAAGCCGACTACGCCATCGACTACAACGATTTTGCGGTGGTTGCGAAAGTTGACCTGAAAGCGGTTGAGCCAGCCGCTGCGCGTGGCAAAGGCTTTGACCTCGACGCCGGCATCACGCAGCGACTGCACGTACTGATGGGGCAGGGCATGGCTGCCGATGCGGTCGTAGAGCAAATGAATTGATACGCCTTCGGCGGCTTTCTTCAACAGCAAATCACGCAAGCGCTGGCCGAGCCGATCGTCGTGAATGATGAAGAACTGGATCAGCACGGCTTCCTTCGCTTGTGCGATCGCCTGAAAAATCGCATCGAAGGTCGCGGTGCCGTTCACCAGCAGTTGCACCTCGTTGTTCGCCAGGCACGGCATGCGACCCAGTTTCGGCATTGCGCGCAGTGAGGCGTAGGCACTCGAAGCGCGAGCGGCCAAGGCTTCCTCCACCCATGGACGCCAGTTCAGTTCGGAAATGGCCAGGCGCATCTGCTCGTTGGCCTGGCGCCGCGCCTTGATGTAGCCATCGAAGGTGCTGCGACCAAATACCAGATATGGAATAAGCGTGAGGTAGGGAATGAAGATCAGCGACAATGCCCAGGCGATCGAGCCTTGCGCAGTGCGCACGGTGAGCACCGCATGGATCGCAGCGATCGAACCGAGTGTGTGCAACAGGGCGATCAGGTAACCGAAAATGTGCGGTCCGAAAAAATCCATGGGGCAGCCTTGCTCCGCGAGATGCAATGCTTAACAGACCATGTTCTGCTGCGAATGTCTCTATTTAATCGGTGCATGAACCGACGCAACCGGCCGGCGTCTAACGGCCACAACTGATCAGGAGTTTCTCGATGAACGTTCGTCTGCTGGGTTTGGCGCTGGGCCTGGGTTTGGCATTGCCGGTGGTTGCGCAGGCACAAATGCTGCAGCCGGGGTTGTGGGAAATGTCTTCGAGCAATCTGAAGGTCGATGATCAGGCCATGGACGTGCAATCGATCCTTGGCCAGATCCAAGGCCAGATCACCCCGCAGCAGCGCGCTGCGCTGGAGAAGAACGGCATCAACATCGGCGGCAAAGGCATCCGCGCTTGCCTGACGCCGCAGCAGGTGGCGACCAACGACATCCCGTTGGCCGACCCGCAATCGGGCTGCAAGCAGCAGATCACCGAGCGCACCGGCAACCAGTGGAAATTCCGCTTCAGCTGCCCGAAAGCCCAGGGCACAGGCGTGGCGACATTCCTCAGTGACCGCGAATTCACCACCGTCGCCAATGGCACCTTCAACGCCATCGGTATCAACCAGAAGGGTAGTCTGGAAACCCGTGCCGTGTGGCTGGGTCAGGATTGCGGCACGGTAAAACCCCGCGCTTGAAACCTCTGTGACGCCCACAGTTGGAAGCCATTCCAACTGTGGGAGCGAGCCTGCTCGCGAATAGATCGGAAGTTCGCCTCAAGTCATGGCTGACTCAACGCCTTGTACAACGTATTGAGGTTGTACTCGAACAGCCCGGTAAAAGTGCTCGCAGGCCCGGTGGAAGCCAGTGCATCCGAGTACAGCGTGCCACCGATGTGTGCGCCGCTTTCATCCGCGATCTGCTTGAGCAGGCGCGCGTCCTTGATGTTTTCCATGAACACCGCTTTGACCTTGGCCTGGCGAATCTGCGTGATCAGCGCAGCGACTTCGGCGGCGGAGGGTTCGCGTTCGGTGGATAAACCCTGTGGCGCGATAAAGTCGATGCCATAAGCCAGACCCAGATAGCCAAAGGCATCGTGGCTGGTGACGATCTTGCGATTACCCGGCGGCAGCGCGCCGAGTTTGTTTTTGGCTTCGGCGAGCAGGGCATAGATCTGCTTGAGGTAGGTCTGGCTGTTGCGCTCGTAGTCAGCCTTGTTGCCCGGGTCGGCGGCGATCAGCGCCTTGGTAATGTTGGCGACGTACAACTCGGCGTTCGCCAGATTGTGCCAGGCGTGCGGATCCGCAACGGTCTCGCCGTCTTCATCGAGCGAACGTGGAATCACCCCGCGACTGGCACTGATCACCGTTGCCTTGCTGTCGGTGCTGGTCACCAGGCGATCCAGCCAAGGTTCGAAACCGAGGCCGTTCTTGATGATCACTTTGGCTTTGAGCAGCGCCTTGGCGTCATCCGGGGTCGGCTCGTAGGTGTGCGCATCGGCATCCGCGCCGACCATGTTGGTAATCTGAACGTGCTCGCCGCCGACCTGATGAACCATGTCGGCAAGGATGCTGAAGCTGGTAACCACCGGCAGTTTTTCGGCGGCTGACAATGACATCGACAGCATCAGGCTGAACAGCACGAGTAGAGCGCGCATCGGGAAACACCTCATTGGGATGTGAGCAAAGGCGGGCGGCGCAGCAAACCGTGAACCGGTCCGCACACCACCGACAGCAGATAGCCGACCCCCGCGACCAGCACGATGGCCGGGCCGCTGGGCAGCGAGTAGTAGAACGACAGCAGCAAGCCGAGCCACACAGACACGCAGCCCATGACGGCGGCGACGGCAATCAGTATCGGCAGACGACGACTCCAGAATCTCGACGCGGCAGCCGGAAGCATCATCAGCCCGACTACCATCAGTGCGCCGATGGCCTGAAAGCCGATCACCAGATTCAGCACGACCAGAGTCAGGAACACCCCATGAGCCAGCGGCCCGAGGCGACTGACCGTGCGCAAGAACAATGGGTCCAGTGTGTCCAGCAGCAGAGGTTTGTAGATCGCCGCCATCGCCATGAGGCTGACCGCCGAGACCCACAGCATGCCGGTCAGCGTCGGTCCATCCACGGCTAGCGCCGAACCGAACAGCAAGTGCAGAAGGTCGAGGCGCTTGCCGGCGATGCCAAGGATCAAAACGCCGCTGGCCAGTGAGATCGGATAGATCGCGGCGAGGCTGGCATCTTCTCGCAACCCCGTTCGCCGGGTGATCCAGGCTGCGAGTCCGGCCATGCTCAGCCCGGCTCCCAAGCCACCGAGGGTGAGTGCGGGAAGGCTCAAACCGGCAAACCAGAATCCCAGCGCTGCACCAGGGAGAATGCCGTGGGCGACGGCGTCACCGATCAAACTCATGCGCCTGAGTATCAGAAAAACACCTAAGGGCGCCGTGCTGCATGCCAGCACCAGGCCGCCGAGCAAGGCGCGGCGCATGAACACGAATTCGCTGAACGGCTGCCAGAAATGGCTGACGGTGGCGAGCATCAGGCGACCTGCATGTGCGGTGTTGGCTGGATCAGTTCTCGGCTGGTTCCGTACACGCAGTCGCCGTTTTTGATCAGCAGGGTATGCGGAATGTGTTGGCGGACAGCCGCCAGGTCATGGCAGACCACAAGCAGTGTCCGGCCCTCGGCGTGCCAGTGGTGAATGTGTTGCCAGAGCAATTGCTGGCCAAGTTCGTCGAGTGCGGCGTGCGGTTCGTCCAGCAACAGCACCGGGGCGTCAGCAAGGCTCAGTCGCGCGAGCAGGGCACGTTGTAGCTCACCGCCGGACAGGGCCATCAACGGACGCTGTTCGAGTCCACTCAAATGCCAGTCTTCCAATGCGTTTTTCAGTCGCTGCGTGCGCAGCTGTGTCGAGAGCCGACGGCCCCAGAAACCTGCGGCGATGAGCTCTTCGAGGCTTATTGGAAACTGCCGATCCAAATGTTGCTGTTGCGGCAGAAAGGAAATGCCGCTTTGGCGTGGAACAGCCATTTCCACCTTGCCGGCCAAGGGCTTCTGCAAACCGGCGATGACTTTCAGCAGACTGCTTTTGCCGCAGCCGTTGGCGCCGATGATTGCGGTCACGCTGGCGCTTTCTAACTCAAGACTCAGGGGCGTCGTCAGCGGTTGGCCGGGTGCACCCCAAGCCAGCGATTGGCAGCGGATCATTTTTGCTCCCGTCGCCAGCTGCTTTCGGCGACGGCGTCATGGGCATGCAGGCTTTCGGCGTGGATCACGCGGATGTGGAATTGGTTGATGCCGGGTGTGCGTTGCAGTGCCAGGTTGAGGCGGCGGGCGGCGTCTTCGCAGAACATCAGGTTTTGCCCATTGGCGAGTGCGAAGGCTTGCTCGTCGGGGCGCTTTACTGCGGTCTGCACGGCGGTGCCGAGGGCTGCTTCGGCGTCATTGATGATCGCGGTCAGCGATAGCTCGTCGATGAAATTGTCGAGATGCAGGTGCAGTTGCGCATAGCTGCGCTGGCTATGCGGTGTCGCTACGATCCCTTTGGTTGAGCCAAGCCATGCCAAAACATCGGCATGTTGCAAAGCCTTGTTGGCGAAATCGTCGACGAATTGCTGTTGGATCAGCTGCCTTGCCAAGGCTGCGGAGCATGGGCATGTCGAGGAATAGGGCAGTTCAATTTTTAGTTCCACGTGGAACATTTGCTGTTTCAGGCTCGCTGAAATGGACGCCGGATAGGATTTCCAGCCGGCCAAGGGGCTGACCAACGCGGGTCGTTTCAGCAACAAGTCAGTGTGAATATTCAGATATGCGCAGGCGGATAGACCTTGATGGCTTGTCAGAAAACACTTGAGTACCTGGTGCAGCAAAGCGGGAGAAAGGCTTCGCTGTTCGAGGGTTTCGAGTGCCAGATACAAGCGCGACATGTGAATACCACGTGCTTCACCATCGTCCAGACTCACACCAGCGTCGACTCTGGCGCTGAGGCGTTGGCCTTCAAGCAAAACGGGCAGAGCAATCCCACGCATGCCTACCCAGTCGAGGGGCAGTGCCAAGCGTGCAGATTGGGCGGCGATATCCGGGAGAGTAAGAGCATTCATGGTTGAGACCGTCGTGTTGATCTCTTTTAACGTTACATTATAACAATCCATTCAGCGACGCTTTTTTCATGAAAAGGTTTTCACTAGCAGCCCGTCATCCGGCTGCAAGTGAACCTTGCGCTGCTACCGCCCGAGCTGGAGAAGCGGTTGATGGTTGTCCAGCCGACACGGCGGGTGTAGCCAACCCAAGCCTCGCCATCGGAGGCGATGCCGGTAAAAAAGGTCAATTGGCCGAAGCGGCTGTTGGTTTGCGCCCAATAGCGATGGCCGTCCTTCTCGAATCCGCGCAGGTAAAGCGTGGTGCCTACCGTATTGACGCTATAGGCATTGCCGTCGACGTCTACACACGCCAGCAGATTAGCGCTGCGTGTGCAGTGCGCCGGCCCTGGCATGTGCGCCTGTGCTTGGCTGGCCAGCGACATAGCAAAGCTCAAAAGCAGGCATTTCAACCCCTTGTTCATTGCGAGTTTCCACGATCGGTGGTGCAGCAATTTGCGAAATCTCCCCTGTCGGACTGGCAAACTAAAGTTGTTATACTATAACATAAATCGCAACCAGCCTGAGCTGCCGATCACAATCGTATGCCTTCTTTGACCCGGTTAAATGAAGCGCAACACGCCAAGCGCACCTCAAAGCGCAAATCGGCTGCCATTTATGAGGATTATCTAATGTCAGCCAAATTGCCCGTGACCGTACTTTCAGGATTTCTCGGCGCGGGAAAAAGTACACTTTTGAATTACGTACTACGTAACCGAGACGGCTTGCGCGTTGCGGTGATCATCAACGATATGAGCGAGATCAACATCGATGGCAGTGAAGTCCAGCGCGATGTCAGCCTGAACCGCGCTGAGGAAAAACTCATCGAAATGAGCAATGGCTGTATCTGCTGTACGTTACGTGAAGATTTACTGGAAGAAGTCAGCAAACTCGCTCGCGAGGATCGTTTCGATTACCTGCTGATCGAATCCACCGGCATTTCCGAACCGCTTCCGGTTGCTGAAACCTTCACCTTCCGCGATGAACAGGGGCAAAGCCTCGCCGACATTGCTCGCCTCGACACCATGGTCACCGTGGTCGACGGTGTGAATTTCCTGCTCGATTACCAGGCAGCCGAAAGTCTTGCCTCTCGCGGCGAAATCCTGGGTGAAGAAGACGAGCGCTCCATCACCGATCTGTTGATCGAGCAGATCGAGTTCGCCGACGTCCTGCTGATCAGCAAAATCGACCTGATCAGTCAGCACGAGCGTGAAGAACTCACCGCCATCCTCAAGCGCCTCAATGCCCAGGCTGAAATCATTCCAATGGTGATGGGCGAAATCCCACTGGAGAAAATCCTCAACACCGGTCGTTTCGATTTCGATCAGGCCGCACAAGCGCCCGGATGGCTACAGGAATTGCGCGGTAAGCACGTCCCGGAAACACAGGAATACGGCATCGCCTCGACGGCCTACCGCGCGCGCCGGCCATTTCACCCGCAACGCTTCTTCAGCTTCATCGATCGGCCTTGGCTGAACGGCAAGCTGCTGCGCTCCAAAGGCTTCTTCTGGCTGGCCAGCAAACCCACCGATGCCGGTAGCTGGTCGCAGGCTGGTGGCTTGATGCGGCATGGATTCGCCGGTCGCTGGTGGCGTTTTGTGCCAAAGAATCAATGGCCGCAGGATCAGGAAAGTGTCCAGGCGATCATGGGAAACTGGATTCCAAGCGTAGGAGATTGCCGCCAGGAGCTGGTTTTCATCGGTCAGAACATAGATTTCCTACAGCTCTCCGCCGAACTCGATGCCTGTCTGCTGACCGACGAAGAAATGGCCATGAGTGTAGAAGGCTGGCGCTTGCTGCCTGATCCATTCGGTCCTTGGCACGAAGAGGCCGCCTGATGCTCGCACTCCAAGATCAGCCGCTTCTTACCCGTCATCAGCACCAGGGCGTGACCCCGGAAACGTTGACGCGAATCCTGGAAGACCAGACCAATCTGGCCGTCTGGCAACGTCAGCTGCCCGTGCACATTGCCGATTTTGCGCAATTGGTGCTGTCGCTCAACGAGCCCTTGGCCGAGTCGCTGTGTCTGGAATTGCCCGACGAAGATGCCGAACCGGATCTCGCCGGTCTGGCTGCAGGGCTGCGTGATCTGCAAGGTTTCGAAGGTTTCATGAGCGATCTCAAATGGCTGATCAGTGCCTTCGCCTGCCTGCTCGGGGCGCGGCGTATCGGCGTGCGTTTGCGCGTGCTGGACAAGGCCATGTGTCCGCGCTTCCACGTCGATCACGTGCCGGTGCGCTTGATCACAACTTACGCTGGCATCGGCAGCCAATGGCTTGAGGAGGGCGCGATGGATCGCCTGCAACTTGGCCAGGTCGATGCCGAACCGCAAGATCCAGCGTCGATTCGCCAGCTCAACAGCGGCGACGTCGCGTTGCTCAAAGGCGAAAAATGGTACGGCAATGAAGGCTTCGGCCTGATCCATCGTTCGCCGCAACCGGCACCCGGTGAACGCCGTCTGCTGCTGACCCTCGACTGGCTCGGCTGAAATTCAGGGCTTGCGCCAGGCGCCCTGGCTCTGGCCTTCGCAATAAGGCTTGAGATACGCCGCATCAGTGGCCACGCCGTAATAGTGGATATCCTGGCGATAGGGCATATTGGCGACTTGCGCGTTGCTGCACACGCCGAAAGCGCCGCTGGGGCACTGGTCGACGTATTGCACCTCGACCTTCTGCCCGGCCAGCGTCGGTTGGCAGAAGCCGTCATTGAACAATTTCTGCGGAATCGTCCGGTTCTGCTGACAGACTTTGACGTCGAGCCGTTCGCCCTGTGTGTGCACCACGCAGGCCTGAGCCCACGCTTCACTCGACAGCAGCGCCAACAGCAACGACCATCCCGACCAGCGCATCTTCGATCTCCTCAATAACTGTCCGCAGAAAAGTGCCCGCCATGTTGCAGAACATTCCGACCCACGTCATCGCCGGCCCGTTGGGCGCCGGCAAGACCAGCCTGATTCGTCAGTTGCTGGCGCAACGGCCTGCGGACGAGCGCTGGGCGGTACTGATCAACGAGTTCGGCCAGATTGGTCTGGACGCCGCGTTGCTCTCTCGCGACGACGATGGTATCGCACTGGGTGAGGTGGCCGGGGGCTGCCTGTGTTGCGTCAATGGCGCGCCATTCCAGATCGGCCTCGGCCGCCTGCTGCGCAAGGCCAGGCCGGATCGACTGTTTATCGAGCCATCCGGGCTGGGCCATCCGGCGCAGTTGCTCAAGCAATTGAACGAGGCGCCGTGGCTGGGCGTGCTGGCGGTTCAGCCCTGTGTGCTGGTTCTGGACGCTCAGGCATTGCACGCGGATAGGGCCTTGCCGGACGCCCAGAAGCAAGCATTGACCAGCGCGGGTTTGCTGCTGTTGAACAAGGCGGAAGATCTCGATGAAGCGGTTCGAGAGAAAATCGCCAGTCGGTTGCCGCCCGTCAGACTGATCTGGACGCAGCAAGCGCAACTGCCTCTGAGCGAGCTGCCGGGGCTGGCAGTAAAAGCGAACGAAGGCGCAGGGCATCTGCCGCTGCCCACTGGATTGGCACAGCTGCCAGCGGTCTGGAGCGATCCGGCCGAACCGATTTGCCTGAGTCAGGCGCAGGAGGGTGGATGGAGCATCGGTTGGCGCTGGCATCCGCGGCAGGTATTTGATCAAGCACGCATCGCCGATTGGCTGAGCGCGCTGGACTGGAAGCGGGCGAAACTGGTTATCCACAGCACGGATGGCTGGGTTTCGGGCAATGCGCTGGAGCATGCCGAGCTGAGTTGGCAAGCCAGCGAATGGCGAAAAGACTCAAGAATCGAGCTGATCTTCGCTGAACCGCAGAACATCGAACAGCTGCAAGCCGGTTTGGCTGAATGCCGGATTCAGTGAGTCAGCTCAAGGCTTCCACTTGGTATGTTCCTGGCGCCACTGGCTCAGCTCGATGACTTCCGCCCGAGGCTTGTGCACTTCGACCACCGGCGGCGTATCGTCGAACGGCGCCGGGTAGGGTGCCAGTTCAATCTGCGCACTGTGCGCGCCGAACTGGGTGACGGTGCCGTTGTGGCGGCTTTCGCCGGTCACGGTGAACTCGAAGTTATAGACCCGCGCCAGTCGCCGGCGACCGTTGGCATCCCTGATCAGACCGATTTTTTTCAGCGCGACGTTACCGTCCAGCAGTTCAACGCCAACATTGGTGCAATGCTGCTTGACCCGCTCCAGCGCGCGCTCGCGCAAGCCGTGGTTGTGCCATAGCCAGGCACCAGCGGCGGCGAACAGCATCAGCACGAAGATGTTTTCCAGGGTCAGCATCGACATCGAACTCCAAATGATGGCGTCAGCTTAACTGTCTCGCCGGTCTGTCGTACAGGCTGTGTTTCGTCGCATACTGCGCGGCTTGAATTTCAATCGTTTTACGGAATGACCCGAATGAAACGTACGCCTCATCTGCTCGCCATCCAGTCCCACGTGGTGTTTGGCCACGCCGGCAACAGCGCTGCGGTTTTTCCGATGCAGCGCGTCGGGGTCAACGTCTGGCCGCTCAACACCGTGCAGTTCTCCAACCACACCCAGTATGGTCAGTGGGCCGGTGAAGTGCTGGCGCCGCAGCAGATTCCCGAGCTGATCGAAGGCATCGCCGCAATTGGCGAGTTGGGCAATTGCGACGCGGTGCTCTCCGGCTACCTCGGCAGCGCCGCGCAGGGACGGGCGATTCTCAGCGGTGTGGCGCGGATCAAAGCGGTCAATCCGAAGATGCTGTATCTGTGTGATCCGGTCATGGGTCATCCGGAAAAGGGTTGCAGCGTGCCCACCGAGGTCAGCGATTTCCTCCTCGATGAAGCTGCGGCCGTGGCAGACATCATGTGCCCGAACCAGTTGGAGCTGGACAGTTTTTCCGGGCGCAAGCCGCAGTCGCTGTTCGATTGCCTGGCGATGGCACGGGCGCTGCTGGCGCGCGGGCCGAAAGCGGTACTGGTCAAGCACCTGGATTACCCGGGCAAACCGGCGGATGGCTTCGAAATGTTGTTGGTGACGGCTGAGGGCAGTTGGCATTTGCGCCGTCCGTTGCTGGCGTTTCCACGTCAGCCAGTGGGCGTCGGCGATCTGACCTCTGGTCTGTTCCTGGCCCGGGTGTTGCTGGGCGACAGCCTGCTGGCAGCGTTCGAATTCACCGCAGCGGCAGTGCATGAGGTGTTGCTGGAAACCCAGGCGTGCGCCAGTTACGAGCTGCAACTGGTGCGGGCGCAGGATCGCATTGCGCATCCGCGGGTGAAGTTCGAGGCTACAGCGATCAGTCTGTAAGACCGCGTTGCCCCCATTCGCGAGCAAGCTCGCTCCCACATTTGGTTTGTGTACGCCACAGAGCCTGTGTGGGAGCGAGCTTGCTCGCGAAAGCGTTGTTCAGAGCGCTAAAAATCTCAGGCGTCGCCCTTGATCTCCTGATAACGCTTCTCCAGCTCCTGGCGAATCTGCCGGCGCTGCTGCGCCTGCATGAAGCGGCGTTTGTCTTCGCTGTTCTGCGGTTGCAACGGCGGTACGGCGGCCGGTTTGCGCTGATCATCCACCGCGACCATGGTGAAGAAGCAGCTGTTGGTGTGGCGCACCGAGCGTTCGCGGATGTTTTCGGTGACCACTTTGATGCCAACTTCCATCGACGTGTTGCCGGTGTAGTTGACCGAGGCGAGGAACGTCACCAGCTCGCCGACATGAATCGGCTCGCGGAAAATCACCTGATCCACCGACAGGGTCACCACGTAGCGCCCGGCATAACGGCTGGCGCAGGCGTAAGCCACTTCGTCGAGGTATTTGAGCAGGGTGCCGCCGTGGACATTGCCAGAGAAGTTGGCCATGTCGGGGGTCATCAGTACCGTCATCGACAGCTGGGCGTTTCCGGGTTCCATAACGTTCTCACGGATCAAGGCTGATTGCAGGAAGCGCCTCTGCGGGCACCTGGTGGCTTTTCAAGAAGCACCGTTATCGGGACGCCGCGCGGCGGGCCGCCGTCACGCCGGTAGCGATCTGTTTCCATATATTGCACCGGCTTCCAGAGCGAAGTCGCGGTGTTAACCTGCAAAAGCCCTGCCCAAGGGCAATTCCTACATTAAAAGCGGATTTTTACCCTGCTCGCGCAGAACGTTCTGACGTCTGTCCGCGCGCCTCGTCATCAAGGAGCCCACGCCATGCATGCCATCAGTTTCATTCAGGATCTGGCAGTGATCATGCTGGTCGCGGGCGTGGTAACCGTACTGTTTCATCGTTTCAAACAACCGGTGGTGCTCGGCTACATCGTCGCCGGCTTCATCATCGGCCCGCATACGCCACCGTTCGGCCTGATTCACGACGAAGAAACCATCAAGACCCTCGCCGAACTCGGGGTGATCTTCCTGATGTTCTGCCTTGGCCTGGAGTTCAGCCTGCGCAAGTTGTTCAAGGTTGGGGCAACGGCGTTCATTGCCGCGTTTCTCGAAATCATCCTGATGATCTGGATCGGTTACGAAATCGGTCGCTGGTTCGACTGGAACACCATGGATTCGTTGTTTCTCGGCGCGATTCTGGCGATCTCCTCAACCACCATCATCGTCAAAGCGCTGAATGACCTGAAGATGAAGAACGAGCGCTTTGCGCAGTTGATCTTCGGTGTGCTGATTGTCGAGGACATCCTTGGCATCGGCATCATTGCGCTGCTGTCGAGCATCGCCGTCAGCGGCACGGTGAGCTCGGGCGAAGTCTTCTCCACGGTCGGCAAGCTGTCGCTGTTCATGATCGTTGCGCTGGTCATCGGCATCCTGCTGGTGCCGCGTCTGCTGGCTTATGTAGCGAAATTCGAAAGCAACGAGATGCTGCTGATCACCGTGCTCGGCCTGTGTTTCGGCTTCTGTCTGCTGGTGGTCAAGCTCGAATACAGCATGGTGCTCGGCGCTTTCCTGATCGGCGCGATCATGGCCGAGTCCCGGCAATTGCTGAAAATCGAACGGCTGGTCGAGCCGGTTCGCGACCTGTTCAGTGCGATCTTTTTTGTCGCCATCGGGCTGATGCTCGACCCGCTGATTCTCATCGAATACGCCTGGCCGATCGCGGTGATCACCGTGGCCGTGGTGCTGGGCAAGATGTTGTCCTGCGGCCTCGGTGCGTTTATCGCCGGCAATGACGGACGGACCTCACTGCGGGTCGGCATGGGTCTGTCACAGATCGGCGAATTTTCCTTCATCATCGCCGCGCTGGGCATGACCTTGCAGGTGACAAGCAACTTCCTCTACCCGGTCGCCGTAGCCGTGTCGGTGATCACCACACTGCTGACGCCGTACCTGATTCGCGCGGCGGATCCGTTGTCGATCAAGCTCTCGGCAGTCGTGCCCAAGCGTCTCGGGCGTGTGCTCGGCATGTATGGCGAATGGTTGCGCAGCATCCAGCCGCAAGGTGAGGGCGCGCTGCTGGCGTCGATGATCCGGCGGATCCTGTTGCAGGTCGGGGTCAATCTGGCGCTGGTGATTGCGATCTTCTTTGCCGGCGCATACTTCGCCGAGCGCATGTCGTTGTGGCTGCAGGACTGGATCAGCGATCCGAGCTGGCAGAAGGCACTGATCTGGGGCGGAGCGTTGTTGGTCTCGCTACCATTTCTGATCGCGGCTTATCGCAAGCTCAAGGCGCTGTCGATGCTGCTGGCGGAGATGGGCGTCAAGCCGGAGATGGCCGGGCGTCACACGCAGCGAGTGCGCCGGGTGATCGCCGAAGTGATCCCGATTCTCTCGCTGCTGGTGATTTTCCTGCTGTTGGCAGCCTTGTCGGCCAGTATCCTGCCGACCAACAAGCTGCTGGTGCTGATCGCCGTCGTCGCGGCCGCCGTAGCGGCGCTGCTGTGGCGCTGGTTCATCCGCGTGCATACGCGGATGCAGGTGGCGCTGCTGGAAACCCTCGACAACCACAAGGAGTCGTCGGGGCATTGACCAGCCGGGGCGTGTGGCGGATCAGCTTTCCAGCCAGACGTCCCGCGCCCAGTGCCACACCGATTCCCAGGTTTCTTCGGCAATCAGTTCTTCTTCGGCCTGCCACAGCACCACGGTGCCGTCTTCTTCGACACAGTAGTAGTCATCGCCGTCCTGACAGATCGGGATCAAGCTGCGATCAACACCCACATCCCATGCATTGGCTGCCACGTCCGGCAGGTAGGTGTGCGATTGCGGATCAGTGACGGTCACCGGCTCGAGGCTGCCATAGACCACATCGCTGACGGTCAGCAAAAATTCTTTGAAGACGAATGGAATGTCGATGAACAGTTGTTCTTCGATTTCCACCAGCAGGTCTTCGTCAGGCAACTCCAAAGGAACCGGTACGGGTTCGTTGGCTTCGCGCAGTTGTTCGATGATTTCTTCCACGTCCGGGATCCTCTTGCTGAATGGCGCGGTTTATATGGGCCGGTTTATACAGTAGCTCGCCATAGATGCAACCGTGAAATGAAAAACCCCGGCCGAGGCCGGGGTTCTGTTACCGCAAGTGAAGCGCAGCAGGGATCAGCCGTTCTGGCGGATACCGGCGACCAGCCAAGGCTGGTTGTCGCCCTGCGGACGTTCCATGTTCCAGCTTTCGCTGAACACTTCGCCCTGGTCGAAACGCGAGGTTTTCGACACGCCGGTGAAGGTCAGGGTGGCGATGGTCTTGTCGGCACGATCGTCGACGCCGTCCAGCTGCACCTGCAGGTTGTCGATGTAGGTCGACTGGAAGCCGTCGCCCAGATCCGCACGCTCACGCTTGAGGAACTCAAGCATTTGCGGGGTCACGAACTCGGCGATCTTGTCCATTTCGTTGGCGTCCCAGTGCTGCTGCAGCGACTGGAAGTGGCTGCGCGCAGCTTCAAGGAAGCGCTCTTCGTTGAACCAGGCCGGTGCGTTGATCACCGGACGGGCGGCAGCCGGAGCAGCCGAACCACCAAAGATCGAACCCATGGCGGCAGGCTTCTGCTCGAACACTTCACGCTGCATCGGCGCGCCGGCCGGAGCGAATTGCTCCTGCTGCTTGCGACGACGGGCGGCGATGAAGCGGAAGATCACGAACGCGATCAGGGCCATGATCAGGATGTCGAAGATCTGCATGCCCTGGAAACCGTCGCCCATGAACATCGACGCGAGCAGGCCACCGGCGGCAATACCCGCCAATGGGCCGAGCCAGCGCGACGCACCGCCGGCCTTGGCTGCGGCGCCAGCAGCACCGGCAGCGCCAGCGGTCGCTGCTGCGCCGCCCACGCCTGGAGAAGAAGGAGCCATCTGGCTGGTCTGGTGCGTCGGCGCAGCGCCGGCGCTTTTGCCACCACCAAAGCGCTTGGCGTTGGCGTCGAGGCTCATCGTCAGGCCGATGCACAACGCCATGGCGATGCTAAGAAAACGTTTCATAAAGGGTATTCCCGTTTTGTGGAGACACGCGCGCCATGTTGCACAGCTGAAGTGTTACTGGCTAGCGAGAGAGTGTTTCGGGCTTTTGCCTGACAGGTTGCGTTCAGCTTGGCGAGGCAATCAGCCGATGTACTTTTGTCTGTAGGAAAAGGCGATAGGTTCAGAGGGATTGATGCACTTGCGCCGCATAACCTGTGGGAGCGAGCAGGCTCGCTCCCACATGGCTTCAGTGCCGGTGGTTAGATCGCTTCCAGCTTGGCATAGCCGAGCATCAGCCACTTGCTGCCTTCGCTGAAGTTCACCTGCACCCGGGCCTGGGCGCCGGAACCTTCGAAGTTGAGGATCACCCCTTCGCCGAAGATCGAGTGACGTACGGCCTGACCGAGCACAAAACCGGTTTCCGGAATCTCGCTGCCGCTGAACAGGCTGCTGCCGCTCATCGACTGGTTGCCGCCGAACGGTCGGCTGACGCTATTGGACAGGCGCACTTCCTGGATCAGGCCTTTGGGCACTTCGCGGACGAAACGCGACACCTTGTTATAGGTTTCGCTGCCGTACAGGCGCCGGGTTTCCGCGTAGGTCATGACCAGATTCTGCATCGCCCGGGTGATACCGACGTAAGCCAGACGCCGTTCCTCTTCAAGACGCCCCGGTTCTTCCAGGCTCATTTTGTGCGGGAACAGGCCTTCTTCCATGCCCACGAGGAACACGTAAGGGAATTCCAGGCCTTTGGCGCTGTGCAGGGTCATCAGCTGCACGCTGTCTTCGTGCTCGTCGGCCTGAGTGTCGCCGGCCTCCAGCGATGCGTGGCCGAGGAACGCCGCCAGTGGCGTGAGTTCTTCGTCCTCTTCGGTGTTCTCGAAGTTGCGTGCGGCGCTGACCAGTTCCTCAAGGTTTTCTACCCGGGCCTGGCCTTTCTCACCTTTTTCCGCTTCGTGATAAGCGATCAGGCCGGACTGCTCGATGACGGTTTGCGTCATCAGGTGCAGCGGCATCTCGGCGCACTTGGCAGCGAGGTTCTCGATCAGTTCGATAAACGCACCGAGCGCACTCGCGGCGCGCCCGGTCAGGCCTTTGTTGGCCACCAGTAGGCGCATCGCTTCCCACATCGACACATCGCTGTGCCGCGCATGCTCGCGGATCGCTTCGACGGTTTTCTCGCCGATGCCCCGCGCCGGTACGTTGATCACTCGCTCCAGCGCCGCGTCGTTGCCGCGACCCTCAAGCAAACGCAGGTAGGCCATGGCGTTCTTGATTTCCGCGCGCTCGAAGAAGCGCTGACCGCCATAGATGCGGTACGGGATGCGCTCGCGCAGCAGGGCTTCTTCAAGCACCCGCGACTGGGCGTTGGAGCGGTACAGAATGGCGATATCGCTACGGGCCAGACCGGTTTTCAGCGCGCTTTCGATGGTTTCCACCACGTAACGCGCTTCGTCGTGCTCGTTGAACGCGGCGTACAGATTGATCGCTTCGCCGTCGCCACCGTCGGTCCACAGCTCTTTACCGAGACGCCCGGTGTTGTTGGCGATCAAAGCGTTGGCGGCTTTGAGGATGCCGGCGGTGGATCGGTAGTTCTGCTCCAGGCGAATCGTTTCGGAGTCCGGGAAGTCGGAAGAGTACTGATGGATGTTCTCGATCTTCGCCCCGCGCCAGCCGTAAATCGACTGGTCGTCGTCGCCGACCACCATCAGGCTGTCGCCGCCCTTGCCGAGCAGGCGCAACCAGGCGTACTGCACGGCGTTGGTGTCCTGGAACTCGTCGACCAGAATGTGCCGGAAGCGCTTTTGGTAGTGCGCCAGCAGGCCGGGGTGATCGCGCCACAGATCGAGGGCGCGCAGCAGCAGTTCGGAGAAATCGATCACGCCAGCCCGCAGGCACGCCGCCTCGTAGGCTTCGTAGATGCCGCGCATGGTGGCGAGGAACAGGTCGCCGCTGGCCTGAATGTGTTGCGGCCGCAGACCTTCATCTTTCTGGCCGTTGATGAACCACTGCGCCTGACGCGCCGGCCAGCGTTGCTCGTCCAGGCCCAGTTCGCGGATCACCCGCTTGACCAGACGCTGCTGGTCATCGCTGTCAAGAATCTGGAAGGTCTGGCTCAGGCCCGCCTCCTGCCAGTGCGCCCGCAGCAAACGGTGCGCGAGGCCGTGGAAGGTGCCGACCCACATGCCGGCCGGGTTGATGCCCAGCAACTGCTCGATGCGATGGCGCATCTCGGCAGCGGCCTTGTTGGTGAAGGTCACCGACAGGATGGAGTGAGGCGAGGCGTTTTCGACCTGGATCAACCAGGCGATACGGTGCACCAGCACTCGGGTTTTACCGGAACCGGCGCCGGCCAGGACCAACTGACGGCCAACGGGGGCTGCTACGGCCTGGCGTTGGGCATCGTTGAGGGAGTTCAGCAGAAGGGAGAGATCATCGCGCATCGGGGCATTCTAGGGTGCGCCGCAGGCCCGGGCAAACCGTGCGTTGCATTAGCCGATGAAAGTGCTGCCGATGACGACCGGTCGGTCACTGGCTGCAGGCTTCGGCCCGTCTCGCCTGAGCGGTTGCAGTGGTGCGCAAGCGACGGAAAATTTCCCTGCAATTGTGATCCGCAGCAGTTTGGCATCGGGATCGGCTTGTGTATGCTCCGTCCACGTTTCGGGCGCACGCCCTCCTTATAAGAACAAGAACGTTGCCCATGATCCTCAGCGCCGAACTGTCGGGGCCCTCCGTGGACCCCCGGGTGATCCGCAAGCACTATGCCGTCGAAATGGCGGTGGAGCGCACGCGTCTGCTGTATCAGGGCTCGCTGTTGCCCACGCTGTTCATGTTGATCAATGGTCTGGTCTGCGCCGCTTTGCTCTGGAGCCCGCAGCGCTACTTCGTGGTCAGCGTCTGGCTGGTGTGGCTGCTGTCGCTGGTCGCGCTGCGGGTGATTCAGGTAGCCGCGTTCGATTCGGCGATTCCCGATCGTCAGGCCCAGCCGATCTGGTTCCGCATGTTCCTGCTCGGTTCGACCATGACCGGCCTGACGCTGGCCGGAGCCGGCATCGCTCTGGTACCCGCTGACAACTTCATGCAGCAAGCCTGGGTGTTCGGCCTGATCGGCGCGGCAACGCTGTCGGCCAGCGTCGCCTACGCGGTGAGCCTGCCGGCGTTCCTCTCGTTTACCTTGCCGTGCCTGCTGCCAGCGATCGGCTACCTGTTCTGGGGCGGCGACGATCAGGCACGGGGCTGGGGCTGGCTGGGTCTGATCCTGCTCGGTTCTCTGAGTGTGGTGGCATGGCAGGTCAATCGGCTGATCGACCGTGGATTGCTTCGGCGCTTCCAGAATCAGCACCTGATCGAGCATTTGCAGCAAGCGCAGACGCGCAGCGAACAACTCAATCAGGAGCTGGGCAAAGAGATCGAACAGCGCCGCTGTGCCGAGGCGCAGTTGCGTGAAGCGCAGGTCGATCTCGAAGATCGCGTGGCCCAGCGCAGCCGCGAACTGGATGCCGCCAATCAGGCCCTGAGCAAAAGCGAAGCGCGCCTGGCGCTGGCGCTCAAGGCCAGTGAGCTCGGATTGTGGGACTGGAACCTGCAGACCGACGAGGTCCATCACACGCAGATTCAGGAACTGTTCGGCCTCGCCCCGGAATACGTCACCGCGCTGCTGCGCGACCTCAAGCCACGACTGCATCCTGAAGATGTGCCGTCACTCAAGTTCGCCCTGGTCGAGCATCTGAAGGGGCGCACCGAGGATTATCAGGTCGAATATCGCCTGCGCCATGGCGACGGCCACTGGGTGTGGATCGAGGACCGTGGCCGCGCCGTAGAGCGCAGCGCCAACGGCCGGGTGATCCGCATGGTCGGCACTCGCCGCGATATCAGCGCCAGCAAAAGCCTTGAAGAGCAGCAGCGGCTGGCGGCGACGGTGTTTGAAGCGGCCAGCGAAGGCATCGTGATTCTCGACCCGAACTACGCGCTGATTGCGATCAACCAGGCGTTCAGCCGGGTCACCGGTTACGAGATCGACGACATGCTCGGGCGCAACGTCGTCGAGTTGCCGTGCAGCCGCGATGCCCGTCGTCACTATGTGGCGATCCGTCATGCGCTGGAGCAGTACGGCAGTTGGCAGGGCGAGCTGGTGGAGACGCGCAAGAACGGCGAGCTGTATCCGCAGTGGCTGCAACTCAATGCCGTGCGTGATAGCCGTGGCAATGTCAGCCACATCGTCGGCTTCTTCGCCGATCTCTCGGCGCGGCGGGCCTCGGAAGAACGCCTGCGCTATCTGACCCATTACGACGAGCTCACCGGCCTGGCCAACCGTTCACTGTTCCGCGAGCGTCTGCACGAAGCTCATCAGCGGGTGCGCCAGGGCGGGCGCCGCAGTCTGGCGTTGCTGCACATCAATCTCGATCGCTTCAAATTGCTCAATGACAGCCTCGGCCACGAAGTCGCCGATCAGCTGCTGCAAAAAATGGCGCGGCGGCTGGTCAATGCCTTGCCGGAAGCCGACACCATTGCGCGCCTGTCCGGTGACGAATTTGCCGTGCTGTTCGATGCCTACGGCAATCTGTCGAGCCTGGCACGGGTAGCGACGCGGTTGTCGGCCAAGCTGCGTTTGCCGCTGAGCGTTGACGGGCATGAACTGGTGGTCAGCGCTTCGATGGGCATCAGCCTGTTGCCGGACAACGCGCGTGAGATCTCGGCGCTGGTCAGCCAGTCGAACATGGCCATGCAACATGCCAAACATCTGGGCGGCAACAATTTCCAGTTCTTCACCGACAGCCTGCAAGCCAGCACACTCGAACGTTTGCAGCTGGAAAACCACCTGCGCAGGGCCATTGAAGAACAGCAACTGACGGTGTTCTACCAACCGAAACTGTGCCTGCAAACCGGCCGCATGAATGCCGCTGAAGCGCTGGTGCGCTGGGATCATCCGAGCATGGGCCAGGTGCCGCCGGCGGATTTCATTGGCCTGGCCGAAGAGACCGGTCTGATCGGGCCGATCGGCGAGTTCGTTTTGCGCCAGGCGTGCTGGCAAGCGTGCGAATGGCAGCGCCAGGGCCTGGCGCCGATCCGCGTGTCGGTGAACCTGTCGGTGCATCAGCTGCGCCAAGGCAAGCTGGTCAGTCTGGTGCGGCAAGTGCTGGAAGAAACCGGGCTGGCGCCGCACTACCTCGAGCTCGAGCTGACCGAAAGCCATTTGCTCGACAGCGTCGAACACATCATTGCGACGTTCCAGCAACTGCGCGATCTGGGGGTGAAACTGGCGATCGATGATTTCGGTACCGGGTATTCGTCGTTGAGTTACCTCAAGCGCATTCCGGTGGATTACGTGAAGATCGATCAGGCGTTCATTCGCGGCTTGAGCGAGGGCAGTGCGGACGCGGCGATCACTCGCGCGATCATCGCCATGGCCCACGGACTGGCGCTGAAAGTAGTGGCGGAGGGTGTCGAACGTGAGGATCAACTGGCATTTCTGCGCGCCGAACACTGCGACGAAGTGCAGGGTTATCTGATCAGCCGGCCGGTAGACGCTGCTTGTCTGGCCGGGCTTTTGCGTGACCAGAAAAATCCGCAGTAAGGGCTACATGCTCCTCAGCGTGCCTGACGCCGGGACATCGAGTTACGCATTGAGCAGGCAAAATGCCCATTCATGTAGTATAACTACAAGCTTGCTACATCCTTGCCCACAAGAAGAGTCCAGCCCCTTGAATCTGCTGCAACACATCGCCCAGTCACGTCACCTGTTACGCAAGTCGGAGCTCAAGGTCGCCGACCACGTGCTGCTTGACCCTGCGGCAGTGATGCACAGTTCCATGGCCGACCTGGCTCACAGCGTCGGCATCAGCGAGCCGACCATCGTGCGTTTCTGCCGCGCGATCGGTTGTTCCGGCTTTCAGGATCTCAAACTGAAACTGGCGCAAAGCCTGGCCGCCGGCGCCAGCTTCGGCCAGTTCGCGATCCACGAAGACGACTCCGTCGCCGACTACAGCCTGAAGATTTTTGACACCACGCTGCACACCTTGATGGAAGTGCGCGAGAAGCTCGATCCGGTGGAGCTGCAGCGCGCGGTGACGCTGATGTCCCAGGCGCAGCGTGTCGAGTTCTACGGCTTCGGTGCTTCCGGTGCGGTGGCCGCGGATGCACAGCACAAGTTCTTCCGTTTGTTGCTGACCGCAGCGGCGTATTCCGATCCGCACATGCAGGCGATGTCGGCTGTGACGCTGAAGCCTACCGATGTGGCGATCTGTATTTCCCAGTCGGGGCGCTCCAAGGATTTGCTGATCACCGCTAACCTCGTTCGCGAAAGCGGGGCGTCGTTGATCACCCTGTGTCCGAGCCAGACGCCGTTGGCCGAACTGTCGACCGTCAATCTGGCGATCGATGTGCACGAAGACACCGAGATCTATACGCCGCTGACCTCGCGAATCGCCCACCTGGTGGTGATCGACGTGCTGGCGATGGGCGTGGCCATGGCGCGCGGGCCGAGCCTGGTCAATCACCTCAAGAGCGTCAAGCGCAGTCTGCGCAGTTTGCGTTTGTCTCCAAAAGCCGTGAAAGCGCTGGATGACTGAGCAAGGTCGTTCCGACCTTGTTCGCGAGCAGGCTCGCTCCCACAGGGGATCTCCTGAGAACATAAATTCTGGGTCATAACGGGATCAGATGTGGGAGCGAGCCTGCTCGCGAAAGCGCCCTCCAAAAAATCACATTCCTGCGCACATTTCATCACATTGTCATCCCCGCGCAGCCAAATCGTCATCCCCCACGCCTATCGTGAAACTCCCGTACTCGCATTGGGAGAATCGAAATGGCTCAGCCCTACGAAGAACGCAACAGCGCCGCGAAAACCCGTCGTCAGCAGGAAGACCAGCGCCGCATGGAATTTCGCCGCGCAATCGAAGATCGCTTCGAACTTCGCCAGCTTCAGGCCGAGATCGGCGATTTTCCCGAAATCACGCACTGGCAGGCGACCCCCGCAGCTTCCCGTCGAAGCGCTCAACCAACGCAATAATCTGCGCCCGCTCGCTGCGGATAAACGCCAGGAAGGCGTGCGCCACCGGTGACAGCCGCTTGGCTTTGGCCTGCACCAGACACCAGCTGCGCAGCAGCGGCAACTCTTCGACCGGCAGCTCGACCAGGCCGCCGGTCGCCAGCTCCAGGTTCAGGGCGTGGCGCGTCAGCAACGCCAGGCCCAGACCCGCCACCACGCATTCGCGCTGGGCTTCGGCCGAGGCTACCTCCTGGGTCTGGGTGAAGTGCACGCGCTTTTCCTTGAAATATTCTTCGCAGGCCAGACGTGTGCCCGAGCCCGGCTCGCGGATCAGCAGCGTATACGGTTCCAGATCCTGCAAGCGCAGCGGGCCCATGTGCGCCAGCGGATGATCCGGGCGCGCGACGGCGACAATCGGATTGTTGAGGAACGGCAGGAATTCCAGGCCCATGTCCTGCGGCACCATCGACATGATCACCAGATCATCGCGGTTGTCCGAGAGGCGGCGAATGACCTGGCCACGGTTGACCACAGTCAGCTGCAAATTGACTTCCGGATGCTGGCGCTTGAACGCGGCGAACAGATGCGGCACGAAATATTTGGCGCTCGATTCCACTGCCAGTTTCAGCTGACCCTGCAGCGAACCCTGCATGTCCGACAGTTGCATATCGAGGTTTTCCAGCCGCCCGAAAATGTCGCGACTGGCACGTTGGAGCGCTTCCGCCGCCTCGGTCATGTAGAGTTTTTTGCCGACATAGTCGAACAGCGGCTGGCCAATCAGCTCTTCCAGCTGACGAATCTGTAGGCTCACGGCCGGTTGTGTGAGGGACATTTCCTCGGCGGCGCGGCTGTAGGAGCGTAAATCACACACCTCATTAAAGATCTGCAACTGACGCAATGTCATACGCATCAATGACTTACGCATTTTATTCAGGCTCTCACGGCACACGGTTGTTCCGACTATAAGTGTTTACTTATGCCTGACCCAATTTTTATTCATTTTTGTTAATCCCTCAGCAGCGCTAGTGTGGACCTGCGACTGAATTGAAACATTTGGTCACGCGTCGACCTGGCTCCAGCAGGTCGTGGTGCCACCGGCTCAAGGGAACCTCCAAGTGATAAAAAAGATCCTGATCGCCAACCGTGGTGAGATTGCCGTACGCATCGTACGAGCCTGCGCCGAAATGGGCATTCGCTCGGTTGCGATTTTCTCCGATGCCGATCGCCATGCCTTGCATGTAAAGCGTGCGGACGAGGCCCACAGCGTCGGTGCCGAGCCACTGGCCGGTTACCTCAACCCGCGCAAGCTGGTGAACCTCGCCGTGGAAACCGGCTGCGATGCGCTGCACCCCGGCTACGGTTTCCTGTCGGAAAACGCCGAGCTGGCGGAAATCTGCGCTGAGCGCGGCATCAAATTCATCGGCCCGTCGGCGGAAGTCATCCGGCGCATGGGCGACAAGACCGAAGCGCGGCGCAGCATGATCAAGGCCGGCGTACCGGTGACGCCCGGCACCGAGGGCAACGTCTCCGGCATCGAAGAAGCCTTGGTTGAGGGCGACCGCATCGGTTACCCGGTAATGCTCAAGGCCACCTCCGGTGGTGGCGGTCGCGGTATCCGTCGCTGCAACAGCCGCGAAGAACTCGAACAGAACTTCCCTCGTGTCATCTCCGAAGCCACCAAGGCGTTCGGTTCGGCGGAAGTGTTCCTGGAAAAATGCATCGTCAATCCCAAGCACATCGAAGCGCAGATCCTTGGCGACAGCTTCGGCAACGTCGTGCATCTGTTCGAGCGTGACTGCTCGATCCAGCGCCGCAACCAGAAGCTGATCGAAATCGCGCCGAGTCCGCAACTGACCCCGGAACAGCGCGCCTACATCGGCGACCTGTCGGTGCGTGCGGCCAAGGCTGTGGGCTACGAGAACGCCGGCACCGTGGAGTTCCTGCTCGCCGAGGGCGAGGTGTACTTCATGGAAATGAACACGCGGGTGCAGGTGGAACACACCATCACCGAAGAAATCACCGGCATCGACATCGTCCGCGAACAGATTCGCATCGCTTCCGGCCTGCCACTGTCGGTAAAGCAGGAAGACATCCAGCACCGTGGCTTTGCGTTGCAGTTCCGTATCAACGCCGAAGACCCGAAGAACAACTTCCTTCCAAGCTTCGGCAAGATCACCCGTTACTACGCCCCCGGCGGCCCGGGCGTGCGCACCGACACGGCGATTTACACCGGTTATACCATTCCACCGTTCTACGACTCGATGTGCCTGAAACTGGTGGTTTGGGCACTGACCTGGGAAGAGGCGATGGACCGTGGCTTGCGTGCCCTTGATGACATGCGTCTGCAGGGCGTGAAGACCACCGCCGCCTACTACCAGGAAATCCTGCGCAACCCGGAGTTCCGTAGCGGCCAGTTCAACACCAGCTTCGTTGAAAGCCACCCGGAACTGACCAACTACTCGATCAAGCGCAAACCCGAAGAGCTGGCCCTGGCCATCGCCGCCGCCATCGCCGCCCACGCAGGCCTGTGAGGAATACAAGAATGAGCAAGAAAATCTTCGTAACAGACACCATCCTGCGCGACGCTCACCAATCGCTGCTCGCCACCCGCATGCGCACCGAAGACATGCTGCCGATCTGCGACAAGCTCGACAAGGTCGGCTACTGGTCGCTGGAATGCTGGGGCGGCGCGACGTTCGACGCCTGTGTGCGCTTTCTCAAGGAAGACCCGTGGGAGCGCCTGCGCCAACTGCGTGCGGCGTTGCCCAACACCCGTCTGCAAATGCTCCTGCGCGGGCAGAATCTGCTCGGCTATCGCCATTACAGCGACGACGTGGTCAAAGCCTTCGTCGCCAAAGCAGCGGTGAACGGCATCGACGTGTTCCGCATTTTCGATGCGATGAACGATGTGCGTAACCTGCGCGTGGCCATCGAAGCGGTGAAGGCTGCCGGCAAACACGCACAGGGCACCATCGCCTATACCACCAGTCCGGTGCACACCATCGATGCTTTCGTCACCCAGGCCAAGCAAATGGAGTCCATGGGTTGCGACTCGGTGGCGATCAAGGACATGGCCGGTCTGCTGACCCCGTATGCCACCGGTGAACTGGTGCGCGCGTTGAAAGCCGAGCAGTCGCTGCCGGTGTTCATCCACTCCCACGACACCGCTGGCCTAGCCGCCATGTGCCAGCTCAAGGCGATCGAAAACGGTGCCGACCACATCGACACCGCGATCTCCAGCTTCGCCTCGGGCACCAGCCACCCGGGCACCGAATCAATGGTCGCCGCGCTCAAGGGCACCGAGTACGACACCGGCCTGAATCTGGAACTGCTCCAGGAAATCGGCCTGTACTTCTATGCCGTGCGCAAGAAGTACCACCAGTTCGAAAGCGAATTCACCGCCGTCGACACCCGTGTGCAGGTCAACCAGGTGCCGGGCGGGATGATCTCCAACCTCGCCAACCAGTTGAAAGAGCAGGGCGCTCTGAACCGCATGGGCGAAGTGCTCGCAGAAATCCCGCGCGTACGTGAAGACCTCGGCTTCCCGCCGCTGGTGACCCCGACCTCGCAAATCGTCGGCACCCAGGCGTTCTTCAACGTACTGGCCGGCGAGCGCTACAAGACCATCACCAACGAAGTGAAGCTGTATCTGCAGGGCGGCTACGGCAAGGCACCGGGCGTCGTGAATGAAAAGCTGCGGCGTCAGGCGATCGGCAGCGAAGACGTCATCGACGTGCGCCCGGCCGATCTGCTCAAGCCGGAAATGACCAAGCTGCGTGCCGATATCGGTGCACTGGCCAAGTCCGAAGAAGACGTACTGACCTTCGCCATGTTCCCGGACATCGGCCGCAAATTCCTCGAAGAACGCGCCGCCGGCACCCTCACGCCGGAAGTGCTGTTGCCAATCCCGGAAGCGGGCGCGGTTGCCTCGGCGGGCGGCGAAGGCGTGCCGACCGAGTTCGTCATCGACGTCCACGGCGAAACCTATCGCGTCGATATCACCGGTGTCGGCGTCAAGGCCGAGGGCAAGCGCCACTTCTATCTGTCCATCGACGGCATGCCGGAAGAAGTGGTGTTCGAACCGCTCAACGAATTCGTTGGCGGCGGCAGCAGCAAACGCAAACAGGCCTCGGCACCAGGCCATGTCAGCACCACCATGCCCGGCAACATCGTCGATGTGCTGGTCAAGGAGGGCGACAGCGTCAAGGCTGGCCAGGCGGTACTGATCACCGAAGCGATGAAGATGGAAACCGAAGTCCAGGCCGCCATTGCCGGCAAGGTTGCCGCGATTCATGTGGCCAAGGGCGACCGGGTCAACCCGGGCGAAATCCTCATCGAGATCGAAGGCTGAGATAACAGTCGCGATCCAACGCTTTAAACCTCGGGGGAGCATGTGCTCCCCTTTTTTTTGCCTGTGATTTTCGACCTTGTCAGGTCATTGCCAAGGATCACATGTGGGAGCGAGCCTGCTCGCGAATGCTCCAGGTCAGCCAATAGCATCTTTGTATGATCCAGCGCTTTCGCGAGCAGGCTCGCTCCCACAGGAGGCGTGCTTAATGCATCAGAACGCCATGCGCCATTGACCCGCCACGCCATACGTTCGGCTGTCATTACCCAGCTCACCCGTTAAGCCCACGCCCAGTGTGTGCGCCGCCGATAGACCAAGGTCGAGCCCCGCATCCACCGCGAGGCTGTTCCGATCCAGTGTCGCCCCGGTCACTTCAAAGCGCTTGCCGCCCTTGCGCAGTTGCTGGCGGGTGTCGCTGTCGATCGCGCCGAAGGTATGTTTCCAGCCTGCGCTCAAGCGCGGGGTCAAATGCATGCCGTTATCCAGCGTATTGATCTGCGCAAGCCGCAGGCCAAAGGTGCTGCTGAAGTTGTCGCGGGTCTGGCCGTAGACTTTCAGTGCCGCGTCGCCGCCCTTTTCGTTGTAGCTGTCGCGTTGATAACGCTGATAGCCGAGGCTGGCGTAGGGCTCGAGGGTGACGCTATCCCGGCCCAGATTGAACCCGGCTTCGGCGAATGCCTGTTGAGTATTGGCGTCGTAATTGCCCTTGAGACGATCGCTGAAACCCTTGAACGCTACCCGCCGTGTGCTGCTGCCGTCATGGCTGGCGTAGGTCGCACCTAGGCGCAAAGACAGCGGGCCATCCTGACGCATGGCGTAGGCGCCGAGGTGCCAGCTGTCGAGGTCGCCGTCGTACTGGCGGGCATCGAGTTTGGTCTGCGATTTGCCGCCAAGCAGGCCGACATGCCAGTGCTCATCGAGTCGCCAGTCAGCGCCCACGACCAGCCCTTGCGTGGCATGTTGGAGGATACCGTCAGCGTCGCGATCAACCTTGCCGCCGTGGCCCAGCGCCTGAATCCACACCTGCCCGGAATCTTCGTTGCCTGCGGCCTGACGCGGTGAACTGCGCGAGCCGAAGGTCGAGGCGGAATGATTGTCCAGCTGCCGCATTGCCGAAAGCATGCTCGTACTGACCGGCGTGATACTGCTCAGCGTGGCTTTGGCGAGGTTGGCATTGCTGCCTGCGGCAAGTTGATCGAGGGCGATGGGCGCGGTGGTTTTATCGCTGGTCAGCAGTGCGGCTACTGCCGCGTTAGCAGGTTTTGTAAGTTGAGGCACGGGCTGGGCGGCGGCTTCGCTGGTTTGCGCAGTCAAGATTTCGTTTGGTATCGATGAGGTCGCTGGCGCGGAGTCTTCAATCAGGGCTGCAACCGAGGTCAGGACTGGCACTGGCACTGCGATGACCGCTGCCGTAGGAGTTGAAGCGGGCATTGGCGAAGTGGGTGTTGAGGTCGGTGCAGTAGTAGCAATTAATGCTTCCTGCCCGGTAATACTGCCTGCAAGTGCAGCTGCGTTTTCCGTAGGCGCGAGGCTTTCAAGTGCTACATCATTGCGAGCGTAAGTCAGCCCAACCGATTTCTTGTTGTATTGAGCCGTGGCCGTCATATACGCCAGATCGTTCTCGATCCGGCCAAACTCGCCTTTCACCTCACGGGCTTCGATGATTTTGTATTGGCTGCTCTGCGGATATTCACCCGCCGCGACGACTTTCAGGGTGGCGCCGTCAAGCTGAGCTGTGCCATCGACCTTGATCGTCTGACCACCAGCGGGAGTGACCTCGTAAGCCAATTCGGCACCAGGCGCCAAGTGCAAATTACCCTTCACTCGAGGTGCGCCAAGCGCTGCATTGACGGTGAGCAGCCCACCCACCTCAAGATTTCCCACCGTGCCTTTACCGGCGAAACTGCCGCCATTCTGGACATACACATCACCCTTGATGCTGCCAAGGTTGGTCAGTGCCCCACCGCTGTTGACCAGAACGCCTTCATGAAAATCACCCTTTGAGCTCAGCGTCCAGTTGCCTTGGGCGACGAATAACCCATTGAAGTTGCGCGTGTCGTTCAACGCGCCGCCATCCGCAGCATTCAGAAACAACACGTTATCGCCCTTGCCGCCATCCAGCCGGCCAGTGAAGCTTGCGCCGTCTGTGAGGGTAATCAAGTCGTTGACGTCAGTCCCTTTGAACACGGTTTCCGGTGTCGTGAAGGTGATCGGTACCGTGCTCGCGTCAGTGAGAAAACCCTGGAGCCGTTCCATCGCCTGTTGCTTGGGGTTGGCTTCGGGCTGCTCCGTCGTTTCCATGTTTGGGGGCTGCTCGATTGCTTCAGTGGACTGCTCGGCGTTAGCCAGCGCTACGCCACCCAGCGCCAGTGAAATAGCCAGAGCCAGGTGTTTTGGTGCGAATAGGTGTTGAGTGGGCATCAGGTTCGATTTCCGTATCGAGAAAATCCAACTCTATTGCTGCCTGAAAAAAACCGATGTCGGCCGCTTCCCGCATCCACGCAGGCGACATCGGATCGTTGTGTAGAAAATCCTCACTGGTTTTCACAAATCAGAGATTTTGCGCAGTGGTGGCTGTTCTTTTTCCTACGGCTTTCTACCGTTGAAGAACCTTAACCAGCGGCACGTCAGACGCTTAACTGCATTAATTTGCGTTCAGACGGCCACATGGGAATGCAAATCTGCATTTTGTTGCAGATATTCCGGCGCGTGAAACTGCTTGGATGCACTATATTGCATGCATGAATAGTTTTTTCTCGTTGAGCTGCATTTAAATGCATACGGAATCAACATGTACAACCTGACAATCCAGATCTTCACCGCCGGGCAATGGCACGACGCGATGATTCTTGACTTCGATGATCCGGAAAAAGGCTTCGAAAGCCGCTGCAGTTTTGGCTATGAAGCGGACTATCTGGTGGAAAACATCGAGTTGATCGGGTCGGCTTTTTCCCAAGCGGTGAGTGCCCTGTATCCGCTGGATTGGGAAGGTCGGCGCGCGAAGACGCCGGCCTTTGTCCACGACATCGCACCGGCAGGCGCAGCCAAGCGGTTTCTGCTCGCCCGCCTGGGTCAGGAAAGACCCGCCGAGATCAGCGCCGATCTGTTTCTGCTGGGTCGCAGTACACCGGCTCCCATTGGCAACATGCGAATAAAGGAATCGGCGGAAGCAGTCGATGAGAGGAAGCCGATCGGATTCAAGCGCGAGGAGGTCATTAGCCGCGACAACCGCTTTCTTGAATATGTCTACGAGCTGGGCGCGGCCATCGGTGGCGCGACGGGGGCAGGTGGGGAAGCTCCGAAGCTATTACTGGCAGAGAACAGCGCCGGGCTTCTGTATCCCGATGCGGTACTGGACGATGAAGAAGTGCGACAGCACTGGTTTGTGAAATTCGCCAGAAACAGGGGCGGGCAGACCGACCAGGACATCCTGCGCAGCGAATTCCATTACTACAAAGCGCTGCAAACATTGGGCATCGAAACGGTCGCGGCAGAAGGCCTGGCCTTGGAAGAGGCGAACAAACCGAGTTTGTGGATGCGGCGTTTTGATCGACAAGTGAAAGATGGGGCGGTGTCGCGCTTTGCCGTCGAATCGATTTATTCGCTGGCAGAAGTGACGACGCCAGGCAGCGCCATGAATCATCTGGAAGTGATCCGCATGCTCGCCGGGCTCTGGCGCAAAGCGGGTCAGGCCAGCCAGATTGCCGGCCTCGTCGCCGATTATCTGCGTCGCGACCTGATCAATAAAATCCTCGGAAACTCAGATAACCACGGTCGTAACACGGCGATCATCCGGCAAGAGAACGCTTTCCAGCTCGCGCCGATTTATGACCTCGCCCCGATGGTCATGGATGACGAAGGCGTGACTCGTACGACCAAATGGCCAAGAGAGTTGGAGCGGGCGGGCGATGTCGATTGGCGAGGTGTCTGCCGCGTATTGGCCGATAGCGCAGATCCGCACGATTCGTTGGCGGGGCTGGATGCCTCGGCGCTGTTCGAAGGCCTGCGCGCGGATGCCCGCCGTCTGACCGCACTGCCGGATATTCTTGCGGCCAGCGGTTTGCCCGCCAGAACCATGAATCACCCGAGCGTTCATCTGAAAAACCTCGAGCAACGTTTGAAAGAGTGGGACCTGCAATGAGTCTGACCGTCCTCGAGCGCACGGCGCTCATCGAAAGCATTCAGCAATCACTGGCCGAAGGCACTCTGGAAATCGGTGACGCCGTGCGCCGTTTACGGGTCGAAGTCACCGGTCTGCATCAGTCCCAGTTCGCGAAGATGTGCAAGATTTCTGTGCGCACGCTGGTGCATATCGAACATGGCGAAGGCAATCAGACCCTGAAGTCGCTGAACGCGGTGTTCCGCCCGTTCGGCATGAAAATGGGCGTAGTGCGGATTCGCCGGGACACCATTTGAATGCACCTCAACTACGGCGCACATACGCCTTGCCGTAATGCCGCTCCATCCGTGCCTGAATCAGCTCCAGCCCGATCGACAGCAGCCAGTAGATGATCGCCGCCGTGGTGAGCATTTCGATGTAGCGATAGCTTGAGCGCCCGTAGGACTGGGCGAGAAACATCACTTCCCAGACGCCCATTACCGAGATCAGCGACGAGTCCTTGAGCATCGAGATGAACTGGTTGGTGGTCGGCGGGATAATCGTGCGCATGGCCTGGGGCAGGGTGATGCGCCAGAAGATCACGCTTTCGCGCAGGCCAAGCGCCAGGGATGCTTCGCGTTGGCCGTGATCGACGCCGAGGATGCCGGCGCGGAAGATTTCGCTCAGGTAGGCGCCGTAATTCAGCGACAGGGCAATGATGCCGGCGACGATGGCGCCGGGGACGATGCCCAGTTGCGGCAAGCCGAGGTAGATCAGCAGGATCTGGATCAGCAGTGGCGTGCCGCGAAAGAACGAGGTGTAGAAACTGGCGATGCCAAATGCGACGGCGCTGTTCGACAGGCGCGCCAGCGCGGTGATGAAACCGAGCAGCGACGAGGCGATGATCGAGCATGCGCAGAGAAACAGCGTCAGCGCTGCGCCTTGCAGGAAGCCGTTCGGCGCCAGCTTCAGGCCAACGAGGTTGGGCAGCTTGTCGAGGATGATCGCGAACTTCAGGTCGAAGCTGAGGAAGAATCCGGCAAACAGGCAGAACAGCGCCGCCCACGTCAGGTACAGGCGCGTTCGGAAACCAAAGAGCTTTTGCAGGCGTGTTTCAGCCACCGGTTGCGGTGGCTGGGGCGGGGTCGGAAAGGAAGTCATTGGCTGATATCGGCGCCGATCCATTTCTGCGACAGCTTGCTCAGGGTGCCGTCCTGTTTCAGTTGTGCGAACACCTCGCGCACCTTGGCGTCCCACTGCGGGTCACCCTTTTCGATGGCCACCGAGTTGGGTTCCGAGTAGAGCGGTTCGCCGGCCAGTTTGAAGCGCTGGTCCTGGTTCAGGCGCGGCTGCGCGGTGACCAGATTGGTGAGGATCGCATCCAGGCGCACGCCGGCGCCCAGGCCCAGATCCTGGAAGGCGACGTTGTCGGTGTCGTACGGAGCGATCTGCACATCCTCGAACGGATACTGCAACTGCGTATCCTCGGCGCCTTCGATGACCAGGTTCTTGTTCAGATAACTTTCGTAGCTGGAGGCGCTGGTGAGGCCGACCTTTTTGCCGCTCAGGTCCTTGGCGCTGTGGATGCGCTCGTCCTTGGCATTGACCACGATTACCGCTGGCGAGGCGTAGTACTCGACCGGGAAGTCGAACACTTCTGCGCGGGCCTTGCTCGGGGTCATCGAGCAGATGCAGATGTCGTAGCGCCCGCTCCAGCGGCCGGCGGCGATCACGTCCCACGACGGCGTTTCCAGACGCAGTTTGACGCCAAGCTTGTCCGCCACCGCTTTGGCAACGTCGACATCGAAACCGTCGAGTTGATTCTGCTCATTGAGAAACGAGAAGGGCGGATAGCTTTCCATGAGCACGCCGACCAGCTCTTTTTTCTGTTCGACACGATCCAGCGTCGCGCCGCCGAAGGCTTGGGTGGAGGCCAGAATGGTCAGGCCCAGGGCCAATAGCGGTTGGAGTTTCACAGTCGCTTCCTGTTGAAAAAAGAGGTTGTTATTAACTGAGTGGTGCGTATTAAATAGTTATAAGAACGACTCTGATAGTGAGTTATTTTCATAAGCATATGAGTGAAAAGCATATGGGCGCAGCGAACAGGGTCATTCTCGACGGCGGCATGGGACGCGAGTTGCAACGCGCCGGCGCGCCGTTTCGCCAACCGGAGTGGTCGGCACTGGCGCTGAGTGAAGCGCCGCAGGCGGTCGAGGCGGTGCATGCCGCGTACATCAACAGCGGCGCCGACGTGATCACCAGCAACAGTTACGCGGTGGTGCCATTTCACATTGGCGAAGCGCGATTTGCGGCTGAAGGCCAGGCGCTTGCGGCACTGGCGGGGGAGTTGGCACGGCGGGCGGTGCAGGCATCCGGCAAGTCAGTGCGTGTTGCCGGTTCGTTGCCGCCGCTGTTTGGTTCGTATCGTCCGGATCTGTTCGAAGCGGATCGCGTGACCGAGCTGCTGACGCCGCTGGTCAATGGGTTGGCCCCGCATGTTGATCTGTGGCTGGCGGAAACCCAGAGTTCGATTATTGAGGCGCGGGCCATTCACGCCGGGTTGCCGAAGGACGGCAAACCGTTCTGGCTGTCGTTCACCCTCAAGGATGAAGACACCGATGAAGTGCCGCGCCTGCGCTCCGGTGAGCCGGTAGCCGAAGCGGCTGCGCTGGCGGCTGAACTTGGCGTCGAAACCCTGCTGTTCAACTGCAGTCAGCCGGAAGTGATTGGCGCGGCCATCGACGCGGCGCGCGCAACCTTTGAGCGTCTCGGCGTCACGATCAACATCGGCGCGTATGCCAACGCGTTTCCTCCGCAACCGAAAGAAGCCACGGCCAACGACGGGCTCGACCCGTTGCGTGACGATCTCGATCCGCCTGGGTATCTGCACTGGGCGCTGGACTGGCAACAGCGCGGCGCCAGTCATCTGGGTGGTTGCTGCGGGATCGGCCCGGAGCACATTGCGGTGCTGGCGCAAGAACTGCGTCGTTAAGAAAAGCCCCGCCAATTGTGGGAGCGAGCCTGCTCGCGAAAGCGGTCAGTCAGTCAATATTTCAGTGACTGACACAGCGCCTTCGCGAGCAGGCTCGCTCCCACAGGGGCTTTGTGACGATCAGCTACGGCACTCGGCCAAGCCTTTCACCTGGCCATCAGGCGTCTGGTTTTCATCGCTCAGCCAGCGCTCGAATCCCGCACCGATCGCCGGCCATTCCGCATCCAGAATCGAATACCACGCGGTGTCGCGGTTCTGCCCCTTGACCACCATGTGCTGGCGAAACACCCCTTCGAAACTGAAGCCCAGACGCTCGGCTGCGTATTTGGAGCGGGCGTTGCCGTTGTTGCACTTCCATTCCAGGCGCCGGTAACCCAGCTCGAACGAATACTTGGCCAGCAGGTACACCGCCTCGGTGCTTTTCGGCGAGCGCTGCATTGGCGCACCGAAAGTGACGTGGCCGATTTCGATGCGGCCCTGCGCCGGAACGATCGACATCAGGCTGAGGATGCCTTGGACCTGACCAGTCGCACGGTCGATGACGCTGAAGAAGTACGGGTCGCTGTTGGCCGCATGATTGTTCAGCCAGTCGTTGAACGCGCTGCGCTCGCGAAACGGCCCGTAAGGCAAGTAATCCCAAAGCTTCGGATCGGCACCCGGCCCTTCGAGGGCGGCGTAAAGCTCATCGCCATGACGCGCCGGGTCGAGTTTTTCCAGGCGTATGAAACGGCCTTCGAGCAGGGTGGCGGAGGGGGCGGGGACGCCTTTCCAGTCAGCGAGTGAAGCGGTCATGTGCGCGTCTCCTTAAAGGGCTTTACGAAACTGGATGAATCCCGGACGTTCGGCAATGCGCTCGTAGAGCTGGATCGCCGTTGCATTGGTTTCGTGGGTCAGCCAGTGGACTTTGCAGCAACCATCAGCCTTGGCGGTAGCGTAGACATGCTCGATCAACAGCCGACCGACACCGGTGCCACGGGCTTCCGGCACCACCAGCAGATCCTGCAGATAGCAGGAATTCTCGATGCTCCAGTTCGAGCGATGATAGATGTAATGCACCATGCCCAGCGCTTTGCCTTCAGCCCAGGCGAGGGCGGCGTGGGTCGGTTCATTCGGGTCGAGAAAACGCTGCCAAGTGCTTTGGGTGACAGCGTCCGGCAGTTCCGTGTTGTAGAAGCGCAGGTACGCCTGCCATAGCGGCAGCCAAGCGGCGTGGTCCTTGGCGCTGACCGGGCGAATGTCGATCTGAGTCATGCGGATTTCCTTAGCGCATCAGGCTGGCGAGGGTTTGATCGTTGGCGTCGGGGCTGGCGGCAAGGCCTTCGCGCACCCCGGCAATATCTTCGGCGCTGCGGTTCTGGCTGAGCTTGCGTTTGCCTTCGAGGCGGTCGATGGGAATGGCGAAGCCGACGATGGCTTTGAGCATGGTGTCGATGTAGTCGGCCGGCGCATCGTCCACCGACCACGGCTGGGCACGGCCTGCCTCGTGACGGTCGGTGAGGGTGCTGACGATGTCGAGCAAGCGGCCGCCATCGCTGAAGGTCTCGGCCTGACCGTAGGCGTGCACGGCGATGTAGTTCCAGGTCGGCACGACCTTGCCGTGCTCGGCCTTGCTCGGATACAAGCTTGGGCTGACGTAGGCATCTGGTCCGGCAAAGATCAGCATGGCCTCGGCGCCGTCACGCAGGTCTTTCCACTGCGGATTGGCCTTGGCCAGATGGCCGTAGAGCGTGCCGTATTCGCCCTGTTCGCGATGCAGCAGCACCGGCACGTGGCTGGCTTGCAGGCCGCTTTCGCCGTGGCTGACCAGAATGGCCAGGCGCGTGGCGAGGATCAGTTCGTGCAGTTGGGACAAGTCTTCGATGGCAAAGGCGCGTGGCGTGTACATGGACAGATTTTCCTTGGCGAATGCCTGCATCCTAGGCAGGCTATTGGTCCGTTGTAAGAGCCATTGCTGAGCCATTTCATAGGTCCATTCGCCATGCCTGATCTGCCACCCTTGTCGATGCCTTTCAATCCGGCCGGTATCGAGCTTGATCGCCGTCAGGGCCTGAGCCGCCAGCTCTATCAGGCTCTGCGCCTGCGGGTGCTGGATGGACGTCTGGCCAGTGGCACGCGATTGCCGGCCAGCCGAGATCTGGCCTCGGCGCTGGGCATTTCCCGCAACAGCGTGGTGCGCGCTTACGATCAGTTGTATGCCGAGGGCTTTATCGAAGGACGCGTTGGCGACGGTACTTACGTGGCGCAATTGGCTCAGGCATCCACGCCTGAGAAAAAACTATCCACAAATTCATCCACAGGCTTGTCAACAGCCTTACCCACAGCCTTATCCACAAATTGGCTGGATTCACCTGTGAATCCATCCAGCAAAGTTATCCACAGCGACGGATTTTCCCGCATTGAAAAGCATCATTTGCCGCGACCACCGAGCGGTCCGCCGCGCGCTTTTCGGGTGGGAGTGCCGGCCTTCGATCTGTTTCCGTTCGAGGTCTGGGCCAAGCTCAACGCGGCTTTCTGGCGTAAACCGGATCTACAGCAGCTGTGTTACGGCGACCCGGCCGGTGACGCGCGGCTGCGCGGCATGATTGCTGCCTATTTGCGCAGCTCGCGGGGCATGCAGTGCACGGCTGAGCAAATTGTGATCACCAGTGGCGCGCAGCAGGGCATCAGCCTTTGTGCACAGCTGCTGGTCGAGCCAAGGGACGGTGTGGCGATCGAGAATCCGGGCTATCGCGCCGCCGGACATGCCTTCGCTGTAGCGGGGGCGAAATTGCATGGGGTGGCGGTAGACAGCGACGGCATTGATTGCAGCGCCATGGCTCAGCTCAGCGATTGTCGGGTGGCTTACGTGACGCCGTCTCATCAGTACCCGACCGGCGTGGTGATGAGCCTGGCCCGGCGTCTGGAGCTGCTCGCCTGGGCCGAGCGTGTCGGCGGCTGGATCGTCGAGGATGATTACGACGGCGAGTACCGCTACACCGGCGCACCGCTGGCGCCGTTAGCGGCACTTGATCGTCAGGGGCGTGTGCTCTACGTCGGCACGTTTGGCAAGGTCGCTTTTCCGGCGTTGCGCCTGGGCTATCTGGTGCTGCCGCCCGCGCTGGTCGAGGCGTTCGCGCAACGCCGCGCCGTCGATGTGCGGCACTCGGAGGTCAGCACGCAAGCGGTGATGGCCGAATTCATGGCCGCCGGGCATTTCCAGCGGCATATCCGCCGCATGCGCCGGGCTGCGCTGAGCCGACGCAACTGCCTGCTCGAAGGCTGGCCGACGGTCGCCGGCGTCGGTCAACTGCCCGCCGTGCCGGCCGGGCTGCACTTGACCGTCGCCGTGGACAACATCGAGCGCGAGCAGCAGTTGATCGCTCAGGCCGCTGAGGTCGATGTCGAAATCAACGGCCTGAGCAGCTACTGGCTCCCCGATTCGACTACGCCCATGGATAAGCGCGCCGGCCTGGTGTTGGGGTTCGCTGCTGTACCAGAGCCAGCAATCAAAGCGGCGCTGTCGCGTCTGCGGCAGGCTTGGCGAGAGTGAAGAACAGCGTTTCGGCGCTGCGACTGGAAATTTCGCTGCGATGGATTTCGATCAGCCTCTGATTATCCACATCGGTTATTTCAGAGGTGCCTCCCAAGCGGTGTTGGGCAACTGTCTTCATGTGTCCACGCAAAAATGCGCCATCGGGCGCGTCGGCGCTGCTGTAATGGAAATGCGCATAGCAGAGGACCTTGTCGGTATGCGCATCACGAATCTGATACTCGTCGAGGAAGTCATTCTTATGGCGCCTCAGGCGCCGTCGGGTCAGGGTTTTCGAAATGTTCACTTCGCCCTTGTCCTTGAGCCACTCGACCCCGGCGGCTGTTGGTAGTTGTTGCTTGACCAGACGGATTCGCGTGCTGGTGCCCTTTTCCTCCAGCGTCGTAGCCGCAGCGTCGAGCTTGTGGTTGAGCGTTTCGGACGGTTCATGCAGAGCAGCGGTGAGGTTACTCGCCGTCAACGCTTCATCGATGGCGGCACCGGCCTTGCGCAACAGGGCGGCGTGGTTGTGGTATTCCTCTTCGACTTCCACCGGAATGCGCGAGCCGCGTTTGAGGCGCGCCTCGATGCGCCGATGGAACGCCGCCAGCCCGTCGATCAAGGCCTGCCCTGCGCTGATGCTGTTGTTGAGGTTGGGCCGGGCTTTTGGCGACGGTGTCGGCCGTGCATTCTGTTCGACCCAGATACCTGGCGACTCCTCCTTGAATGTCGCGATGACTCTCGTCAGTGCTGTACTGACTTCGACCAGATCGGTGTCTTTGCCGTCGAGGCTTTTTTTCCGTTCGCCGACCAGGATGCCCTTGTTGCGCGTCTTGATGATCTGCCGATTCGAAGATGACGTGGAAGGTCTCGACGGACCGGCTTGCGGCACCAGTAAATGCCGGTAGCGCAACAGATCGGCGAGTCGATTGTCGGCGTTTTCCTTGAATGCGGCCACGCGCGCCTGCAACTGCTTGAGTCGCTCCGTGTGTATGTGTTCGGAATATTCACTCGCCAGGTCATCGAATCGCTTGTCCACGGAAGCAAACTGTTCGCTCACCTGGCTCAGGGCGTCGATGCGTATGCGCAGATCACTGAGGCTTTCATCGGCGCTAAGGTCCCGTGAACTCTGAACGTTCAGCGCAGCATCTTCGAACAGACCGGCCAGCGCTTGTTGTGCCTCGACATGAGCGGTGGAATCGCCGGGCTTGATGCAGGTGTACTGGCCGAGACTGATCTGCAGAGTCTTCAGGTCATCCAGCGGGTAGGGCGCCAGGCTGATGTTGTATTTCTGCTTTATATCAAGGCCATCCGGTCCCAGCCTGGTGAGCTCCTCCATGCAGGCTTCAGCCGACTCCATTTTCTCGATAATGGTTTGAGTGACATCGTTCAACTGTTCGAACGCAGAGGTGGCGGCCTGCGATTCGCTGCGCAGTTCGTCGTCGAGTATCGCCTGCACCGCCAGTACCCGCTGCTGGTAATCCGAAGCGTTATTACTCAGCCACTCCTGTCCCAGAAACAACTGCATGTCCAACCGCTCCGGCATTACCGTGCGGTAGTTGGGAATCGACTGCTTGCAGTTGAGCTGCTTGATCAGCTTGATGTTTGCGGCATATTCGTTGTGCTGTGAATCGAGCGTGGCAAGGTACTGCGCAAGCGCTTGCTCGCGTGCCTGCGCAGGGGCATCGTGCAGGCTGTTGCGGTCTGCATCGAGACGGCTCCCTTTGCTCTCCATCGTCAAATCGAACGCAGTAATCTGCTCGGCCAATACGGCCACCTCCTTGTTTCTAATGCCTTGCGCGGCTTGGCGACCTTCCTCCAGTCCGCCGCCGCGCAAACGCAAGCGCAGATCGATTACCCACTGGCCATTGGCGGTATAGGCCAGCCTGGGTCCGGCAGGTCGGGTGGGCTGACGCGTATCGACGATGTGCACATCGCCATGCGCGTTGCGCGCGACTTCGAACCAGCGTTCACCGACGCGGGCGTACCATTTGTCTGCGTGGGCGTAGAGGCCTCGCTGCGCACCCTCTCTGGTGGCAGCGCCAAGCCCTTTGGGCTTGGCGAGCTTGAACGTATCCAACAGCTTGGCGAGGGCCAACGGGGATCGTTTCAACGCCGTGATGCTGTCGATCGATGTGCCATGGGCTTCGGTCAATTGCGGGCCGGTGATGTCCGGCTGGCGCAGCGCTTTGACGATTCTGGCGGCAGGTTTGCTCGTCGCTGTGTCCTCTTCGAACGTTGTGGCCACGGGCGTCGATGGCGCATCACCGATTGCCGCACGATGGGCGAGCACCATGCCCAGCGCCAGGAGGATATCGGCGATGGCCGTCCAGGCGACTTTCGCCGATTGCTCGTTGGCGCCGTCGGTGATTTCCTGCAGATCATCCATGATCTGCCAGATCCACGCCGCTGTACCTACGCTGCGGCCCAGAAACGGCAGTGCGGCATTGAGCATCACCCAGCCACCCTGTTTCAGCGAGGCCCAGCGTGCTTCTGCATCGGAGACCGATTGCCGGTCGGCTTGAGTGACAAGCGCCTTGACGTTGCGTTCGTGCAGGGTGGCGAGGACATCGCTGGCGATCACCTGAGTGCCCAGCGCGACCGCGCCTGACATGTCCAGTGCTGTGGTCGGGTTGATCATCAGTTGCGGGATCGTCCACACCGACGGCAGCCTGGCGGTGAAGACGAACTGGCTGTAATTGAAGCGCACATCGTCCGGCAACCAGGCCAGTACCGAGTCGCGCAGATGTCGCGAATGCTGGATCGCAAAAAGCAGATTGGCCGGCCCCGGATATTGCAGCAGAGCTTTGTCGAACAGCGGTCGATACAGCACGCACGGCCCTTTGTCGGCATCGCGCGGGCCTATGACATACATGTTGTCGACAGTGTCTGCGGTGGAGCGGCTGCGATGGGCCACGAACGCCAATGGGCGAATGACGATTTCCTCACCATCGACGTAGCGTTCTGCGTCAGTCGTGGCCAATGCGGCAACCACGTATCGATAACCCGATTCGTCAATGCCGGCTCTGCCCTGGATCTTGTGCTGCAACGCCAGCAATGGCAGCTCGACGCGTAGCTGACTGGTATAGAGCCTTTCCAACCGTGACGCTTGCACTGAGTCGTCTATGAGTACGGCCTTGAGATGCGCCGGGTAGGTCTTGCCGATGTCGACCGTGCTGACCAGCTTCTCCAGAAAAGTCGCGCTCATCCACTCGGGTACGGGGCTGCCATCCTTGTACCGCACAGTCTTGTTGCCCAAGGGCAGGCCTGCGAGGTTTTGCAGGGCAAGCTCGGTCAGCGTCCATGTCTGGGTCTGAGTATTTCCCGGCAACACAAACGTGCCCCAGACCACGAGACTGGTGATGGTGATTTCGATGTTGTCGATGTCCAGGTCTTTGGCGTCGGGCTGCTCCTTGAGAATCTGTTTGATCAGCGCTGCCCGAGTGAACGCCTGCAGGCTGGTGATTTCGTTCTGAAAGGATTTGCCGTTGTTCTCGTGCTGCAGCGTCGTCAGGTCCAGCAGGTGCCGGCTGTAACGTGTCTGATCGATGGGCAAGGCGTCGTTCAGCCAGTCCGGAAGCATCGGCTGTAAACGCTCGAAGTGCGCTTCGAGGCGCGGTGTCGGTTGTGCCGGTTTGCCGGCCGTGCCGGTATGCGGATAGACGCGTTTATCAGGGGAGTCCTGAAAAAAACTGATTTTGCCCAAGGCATCCGCTTCCAGGGAAATCAGGGTGCAGGCCTGCTGGTCGAAGAAATTGCCCTGGGGTTCGACCAGCCGCCACTTGAGATCTTCGCCAGAGGCGTTTGCGCCATATATCCGCAGCAGAGCCTCGCCGAGTTCCTCCAGTGAATCGAAACGCTGAAAGCCCTGAGTAATCGCGTGGGTGAGAATCAACGTACGGTCTGCGATGCTGCCGACCAACACTGCGGCGTCGAGCAGGGTCAAGTGGCTTTGCGTGTCGGCGTTCCCCCGATCGAGATCAATCAGATATGCCTTTGCCGAGTACGGGGCGGGGGCCAGGCGTTGTTGCGGGTCGGGCTGTTTGAAAATCGCCTGGGCCATGGCGATTTCATCGGCATCCCAGCCGACGCTGGCATCGACGTTCCACAGGTTGCGCAGTGCCTCGGACAATTGCTGCCAGCGCGGTTGCCCGGGATAGGTGAATTCGTCCCAGTAGTCGACGTGCTGCTCCTTGTAGGCGATGAACAGCAGCGGTGCGAGTTCGTTGAGCAACAGGCCGATCGCATCGATCTTCACCGGCAGATGCGCAGGGGCGGGCACGCCGGGTTGCAGGGTCAGGTAATGCTCGCCATCGAGGTACGTCACCGTGGTGCCGGACAGGCCGAGCCGCACCAGGGCGTTGGTCAGCGATCCAGCCTGATACCCGTCGGGTACCACTCGACCCTCCACAATGGCCCAGGCGGGTTGCACGACCATCGCCAGACGCGGGTCTATGTCGAGATTCGGATACAACGTCTTGAGGGCTTCGCGCAGCGTTTTTGATGCGACTTCTTGCAGCGAGGGGCCGGTAACCAGCTGAGTCACGATATCGACGGCACTGGCTTTGGGAATGGCGGTCATGTTGGTTTCCTGCTCTGTCGGGACGCCGCGAGGGCGGCGGAGCAGGGCAAGTTAAAAGGCGCGACAGCGACCCGTGCGGTAGATAAAGCTGCCAGGCAAAAAAAGACCCGCCTCGGCGGGTCTTCGGCAAACGAGCCGGTTTCAGGTCCCGGATTTGATTTTCGTCCAGGCCCGCGTGCGTGCGCGTTCGGCATCCCGAGGCAGCGGCTGCAAGGTGTAGAGCGTGCTCATTGCCGCATCGGTCGGGTACAGGTTCGGGTTGTTGCGAATGGCTGGATCGACCAGGCCGGTGGCGTCCTTGTTCGGGTTCGGATACCCGACAAAATCGCTGACCGGGGCAATCACCGCCGGTTGCAGCAGGTAGTTGATGAAGGTGTAGGCGTCTTCGGTGTTCTTCGCGCCCTTGGGAATCGCGAGCATGTCGAACCAGATCGGCGCACCTTCCTTCGGCAGACGCATATCGACCACCACGCCGTTCTTCGCTTCCTTGGCGCGGTTGGCCGCTTGCGAGAAGCTGCCGGAATAACCGACGGCCACGCAGATGTCACCGTTGGCGATGTCGGCCATGTATTTGGAGGAATGGAAGTACGTCACGTAAGGGCGGATCTTCATCAGCAGCGCTTCGGCCTTGGCGTATTCCGCCGGCTTCTTGCTGTTGGGGTCGAGACCCAGGTGTTGCAGGGCCAGCGGCAGAATCTCCGACGGCGAGTCGAGCAGGGCGACGCCGCACTGCTTGAGCTTGCTGATGTTTTCCTCTTTGAAGATCAGGTCCCAACTGTTCACGGGCGCGTTGTCGCCCAGTGCTGCCTTGATCTTGGCCGGGTTGAAACCAATGAGGATGGTGCCGTACATGTATGGCACGGCGAACTTGTTCCCCGGGTCGTTGGCCTCGATCAGCTTCATCAGTTTCGGATCAAGGTGATTCCAGTTCGGCAGTTTGCTGCGATCCAGCGGCTGGAACACCCCGGCCTCGATCTGCTTGGCGAGGAACACGTTGGACGGCACCACCACGTCATAGCCGGAGTTGCCGGTGAGCAGCTTGGCCTCGAGCGCTTCGTTGGTGTCGAAGATGTCGTAGATCAGTTTGGTCTGGCTGTTCTGTACCTTGAAGTCGTCCAGCGCCTTGGGCGTGATGTAGTCGAACCAGTTATAGACGCGCAGCGTGCGTTCTTCGGCGTGGGCGCCAGCGTTGAGCAGAGCCGCGCACAGCGCCGAGGCGATCAGTCGCTTTTTCATTGTTCGAAACCTTCCAGCACGTTCACTGCGTTGATGCCGATTTCTTCCACCGCGTAGCCACCTTCCATGACGAACAGGGTCGGCTTGCCGAGGGCGGCGATGCGCTTGCCCATGGCCAGGTAATCCGGGCTGTCGAGTTTGAACTGCGAGATCGGGTCGTCCTTGAACGTGTCGACGCCGAGGGAGACGACGATGATGTCCGCGCCATAGCGATCGATCTCGTCGCAGGCCTGATCCAGCGCCGCGCTCCACACATCCCAGCCGGAACCGGCCGGCAGCGGATAGTTGAAATTGAAGCCTTCACCGGCACCTTCGCCGCGCTCGTCGTCGTAGCCGAGGAAGAACGGAAACTCCGCTTCCGGGTGGCCGTGGATCGAAGTGAACAGGACGTCGCTGCGTTCGTAGAAAATCGACTGAGTGCCGTTGCCATGGTGGTAGTCGACGTCAAGGATCGCGACTTTCTTGTTGCCCTGATCGAGAAAGGCTTGAGCGGCGATGGCGGCGTTGTTGAGGTAGCAATAACCGCCCATCAAGTCGCTGGCGGCATGGTGCCCCGGCGGACGGCACAGGGCGAAGGCCGCGCGTGCGCCACGCTGGATTTCTTCTTGTGCGGTCAGGGCCACTTGCGCTGCGCTGTAGGCCGCTTGCCAGGTGCCGGCGGTAATCGGCGCGCCGCCGTCGAAGCTGTAATAACCGAGCTGGCCGTGCAGGCTGGTCGGTTTGATCGCACGCAGCGTGCGCGCCGGCCAGGTGTAGGGCAGCAGGTCGCCGTCAGTGTTGAACTCGGTCCAGCGTTGCCATGCACCTTTGAAAAATTCCAGATAGTCACGGCTGTGAATGCGCGCGATCGGCTCCAGGCCGAAATCCTTCGGCGCTTCGACCGCCCCGAGATTTTGCTTCTGCACGCGTTGCAGCACATGGTCGGCACGCGACGGCATCTCGAAGCACGGCTTGAGCTGGCCATCGATGAGTTCGCAGCGGCCGTGGTGCAAGTGGTGATCGTCTGAGTAGATCGTCAGCATTTGTTGTTCTCCGCAAGGCTGATTCGGTGGTCTTCAGTGTTGCGGCGCAAGTTGAATCGGAGAACGTCGGGAGCGGCCAAAAGGGGATCGATATGGCCAAAACCTCTGACCGCAATTCGCCCCTTGTTCATGCAGGCTCATGCCTGGAGCAGACATCAATGCGGTCTGAACTGACTCGGCGCCACGCCGCTCCAGCGCACAAACGCATGCCGGAAACTCGCGGTCTCGCTGAAGCCCAGCGTCTCGGCGATCCGATAGATCGGCAGCTGATCCTCACACAACATCTGCTTGGCCCGTTCGAAGCGCAGTTCATCGAGCAGCTCCTGATAGCTGCTGCCCATGTCTTTCAAATGCCGGCGCAGGGTGCGCGGTGAGCACTTCATCTGCTGTGCCAGACCTTCCAGTCCCGGCGCGGCATTCAGTTGCGCGCTGAGCAACTGACGAATCCGCCCCAGCCAGGCCTGACGTCCGGTGAACTCCAGATTCTGCTTGCGGCAGCGCTCGGCCATGGCCTGATGGGTGATGGCGTCGGCCAGCGGCAGCGGCTGATCGAGCCAGTGGCGGTCGAAGGCGAAGGCGTTGTCCTTGGCCGAAAAGTGCAGCGGCGAGTCGAAGGGTTCGGCGTAGCTGGCGCGATAGTCCGGCGCTGCATGTTCGAAGCGTGTGGCGCGCAGTGGCAGGGAATGGCCGAGCAAGTCGTCGCAGATGACTTTCAGCGACACCAGACAGAATTCGGCGTTGAACACCGCCATCGCCGGGCTCTCGCGATAGTCGGCGGCGACGAACCAGACCTGCTCGCCATCGTCTTCCAGGCTCAGTTCGAACAGCGTGCCCAGCAGCGCCGGATAACGGATCGCCAGCCGCAAAGCGTCACCGAAGGTGGCACAGGTCAGCAGGGCGTAACCGAGCATGCCGTAACAGGACACGTGCATGCGCCGACCCAACTCAAGGCCAATGTCACGTTTGAGCGCGACCGCGTTGGTGCAGACCTGCATCTCTTGATGGGTGGTGATGCGCGTATCGGCACGCTGCAGATCGGCCGCCACGATGCCGCTGCCAGCCAGCAGCGCCTCACTCGACAGGCCTTCGGCCTTGAACGTGTTGAGGATCAGCGAGACCGCGTTGAGGGTGGTGAGGTGGGAGTGGAGCATGGGATCTTCCAGCCTGGAGGTGGCTGGGACGCAGCAATTTATATGCCGTACAAAAAACCCTGGTGGGAGCGAGCCTGCTCGCGAAAGCGGTGTGTCAGGCACACGAATGCCAAATGTGTCATGGCTTTCGCGAGCAGGCTCGCTCCCACAGGGGGATTTGCGTTGTGACAGATCAGCTCAGTTCGCCGCAGAGATCCAGCTCAATAAATCGACGCACTTCAGCCGTTTCCAGCCCGGCCCCCAGCAAGCCATGCAATTTGCCGAACGCCGCCTCGCGCGTCATGCCGCCACCCGACAACACGCCAACACCTCGCAAGCGGCTGCCGGCCTCGTAGACATCCAGCTCGACCCCACCTTCATGGCATTGCGTCACTGCAACCACCACCACGCCGTTATCCCGTGCGCGGCCAAGGCTGGCGAGGAACTCAGGGTTATCGCTCGGACCGGTCCCACTGCCGTAGCATTCCAGCACCAGACCTTGAATGCCGCTGTCGAGCAGGCCGTCGAGAACCTCGGCACTGATCCCGGGAAACAGCGGCAACACCGCCACTTTCGCCAGTTGCTTCGGCTGGTTGTAGTTCAGCGCGACTGGGATCGACGGCGCCTTCACACCACCGCCCTGACGCTCCAGGCGTTTGAACGGATGGCGGCCGAAGCTGCGCACTTTTGCGCAGCGGGTCGGCGCCAGCAGTTCGCCGTGGAAGTACAAATGCACGCCCGGCGCCAGGCCCTGGCCGAGGGCGACCAGCGCGCCGCCGAGGTTTTCCCAGGCATCGCTGTCGGTCACGCCCGCCGGCAACATCGAGCCGGTGAAACACACGCGGGCATGCAGGCCGAGCAACTGAAAACTCATGGCCGCCGCGCTGTACGCCAGCGTGTCGGTGCCGTGCAGGATCAGCACGCTGTCGCAGCCTTGCACGTCCACGGCATCGACCACCGCTTCGCGCAGTTGCTGCCAGTAGGCCGGGGTCATGTTGGCGCTGTCGATCAGCGGCGACATTTCCCGAAACTGCCACTGCGGCACTACCAGCTCAGGCTGGCTGTGCAGATAGTCGCGCATCCGCGCTTCGAAACCGGACGCCGGGGCAAGCCCGTTGGCGCTGGCCTGCATGCCGATGGTGCCACCGGTGTAGAGCACCATGACGTGTTGAGCGGCGGGGTAGGTCGACGAGCTCATAGGATTCTCCGAAACGATGAGGGCCTTGCAGGAGCGAGCAGGCTCGCTCCTGCAGGTTATTGCATCACAATAACTGACGGGCGCAGGGGATGCGCCCGTCATTCACCTGTCAGCGTTGCGCTGCAGGTACGCCTTGCGGCGCAGTTTCAGTCTGGCCCGCCGCTGCTGGCGGGTTGACCGGCCAGGCGTTGCGATCCAGATCCAGGTCGGCGAATTTGCTCGAATCGAACACTGGCTGTTTGACGCCGGCGCGACGCTGCTCGTCGTAGTCGCGCATCACCCGCAGGCCGACCTTGAACAGCATGGCCAGGGCCACGAGGTTGACGAAGGCCAGACAGGTCATGGTGATGTCGGCGAAGGCGAATACCGTCGTCAGGTCCTGCATCGAACCCCACACCACCAGCGCCAGCACCAGGCCGCGGAACAGCATCAGCAGAGCGCGGTTGCGGCTGAGGAACTGCAAGCTGTTCTCGCCCAGGTAGTAGTTGTAGAGGATGCAGGTGAAGACGAACAGCGACAGCGCGACGCTAACGAACATGCGACCCCAGTCACCGACCACGGCAGCCAGCGAGTTCTGGGTCAGGACGATGCCGTCACCTTCGAAGCCCGGGGTGTAGAAGCCCGACAGCAGGATCAGCAGCGCGGTGCAGGTGCAGATCACGAAGGTGTCGAGGAACACGCTGAAAGCCTGGACCACGCCCTGCGCGCCCGGATGCTTGACGGCGGCCACAGCGGCGACGTTCGGCGCACTGCCCAGGCCCGCTTCGTTGGCGAACACGCCACGCTTCACGCCCATGACAATGGCGCTGCCGAGCAGACCGGCAAAGGCCGGGTCGAGGCCGAAGGCGCTCTTGAAGATGGTTTCCAGCATGGCCGGTACGTGTTCGATCTGGGTGCCGATCACGTACAGGGTCACGCCGATATAGGCCAGGGTCTTGATCGGTACCAGCAGGTCGGAGACCGAAGCGATGCGCTTGATCCCGCCGATAAAGGTGATGGCCAGCAGCACCGCGAGGACGATACCGGTGTGTTGTGGATTGAAGTCAAAGGCGTTCTGCAGCGAGTGGGTCACGGTGTAGGACTGCAGGCCGATGAAGGCGAAACCGTAGGTGACCAGCAGCAGAACGGAGAAGACTATCGCCATGCCTTTGAGCTTGAGCCCGTGCTGGATGTAGTAGGCCGGACCACCGCGGTACAGGCCGTCGCCATCGGCGCGCTTGTAGACCTGGGCCAAAGTGCACTCGAAGAAGCTGCTGGACATGCCGACCAGTGCGGTCACCCACATCCAGAACACCGCACCCGGACCACCGAGGGTCACGGCGATGCCGACACCGGCGATGTTGCCTGCACCGACGCGGCCGGCGAGGCTGAGCATCAAGGCCTGGAACGAGCTGAGTTGCCCGGCGCTGCCTTTGAGGCTGTCGCGGAACACCGCGAACATGTGGAAGAAGTGACGCAGTTGAACGAAACGCGAGCGAATCGTGAAGTAGCTACCGAGCCCGACAATGAGCACGATCAGTACTTTCCCTGAGAGGAAGTCGTTGATGACTTCGAGCATGGATTTATCCTCGCTGTTTTTTGTGGGTGCAGATGCTGGATCGGAGAAACATCGTGTTACACCGGTCTGCGCGCGGCACGACGGGTGAGGCGAAGGTTTCGTCCCGGATCCATATCGCGGGTTTTGTTATTAGTTCGGGTTTCGCATGGGTTATGGCCTCGTTACCGACGACCGCTCACGCGAAGAGGGGCGGCACTATACCGATCAGTGGCGCGCCCGTCTGCACGGTAGTGGTGCAAGCGACGAAACGAAGCTTTGAAACACTTGGCGTTTGTGGCGAGGGGATTTATCCCCGTTCGGCTGCGAAGCAGTCGTAAACCATTGCACGCGGTGTTTCTGGTACATCTTTATTGTTGGTATCGGGGCCGCTTCGCAGCCCAACGGGGATAAATCCCCTCGCCACAAAGGCTCACCTGCATATTGTTCAGTCCTCTACGTTCGGGTCTCAGGATAAACAGTTAAAAAAAAGGGCTCGGGGACAAAATCCCCAAGCCCTCAAAAGGTGAGAGGTGTCTAGTCCCTCGACCTGGTGAGCGGTGCTACAAGTTCGCGTCGGCTCAGGCTTTGAGCGGAACCAGACGCGGGGCAATCATGTTTTCCGGGCGCAGGATGTCGGCGAGCATGGCTTCGTCGAGCAGACCTTCTTCGCGCACCAGTTCCAGTACGCCACGGCCGCTTTCAAGGGCGATACGGGCGATGCGGGTGGCGTTTTTATAGCCGATGTACGGGTTCAGTGCGGTGACCAGACCGATCGAATGCTCGACCAGTTCGCGGCAGCGCGCTTCGTTGGCGGTGATGCCGACGATGCAGTGCTCGCGCAGCATGTCCATGGCGCGTTGCAGCAGGCGGATCGAATCGAGGATCTTGAAGGCGATCAGCGGCTCCATCACGTTCAGTTGCAGCTGGCCGCCTTCGGCTGCCATGGTCAGCGCCAAGTCGTTACCGATGACCTGGAACGCGACCTGGTTCACGGCTTCCGGGATCACCGGGTTGACCTTGCCGGGCATGATCGAGCTGCCTGGCTGACGCGCCGGCAGGTTGATTTCATTGATGCCGGTGCGTGGGCCGCTGGACAGCAGACGCAGGTCGTTGCAGATCTTCGACAGCTTGACCGCGGTGCGCTTGAGCATGCCGGAGAACAGCACGAAGGCGCCCATGTCGGAGGTCGCTTCGATCAGGTCGGCGGCCGGTACCAGCGGTTGGCCGCTGATCAAAGCCAGACGTTGAACAGCCAGTGCCTGATAACGCGGGTCGGCGTTGATGCCGGTGCCGATCGCGGTGCCGCCGAGGTTGACTTCGGTCAGCAGTTCCGGGGCCAGCGTCTTCAGACGCGCGAGGTCTTCGCCCATGGTGGTGGCGAACGCGCGGAATTCCTGGCCGAGGGTCATCGGCACGGCGTCTTGCAGCTGGGTACGGCCCATTTTCAGGACGTGGTCGAACTCTTTGCCCTTGGCCGCGAACGCCTGAATCAGGCTGTCGAGGCTGGCCAGCAGCGCGTCGTGACCCAGCAGCAAACCCAGACGGATCGCCGTCGGGTAGGCGTCGTTGGTCGACTGCGCCATGTTCACGTCGTCGTTCGGGTGCAGGTACTGGTATTCGCCTTTCTCGTGGCCCATCGCTTCCAGAGCAATGTTGGCGATCACTTCGTTGGCGTTCATGTTGGTAGAGGTGCCGGCGCCACCTTGAATCATGTCGACCACGAACTCTTCGTGGTAATCGCCACGGATCAATCGCGCACAGGCTTCGCTGATGGCAGCGTGCTTGGCTTCGCTCAGGTGACCCAGCTCGCGGTTGGCGTCAGCGGCGGCCTGTTTGACCATCGCCAGGCCCACAACCAGTTTCGGGTAATGCGAAATCGGAACGCCCGAGAGGCGGAAGTTGTTCACCGCTCGCAGGGTCTGGATGCCGTAGTACGCATGGGCCGGTACTTCGAGGGCGCCAAGCAGGTCGGTTTCTGTGCGGAAAGATGCAGCGGAGGACATGATAGAAATCATCTCGATAAGGACCCGGTCTGTGCCGGAACGCTGCGAATGCTAGGCTTGTGGGGATTTTTGGGCCAATGCTGTTCAGCACTGCCCTATGCACATTCGGCATAATGCCCATGTGACGCCGCCTGTGCGGCAGACGTGTGACCTGTTTTGGTGCGTGTCCGGGAGGACGTGATGAATCTGGAAAGCAAATGGCTCGAGGACTTCAGTGCCCTGGCCGCCACCCGCAGCTTCTCGCAGGCGGCCGAACGGCGCTTCGTGACTCAGCCGGCATTCAGTCGGCGGATCCGCAGCCTCGAAGCGGCGCTGGGGCTGACCTTGGTGAATCGCTCGCGCACGCCGGTCGAACTGACGGCGGCGGGGCAGTTGTTTCTGGTGACCGCGCGCACCGTGGTCGAACAACTCGGTGAAGTGCTGCGCCATCTGCATCATCTGGAAGGCGGGCAGGGCGAGGTCATGCAAGTCGCAGCGGCGCACTCGCTGGCGCTGGGCTTTTTTCCGCGCTGGATCGCCCAGTTGCGCAACGAAGGGCTGAACATCGCCACGCGGCTGGTGGCGACCAACGTTGGCGACGCCGTGCACGCTTTGCGTGAAGGTGGCTGCGATCTGATGCTGGCGTTCTACGACCCGGATTCGGCGATGCAGATGGACCCGGAAATCTTCCCGTCGCTGCATTTGGGCCAGACCGAGATGCTGCCGGTGTGCGCGGCGGATCTGGATGGCAAACCGCTGTTCGATCTGGAAGGCGAGGCGAGTGTGCCGTTGCTGGCGTACAGCGCCGGGGCGTTTCTCGGCCGTTCGGTGAATGGATTGTTGCGCCAGCGCCAGTTGCGCTTCACCACGATCTACGAAACCGCGATGGCCGACAGCCTGAAAAGCATGGCCTTGGAAGGCCTCGGCATCGCCTGGGTGCCGCAACTGAGCGTACGCGCTGAGCTGGCCCGCGGTGAACTGGTGGTGTGCGGCGGCCCGCAATGGCATGTGCCGCTGGAGATTCGTTTGTACCGCTGCGCCCTGGTACGCAAGGCCAACGTGCGGTTGCTGTGGCGCAAGCTGGAAGGCGGCGCTGCCCAAAACACTTGAAGCTGATGAAGATCGAATGTGGGAGCGAGCCTGCTCGCGAATGCGCAGTGTCAGGCCCTGAGGTATCGTCTGACACAACGCTTTCGCGAGCAGGCTCGCTCCCACAGGGGGATTTTTGCGCTGTTCTTTCGCTGACCTCAAGGTCAATAAAACCGGGCCTTTCGCTCATTTGACAGATGGTCGTTTCGGGGGCTGTTTATTGCTTTCTTTGCGGTATACTGCGCGGCCTTCGGCCGGCACGTCCGGCCATTTTTCGTACAATCAAGCCACGCAACCTGCGTGGCTTGTTGTTTTATGACGCGCCCGCGGGCGCTCCAGAGAGAAGAGGCGCGACGATGAGTGCACTGGTTGGCGTGATCATGGGCTCCAAGTCCGATTGGTCCACCCTTAGCCACACCGCCGATATGCTGGAAAAGCTCGGCATCCCGTACGAGGTCAAGGTGGTTTCCGCCCACCGCACCCCGGATCTGCTGTTCCAGTACGCCGAAGAGGCTGAAGGCCGCGGCATCGAGGTAATCATCGCCGGTGCCGGTGGCGCCGCCCACTTGCCAGGCATGTGTGCGGCCAAGACCCACCTGCCGGTGCTGGGCGTGCCGGTGCAGTCGGCCATGCTCTCGGGCGTCGATTCGCTGCTGTCGATCGTGCAGATGCCGGCCGGCATTCCGGTTGCCACCCTGGCCATCGGCAAGGCTGGCGCAATCAACGCCGCCCTGCTCTCGGCGAGCATCCTCGGCGCCAAGCACCCGCAATTTCACGCGGTACTGAAAACCTTCCGTGCCGAGCAGACAGACAGCGTCCTGGACAATCCAGACCCACGTATTGCCTGAGGTTGTTGAGATGAAGATCGGTGTAATCGGTGGCGGCCAGTTGGGTCGCATGTTGGCCCTGGCGGGCACTCCGCTGGGCATGAACTTCGCTTTTCTCGACCCTGCGCCGGACGCTTGTGCGGCCGCGCTGGGCGAACACCTGCGGGCCGATTACGGCGATCAGGATCATCTGCGCCAACTGGCCGATGAAGTCGATCTGGTGACCTTCGAATTCGAAAGCGTCCCGGCCGAAACCGTGGCATTTCTCTCGCAATTCGTGCCGGTCTACCCGAGCGCCGAAGCCCTGCGCATCGCTCGTGATCGCTGGTTCGAAAAGAGCATGTTCAAGGACCTCGGCATTCCGACCCCGGCCTTCGCCGACATCCAGTCGCAAGCCGACCTGGACGCCGCCGTCGCTTCGATCGGTCTGCCGGCCGTGCTGAAAACCCGCACCCTGGGTTATGACGGCAAGGGCCAGAAAGTCCTGCGCAAGCCGGAAGATGTTGCCGGTACGTTCGCCGAACTGGGCAGCGTTGCCTGCCTGCTGGAAGGCTTCGTGCCATTCACCGGCGAAGTGTCGCTGATCGCCGTGCGTGCCCGCGATGGCGAAACGAAGTTCTATCCACTGGTGCACAACACCCACGACAGCGGCATCCTCAAGCTGTCGGTGGCCAGCACCGATCACCCGTTGCAGGCGCTGGCGGAAGATTATTCCAGCCGTGTGCTCAAGCACCTCGACTACGTCGGCGTGATGGCTTTCGAGTTCTTCGAAGTCGACGGTGGCCTGAAAGCCAACGAAATCGCCCCGCGCGTGCACAACTCCGGGCACTGGACCACCGAAGGTGCCGAGTGCAGCCAGTTCGAAAACCACCTGCGTGCCGTGGCCGGCCTGCCGCTGGGTTCGACCGCCAAGGTCGGCGAGAGCGCGATGCTCAACTTCATCGGCGTAGTGCCGCCGGTGGAGAAAGTCATCGCCATCGAAGACTGCCATCTGCATCACTACGGCAAAGCTTTCAAGGCCGGACGCAAGGTCGGCCACGCCAACCTGCGCTGCGCCGACATGGCCACGCTGCAGGCGCAGATCATCAAGGTCCAAGCGCTGATCGCCGAGTAAACCAGTTTCATGTGGCCGCGGCGGAACCATTCAGGGGCCGCCGTTCTCTCATGGCAGGATGCCAAAGTCTGTCTAGGCTTTGGCATATCTACCAAATCAGAGGGAAATGCCATGGGAATTATCGGAACCATCTTTATCGGCTTGATCGTCGGCCTGCTGGCTCGGTTCCTGAAACCGGGCGATGACAGCATGGGTTGGATCATGACCATCCTGCTCGGTATCGGCGGTTCGCTGGCAGCCACCTACGGCGGCCAGGCTCTGGGCATCTATCAGGCGGGCGAGGGCGCGGGTTTCCTCGGCGCACTGGTCGGCGCTGTCGTGTTGCTGGTGATCTACGGTCTGATCAAAAAGAACTGATCGAAAGCGACCAAGCCCTCTCGGCCCGCGCGGCCGGGAGGGCTAGAATGCGCGGCGACTCACCGTCCATTCCTTTGCCTGCCGAGCACCTTCATGCGCCGTCTTCTGTTGACTCTCCTCTTGCTGGGCAGCTATCTCGCCCACGCCGGCGAACTGCCGGAAACCGACTGGCTGGAACTGATGCCCAAGTCGGATCAAAAGGCCCTCGAGGCCATGCCGGAAATCGACCACAACACCCCCGAAGCCACCGGCACCTTCACCGAGAAAGGCGGGATGAAGCAGGCCAAAGGTCTGCCAGCGGTGATGTATTCGACGAAAACCGTGGCGTCGATGAACGACAAGCACATCCGCATCGGTGGTTACCCGGTGCCGCTGGAGTCCGATGCCAAGGGCCGCAGCACGTTGTTCTTCCTCGTGCCGTATCCGGGCGCCTGCATCCACGTACCGCCACCACCGCCGAATCAACTGGTGCTGGTGCGGTATCCGAAAGGGTTGAAGCTGGAGGACATCTACACACCGCTGTGGGTGACCGGCACGCTGAAAATCGAGAAGGTCAGCAATGACCTCGCTGATGCGGCGTATGCGCTGGAGGCGGAGAAAGTGCGGGTGGTGCAGGAATCTGATCTGTAGGGCCGATACAAAACAACTGTGGGAGCGAGCTTGCTCGCGAATGCTGTCTCTCAGTCACATTGATGTTGACTGATACGACGCTTTCGCGAGCAAGCTCGCTCCCACAGTTTTATCGGGTGTTGCTTAGAGCGGTTTGCTGGCCACGCTGACACCCATGGTATGGCTCGCCCCCGGCGCCAGGGTCACCAGATCATCCATCACGTTCGCCGTTTCGATGCACAGCATGCGCTGCCAGCCATCGTTGTCCATGTCCGGCAGGGCGGCGGCGCGGTCGATCCATGGGTTCCAGATCACCGCCGTGCGTGAGCCGGTGGAGGTCAGCACAATGCGTCGTTCCCAGCTCGGATCAACGATGCTCAATTGCGGCGGAACGTCAAGGTAGATGCGGTCGGTCTCGCCGGCGAAATGCAGATCGCCGCTCTGGCTGGCCGTGTTCCAGTCATCCAGGGTCTCGATGTAGTTGAGCCCGGCCACACCGTCGACATGCACATTACGCACGTCACTCACGGCGAAATAGGTGTGCAGCGCCTGACTCAGCGTGACGCTGTCAGTACCACGGTTATGGCTGGTCAGGCTGTAATGCAGTTGATCCGCCAGATGCAGGGTCAGGGTCAGATCGACTTCGTGGGGCCAGCCCGGCAGGCCACCTTCCGGGTAGGGCAGCTTGAACTCGACCTTGATGCCGTCAGCCTCTGATTCGATGTTGCCCAATTCCCAGTCCATCGCCCGCACCAGACCGTGCGCGGGGGCCGGTTGCGCGCCGGTGTACATGGCCTGCACGCTGCTCGGGTTGCGTTCGAATTTGCCGAACCACGGCCAGCACACCGGCACGCCGGCGCGGATGCTTTTGCCGGTCTTGAACTCGGCCTTGTCGTTGAGCCAGATGATCGGCGGCTGGCCGTCGATCTGATAACTGAGGATGTGCGCGCCTTGCTGGGCCACCAGCACTTCGGCCTTGCCGTGGCGGATGCGCCAGCAGTTCAGTTCATCCTGTTTCACGGCTTCAACGTTGGGCGTGTTCATGGGCAACTCTCGATCAGACACTGGGGACGACTATCGACCGCAAAACGGCCGCGAGGTTTAACGCGCGCGTGGCGGCACCGAACGGGTGCGACCGCTGCCGTCGATGGCGACGAAAACGAAAACCGCTTCGGTGACCTTGCGCCATTCGCTGGACAGTGGGTCATCGCTCCACACTTCGACCATCATCTGGATCGAGCTGCGGCCGATTTCCAGGGTCTGGGTATAAAAGGACAACTGCGCGCCGACCGCGACCGGGACGAGGAACGCCATGCGGTCGATGGCGACAGTGGCAACGCGGCCACCGGCCACCCGGCTGGCCATGGCAGTGCCGGCCAGATCCATCTGCGCGACCAGCCAGCCGCCGAAAATATCGCCAAAGCCGTTGGTTTCGCGCGGGAGTGCGGTGATTTGCAGGGCCAGGTCGCCCTGTGGGATCGGATCTTCTTGTTCGAGCTCTATCATGCCGAGGGGCCTCTGACCCGTGACTCTTCGTGGGTATTGCGGGTGGTAGCCGTCTTCAAGAAAAACGATTCAACACCGAACACACTGCGTTCGTCACGTTTTCCATCAGGCGCCTAAAGGGAAACTCTGCGAAAAAGGCTAAATCCCGAGCAAAGGACGGGCCAACAACGTTTTCGCACAGCAACCTCTTACAAATCCTGCGCAGGTGGCGAGTATATCGGTCGATAGACCCCGCGACGACCACCCGGTTCTGATTTCGACCGTCAATTACGCGCCTCTATGTGCTTTTTCGAACAATTTGCTATGGTGCCGAACCTGTCCGAGCCACCGCCAGCGTTGTTGTGGCGACAGATTCGACTATAAGAGAAGCCCTTGCCATGACCACAGCGCCTTCGAGCCTCGCGCAGCCCGAGCAACCCGCACGACCGTTGACCCGCAATGACTACAAGACTCTGTCGCTGTCCGCCCTCGGCGGGGCGCTGGAGTTCTACGATTTCATCATCTTCGTTTTCTTCGCCACCGTCGTCGGCAAGCTGTTTTTCCCGGCCGACATGCCCGAGTGGCTGCGCTTGATGCAGACCTTCGGCATCTTCGCCGCCGGCTATCTGGCGCGTCCTTTGGGCGGCATCGTCATGGCGCACTTCGGTGACCTGCTGGGGCGCAAGAAGATGTTCACTCTGAGCATTTTCATGATGGCCGTGCCGACGCTGATCATGGGCCTGCTGCCGACCTACGCGCAGATCGGCATCTGGGCGCCGATCCTGTTGCTGCTGATGCGGGTGATCCAGGGTGCGGCGATTGGCGGTGAGGTGCCGGGGGCGTGGGTCTTCGTTTCCGAACACGTACCGCAAAAGCACATCGGTTATGCCTGCGGCACTCTCACCAGCGGTTTGACTGCCGGCATCCTCCTCGGCTCGCTGGTCGCCACGGCGATCAACAGCATTTATACGCCAGCCGAAGTGTCGGATTACGCCTGGCGGATCCCGTTCCTGCTCGGCGGCGTGTTCGGCCTGTTCTCTGTGTACCTGCGCCGCTGGCTGCACGAAACTCCGGTGTTCGCCGAACTGCAATTGCGCAAGGCACTGGCCGAAGAAGTGCCGTTGCGCGCGGTGCTGCGTGATCATCGCGGCGCCATCGCCATTTCGATGCTGCTGACCTGGCTGCTGTCGGCCGGCGTCGTCGTAGTGATCCTGATGACCCCGACCGTGCTGCAAACGGTCTACCACTTCTCGCCGACCACGGCCCTGCAGGCCAACAGCCTGGCCATCGTCTTCCTCAGCCTCGGCTGCATTGGCGCCGGCGCGCTGGCCGATCGCTTCGGCGCCGGTCGCGTCTTCGTCTTTGGCTGCCTCGGTCTGCTGATCAGCTCCTGGACCTTCTACCACAGCCTCGCCGACCACCCGGACTGGCTGTTCCCCCTGTACGCACTGACCGGTTTGCTGGTCGGCACCATCGGCGCGGTGCCGTACGTGATGGTCAAAGCATTCCCGCCGGTGGTTCGCTTCAGTGGCTTGTCGTTCTCGTACAACGTCGCTTACGCGATCTTTGGTGGCTTGACGCCGATGGTGGTGAGCCTGCTGCTGAAAGAAAGCGCGATGGGGCCTGCTTACTATGTAGCGGTGCTGTGCGGGATGGGGATTGTGGTAGGTGCGTGGCTGTGGAAGAAGGGGCGTTGATTTTCTCTCCCGCCTGATCGTTCCCACGCTCCGCGTGGGAATGCATCCTGTGACGCTCCGCGTCACGTCTCAAATGCGGACGCAGAGCGTCCATGGCGGCGTTCCCACGCAGAGCGTGGGAACGATCTGTTCATCCAGCAAAACCCGATGCTGGCCTTTCATCCAATTGTCATATTTCAGCCATAGAGTGTTCACATGGCCTGCTGATACTTGGCCCCGACTTAACACACCCTATCTGCTAGGAGTAAGGCATGAAACTGAAGCGTTTGATGGCGGCAATGACTTTTGTCGCTGCTGGCGTTGCGACTGCCAACGCGTTCGCCGCTGTTGACCCTGCTATCCCGAGCTACACCAAGACCACTGGTGTGTCGGGCAACCTGTCCAGCGTCGGTTCCGATACCCTGGCCAACCTCATGACCCTGTGGGCCGAGAACTACAAAAAAGAATACCCGAACGTCAACATCCAGATTCAGGCTGCCGGTTCTTCCACCGCGCCACCTGCACTCACCGAAGGCACCGCCAACCTGGGCCCGATGAGCCGCAAGATGAAGGACAACGAGCTGCAGGCTTTCGAACAGAAGTACGGCTACAAGCCGACGGCAATCCCGGTTGCCGTGGATGCCCTGGCGGTGTTCGTGCACAAGGACAACCCGATCAAGCACCTGACCATGGCTCAAGTCGATGCGATCTTCTCCTCGACGCGTCTGTGCGGTGCCAAAGCTGACGTCAAGACCTGGGGCGACCTGGGCGTGACCGGTGACCTGGCCAACAAGCCAGTCCAGCTGTTCGGTCGTAACTCGGTGTCCGGCACCTACGGCTACTTCAAGGAAGAAGCCCTGTGCAAAGGCGACTACAAGCCTAACGTCAACGAACAACCAGGTTCGGCGTCGGTGGTGCAGTCGATCAGCAGCTCGCTTAACGGCGTCGGCTACTCGGGCATCGGCTACAAGACCGCCAGCGTGAAAACCGTCGCCCTGGCCAAGAAAGAAGGCGGCGAGTTCATCGAAGACACCGAAGAAAACGCCCTGAACGGCAAGTATCCGCTGTCGCGCTTCCTCTACGTTTACGTCAACAAAGCCCCGAACAAGCCTTTGGCCCCGCTGGAAGCCGAGTTCGTGAAACTGGTGCTGTCGAAGCAGGGCCAGGAAGTGGTAGTGAAAGACGGCTACATCCCGCTGCCAGCCAAGGTTGCTGCCAAGGCACTGGCTGACCTCGGTCTGCAGGAAGGCGGCGCTGTCGCCAAGAAGTAACACCCTGAGGCCGGCCTGAAGCCGGACTCCTGTGGGAGCGAGCCTGCTCGCGAAGGGGTGGTCACATGCTCTATCGATGTGACTGACCCGACGCCTTGGCGAGCAGACGCGCTCCTGCAACCACCAAATTTTCGACTCCGCTGCCGGACTTCCGGCTGGCGGATTTGCTGCGTCACTGCACTGTCATCTTTCTGTCATACAGGATCGCTAGGGTGTGCGCATGAATGATCTGGCCAATTCCCCAATGACTACGTCTTCCCCTCCCAAGCGCATTGATTTCAATACGCCTGAGCTGCAACGCAAACGCCGCATCCGCGCGCTCAAGGATCGCTTCACCCGTTGGTACGTCCTCGTCGGCGGCCTGGCGGTGCTCGCGGCCATCACCCTGATCTTCTTCTTCCTCGCCTACGTCGTTGCGCCACTGTTTCAAGGCGCCGACCTGACCGCGAAAGACTCGATCACCCCGGCCTGGATGCAGGACGCCGGCAAGCCGCTGATGATCTCGCTCGAAGAGCAGAATCAGGTGGCCATGCGTGTATCCGACAAGGGCCAGGCGCTGTTCTTCGATCTCGACAGTGGCGCTGAATTGAGGCGTGTCGATCTGCCGCTGCCTGCGGGCGCTACCGTGACATCTATTGGCGAAGACCAGCCGGGTCATCCGCTGGTGGCCGTGGGGCTGTCCAACGGTCAGGCGCTGGTGTTCCGTCATACCTATAAAGTCAGCTACCCCGATGGCAAGAAAACCATCAGCCCGGCCATCGAATATCCCTATGGCGAAGCACCGATCGCGCTGAACGAAAGCGGCGGCGCGCTGGAGCATGTCAGCCTCAATGCCACCGACTCGACGCTGATGCTGGTCGGCTCCACTGGCTCGCAACTCAACGTGCTGTCGCTGACCAGCGAAGAAAACATGATGACCGGCGAAGTCACCAACGAGCAGACGCGCATCGATCTGCCGCAGATGACTGAGCCGGTGAAAAACATCTTCGTCGACCCGCGCCAGCAGTGGCTGTACGTGGTCAACGGTCGTGCCCAGGCCGACGTGTTCAGCCTGCGCGACAAGAGCCTCAACGGGCGCTACAAACTGCTGGAAAACGCTGACGCCCAAGTCACCGCTACCGCGCAGCTGGTCGGCGGTATCTCGCTGATCGTCGGCGATTCCAAGGGCGGTCTGGCCCAGTGGTTCATGGCCCGCGATACCGATGGCGAGCAGCGTCTGAAGCAGATCCGCACCTTCCAGATGGGCACCACGCCGATCGTTGAAATCGCTGCCGAAGAGCGCCGCAAAGGCTTCCTCGCCCTTGATGCCAGCGGCAAGCTCGGCGTGTTCCACAGCACCGCACACCGCACGTTGCTGGTCGATCAGGTGGTTGAAGGCCAGGGCCTGTTCGGTCTGTCGCCGCGCGCCAACCGGGTGATCGTCGAAGCCGGCGGCAAGCTGCAGCCGTTGCTGCTCGACAATCCGCACCCGGAAGTATCGTGGAGCGCGCTGTGGAGCAAGGTCTGGTACGAGAACTACGACGAGCCTAAGTACGTCTGGCAATCGACCGCGGCCAACACCGATTTCGAACCGAAACTGAGCCTCTCCCCGCTGACTTTCGGCACCCTGAAAGCCGCGTTCTACGCCATGCTGCTGGCCGCGCCACTGGCCGTCGCCGCGGCGATCTACACCGCGTACTTCATGGCCCCGGGCATGCGCCGCAAGGTCAAACCGGTGATCGAACTGATGGAAGCGATGCCGACGGTGATCCTCGGTTTCTTCGCCGGCCTGTTCCTCGCGCCGTACGTAGAAGGCCATCTGCCGGGCATTTTCAGCCTGCTGATGTTGCTGCCGATCGGCATTCTGGTCGCCGGTTTCACCTTCAGTCGCCTGCCTGAATCGATCCGCCTGAAAGTCCCGGACGGTTGGGAAAGTGCGCTGCTGATTCCGGTGATCCTGTTTGTGGGCTGGCTGTCGCTGTACATGAGTCCGTTCATGGAGAACTGGTTCTTCGGTGGCGACATGCGCATGTGGATCTCCCACGACCTGGGCATCACCTACGACCAGCGCAACGCTCTGGTGGTCGGTCTGGCCATGGGCTTCGCGGTGATCCCGAACATCTACTCGATCGCCGAAGACGCCGTGTTCAGCGTGCCGCGCGGTCTGACCCTGGGTTCGCTGGCCCTCGGTGCCACGCCATGGCAGACCATGACCCGCGTGGTGATCCTGACCGCCAGCCCGGGGATTTTTTCGGCGCTGATGATCGGCATGGGCCGTGCGGTCGGCGAAACCATGATCGTGCTGATGGCCACCGGCAACACCCCGGTCATGGAGATGAACCTGTTCGAAGGCCTGCGCACCCTGGCCGCCAACGTCGCGGTGGAAATGCCCGAGTCGGAAGTCGGCGGCAGCCACTACCGCGTGCTGTTCCTCTCGGCGCTGGTGCTGCTGTTGTTCACCTTCGTCATGAACACCCTGGCAGAACTGATTCGTCAGCGTCTGCGCAAGAAATACTCGTCGCTTTAAGCAAAGGTAGAAGTCTGTGAAACAGAACTCCCTGAAAGGATGGTTCAAGAGCGGCGCCCCGGGCGTCTGGATCAGCGGTGGCGCGGTGTCCATCGCGGTCATCATGACCATTGGCCTGTTGGCGGTGATTGCCGTGCGCGGTCTCGGTCACTTCTGGCCGGCGGACCTGATCCACGCCCATTACGACGTACCGGGCCAGGCCAATCACCTGGTGATCGGCGAAGTGGTGCAAAAAGAAGAAGTGCCGCGCGCGCGTCTGAAGAGCGCCGGCCTGCCGGTGCCTGACGAAGGTCCGGAATTCATGACCCGCGAGCTGATCAAGGTCGGCAACCGTGACCTGAACGGCAACGACTTCACGTGGATCGTCGGCGAGTGGCTGACCAAGCAGACCACACCGCCAGAATTGATGGCGATCGAGCGTCGCGAGTGGGGCAACTTCTACGGCTATCTGGTCAACGTCAAACAGGATGGCAAGGTCATCGCCGAGGGCGAGGCCGCATGGCCTGAGCTGCAAGCGCGCATCGATCGGGTGAACGATCTCGCGGCTCAACTGAAGACGCTGGAAAAAACCGACATCGGCGCAATCAACGCCGGTCTTGAACGCATCCGACTGCATGGGCGCAAGCTCGAGCTGGAAGGCAAACTCGACGCCACCGCACAAGCGGACATGGAGTCCGAGCGCGCCGAGCTGGACGCGCGCTACAAAGACATCGAAGCACGTCTGTCTGATTTGCATGCACAGTTCAACCGCGACGCCTTGACCGCCCGTGACGCCAACGGCAAGGAAATCGAAATCGGTCTGGGCAAAGTCGTGCATGCCTACCAGCCAAACGGCATGAGCACCTTGACCAAGGTTGGTTTCTACTTCAGCAAGATCTGGGAATTCCTCTCCGACGACCCGCGTGAAGCGAACACCGAAGGCGGGATCTTCCCGGCGATTTTCGGCACCGTGATGATGACCCTGATCATGGCGATGATCGTCACCCCGTTCGGCGTGCTGGCAGCGGTGTACCTGCGCGAATACGCCAAGCAGAACACCCTGACCCGGGTCATTCGCATTGCGGTGAACAACCTCGCCGGCGTACCGGCGATCGTTTACGGCGTGTTCGGTCTGGGCTTCTTCGTCTACGTGCTGGGTGGCTCGGTCGACCGCTTGTTCTTCCCTGAAGCTCTGCCGGCGCCGACATTCGGTACGCCGGGCCTGCTCTGGGCTTCGCTGACCCTCGCGCTGCTGGCCGTGCCGGTGGTGATTGTGGCGACCGAAGAAGGTCTGGCGCGGATTCCCCGCACTGTGCGTGAAGGTTCGCTGGCCCTCGGCGCGACCAAAGCGGAAACGCTGTGGAAAATCGTTATCCCGATGGCCAGCCCGGCCATGATGACCGGGATGATCCTCGCCGTGGCCCGTGCCGCCGGTGAAGTGGCGCCGCTGATGCTGGTGGGTGTGGTGAAACTGGCGCCGTCGCTGCCGGTGGACGGCAACTACCCGTACCTGCACCTGGACCAGAAGATCATGCACTTGGGCTTCCACATTTATGACGTCGGCTTCCAGAGCCCCAACGTCGAAGCAGCCCGCCCGCTGGTGTACGCCACCGCGCTGCTGCTGGTGCTGGTGATCGCGACGCTGAACCTGTCGGCGGTGTATATCCGCAACCACCTGCGCGAAAAATACAAAGCACTGGATAGCTAAAGCCCTTAGCCACAAGCGGCAAGCTACAAGCCGCTTTTGCTCAAACTTGCAGCTTGCAGCCAGAAGCTTGCAGCTACGAACGGAGTGAGAACCCCATGCAGCACGAAACATACAGCCACGGCATCAACATGTCTGCCCTGGGCCGCGACAAGCAGAGCCTGGACCTGGCGCAGGAAACCGTTGCCATCGAAGTGCCGGGCCTGAGCCTGTACTACGGCGAGAAGCAGGCCCTGTTCGACGTCAGCATGAACATCCCGAAACAGCGCGTGACTGCGTTCATCGGCCCGTCGGGCTGCGGTAAGTCGACGCTGCTGCGTACCTTCAACCGGATGAACGATCTGGTCGACGGCTGCCGTGTCGAGGGCGCGATCAACCTGTACGGCAACAACATCTATCGCAAGGGCGAAGACGTGGCCGAGCTGCGTCGACGCGTCGGCATGGTGTTCCAGAAGCCCAACCCGTTCCCGAAGACCATTTACGAAAACGTGGTCTATGGCCTGCGCATCCAGGGCATCAACAAGAAGCGCATCCTCGACGAAGCCGTTGAGTGGGCGTTGAAAGGCGCGGCATTGTGGGACGAGGTCAAAGACCGCCTGCACGACTCGGCCCTCGGTCTGTCCGGCGGTCAGCAACAGCGTCTGGTGATCGCGCGCACCATCGCGGTTGAGCCGGAAGTGTTGCTGCTCGACGAACCGTGCTCCGCTCTCGACCCGATCTCGACGCTGAAAGTCGAAGAGCTGATCTACGAGCTGAAGTCCAAGTTCACCATCGTCATCGTTACCCATAACATGCAACAGGCGGCACGGGTGTCCGACTACACCGCGTTCATGTACATGGGCAAACTGGTGGAATTCGGCGACACCGATACCCTGTTCACCAATCCGGCGAAGAAGCAGACCGAAGACTACATCACCGGTCGCTATGGCTGATTGGGGCAGCTGCAAGCCGCAAGCTTCAAGCTTCAAGCGGCAAGAAAGAATTGGTGCGATATCAGGACTTACACATAACTGCTTGAAGCTTGCAGCTTGAAGCTTGCAACTTTCGCGGAGCGAACAATGATTTCCAAAGAAGGCCTTACCCATCACATTTCCGCGCAGTTCAACGCTGAACTGGAGGAAGTGCGCAGCCACCTCCTTGCCATGGGCGGGCTGGTCGAGAAGCAGGTCAACGACGCGGTCACGGCGCTGATCGAGGCCGATTCCGGCCTGGCTCAGCAGGTGCGTGAGATCGACGACCAGATCAACCAGATGGAACGCAACATCGACGAAGAATGCCTGCGCATTCTCGCCCGTCGTCAGCCGGCAGCCTCCGACCTGCGCTTGATCATCAGCATTTCCAAGTCGGTAATCGACCTTGAGCGTATCGGCGACGAAGCGACCAAGATCGCCCGTCGTGCCATTCAGTTGTGCGAAGAAGGCGAAGCGCCGCGCGGTTACGTCGAGGTTCGTCACATTGGCGACCAGGTGCGCAACATGGTGCGTGATGCGCTGGACGCTTTCGCCCGTTTCGACGCCGATCTGGCCTTGTCGGTGGCGCAGTACGACAAGATCATCGACCGCGAATACAAAACCGCTTTGCGTGAGCTGGCCACCTACATGATGGAAGACCCGCGCTCTATCTCGCGGGTGCTGAGCATCATCTGGGTCCTGCGTTCGCTGGAGCGCATCGGCGATCATGCGCGCAACATCTCTGAACTGGTGATCTACCTGGTGCGCGGCACCGACGTGCGCCACATGGGCCTCAAGCGCATGAAAGAAGAAGTTGAAGGCACAAGCGCTGAAACCGCTAATGTTCCGGGCGAAGCTGACGATAAGTAAGATTGCCTGAGAAAAGCGCCCGGCCCTCTGGCCGGGCGTTTTTGTTTCTGCTTTTCGAAGGCAGATACGGATTGGAAAGCGAATTAAAAAGCAGCACCCGCGAACGAAAAGTCCCGGCGTGACTGAAGAGTTTTGGCAATGTGCCATCAGCCAGCGTTATGCTTGCCGGGATTTTAATAGGGGTGTTGGATGAGCAAGATCAGTGTGTTGGTCGTGGACGATGCTTCGTTCATTCGTGACCTGGTGAAAAAGTGCCTGCGTAATTACTTCCCGGGGATCCGCACCGAGGACGCCATCAACGGCAAAAAGGCCCAGGCGATGCTGGCCAAAGAGGCTTTCGACCTGGTGCTGTGTGACTGGGAAATGCCGGAAATGTCCGGCCTCGAACTGCTGACCTGGTGCCGCGAGCAGGACAACCTCAAGACCATGCCGTTCGTCATGGTCACCAGCCGTGGCGACAAGGAAAACGTCGTGCAGGCGATTCAGGCCGGCGTATCCGGTTACGTCAGCAAGCCGTTCACCAACGAGCAGCTGCTGACCAAGGTCAAGCAAGCACTGAACAAGGTCGGCAAGCTCGACACCTTGATGAACAGCGCGCCGACCAAGATGAATTCGGCATTCGGCAACGATTCCCTGAGCGCACTGACCGGCGGCAAGCCGGCCGTGGTCGGCGGCGCTGCGGCCAGGCCTGCCGCTGCCGCTGCTGCACCCGCTCCAGCCGCTGCACCGTCGCGCGGTTTGCTCAACAGCCCGCCAGTTCAGGCGCCCGGTGCATCCAAGGCGCCGGTCGGCGGTCGTGGTCAGGGCCAGTTGCGCCTGCCGAGCGGTACTCAGCAATGCGTGATCAAGGCCCTGAGCATCAAGGAAGCGCTGCTGGTAGTGAAGCGCACTGAAACCCTGCCGCAGATCCTCGACAGCGCCGTGCTCGATCTGGAGCAGGGTGACAACGCCGAGATCGCGCGCCTCAACGGTTACCTGCACGCCATCGTCGCCCACGAGCAGAAAGCTGACAGCGACTGGCTGCAACTGACCTTCCGCTTTGTCGACCAGGATGCGCAGAAGCTCGACTACATCTCGCGCCTGATCGCCCGTGGCACGGCGCAGAAGCATTTCGTACCGGGCGCGTAAGCTTCGTCGCCTGATAGGCCGCCTTCGCGAGCAGGCTCGCTCCCACCCTGGAACGCATTCCAAATGTGGGAGCGAGCCTGCTCGCGAAGGGGCCAGCCGAAACACCACTTGTCTCCGGTGCTCTGATCGTTCCCACGCGCAGCAAAGGAATGCCTCAACCGGACGCTCCGCGTCCTCTGTGCAGGGGACGCAGAGCGTCCCGGGCTGCATCCCCACGCAGAGCGTGGGGACGATCATTTGAAACATCTGTCGACTAGCCTGGTCTGTCTCAGCTGCTAGGCTGATTCCCAGGCCTTCCTTCGACAGACTTTTGCCCATGCTCGCGCGCCTGCTGTTTTTCTGCGGTCTCTGCCTGGCCTCCCAGCTGGCGATGGCCATGACCATCTACAAATCCACCGACGCCAACGGCGTGGTCTCGTACAGTGACCGCCCGAGCAAAGGCGCGAAAGTGTTCGTGTTTCAGGACCGCATGGTCGAGCGCCTCGACCGCCAGGTGTACCTGGACATCAAGAAGCAGAAGGGCGTTGATGTGGTATTTGCGCGCAACGATCTGTACGCGCCGGTCGAGGTTGCCCTGGCCTTCATCGGCACGAGCAATGTGCGTGGCGCGCCGTCGCGAGCGATCCGTCGTGTGCTGCCACCGCGCAGCAACACGCGGCTGGCGCTGCTGACGGCGATCAGTCGTGACCAGCCGCTGGTGTATTCGCCGCAGTTCCAGTATTCGCTGGGCGACCCCGCAGGCACCGCGCAGAGCTATCGCTATCCGCTGCCCTGGCGTGGCGGGCCGTTTCGCCTGAGCCAGGGAGCCAACGGCCAATACAGCCACTACGGGCCGAAAAACCGCTACGCCATGGACATTGCCATGCCGGTGGGCACGCCGATCATCGCCGCGCGAGCGGGTGTGGTAGTCAAGACCGAGAACTCCCAGAGCGGGCGCGGTACCGATGCCTCCGGCAATTTCGTCCGAGTGCTGCACGACGACGGCACCATGGGCGTGTACCTGCATTTGAAACAGGGTTCGGTGAGCGTGCGCGAAGGCCAGCGGGTCAAGGTCGGCAGCCCGCTGGCGCTGTCGGGCAACACCGGCAACAGCAGTGGCCCGCACCTGCACTTCGTGGTGCAGCGCAATACCGGCGAAGGACTGGTGTCGATTCCCTACCAGTTCAACCAGCCGATGGGGGCGTTGCCCAACTTTGCGTTGGGCAAGCAGTAGGCGCGATAGGGTGTTGAGGGTTTTTGTGGCGAGGGGATTTATCCCCGTTGGGCCGCGAAGCGGCCCCAAATATTGCAACTCTGTACTAACTGACTGCATTCAATGGTTTTGGGACGGCTGCGCCGTCCAACGGGGATAAATCCCCTCGCCACAAGAGCCCCCCAAACTCCCATCAATCGAGCATCAACACCTTGGCCAGGACAATCTTCGGCCCTTTCATCTTCTTGATTATGATGCGCAGGCCTTCGACTTCCAGCACTTCTTCCTCTTCCGGCACCCGTTTCAGGGTTTCGTAAACCAGCCCGGCGAGGGTTTCCGCTTCGATGTGATCGAGATCGATGCCGAGCAGGCGCTCGACCTTGAACAACGGCGTATCGCCACGCACCAGCAACTTGCCCGGCTGATAGGCGAGGATGCCGCGCTCTGCCTTGCGGTGTTCGTCCTGAATGTCGCCGACCAGCACTTCCAGCACGTCTTCCATGGTCAGGTAGCCGATGATGTTGCCGTCAGCCTCCTCGACCACGGCGAAGTGCGAGCCACCCTTGCGGAACTGCTCCAGCAGCTGCGACAGCGGCATGTGCCGCGATACGCGCTCCAGCGGGCGGGTCAGCTCGGCCAGGTTGAACGACTCGGGAATGTGGTCCAGCGCGGCCAGTTCCAGCAGCAGATCCTTGATGTGCAGCAGGCCGACGAACTCCTGGCGCTCGCTGTCGTACACCGGATAACGGCTGAACTTGTGGCGACGGAACATCGCCAGGATTTCCTTCAGCGGCGCGTTGAATTCGAGGGTGATCAGGTCTTCGCGGGAGTTGGCCCAGTCGACCACTTCCAGCTCGCCCATTTCCACGGCCGAGGCCAATACGCGCATGCCCTGATCGCTCGGATCCTGGCCACGGCTGGAGTGCAGGATCAGTTTCAGTTCTTCGCGGCTGTAATGGTGTTCATGGTGCGGGCCGGGTTCACCTTGCCCGGCGATACGCAGAATCGCGTTGGCGCTGGCGTTGAGCAGGTAGATCGCCGGGTACATCGCCCAGTAGAACAGGTACAGCGGCACCGCCGTCCACAGCGACAACAGCTCGGGTTTGCGGATCGCCCACGACTTGGGCGCCAGCTCGCCGACCACGATGTGCAGGTACGAAATGATGAAGAACGCGGTGAAGAACGACACGCCTTTGATGATCTCGGGCGATTCGACGCCGACCGCGCTCAGCAGCGGTTCGAGAATATGCGCGAACGCCGGCTCACCGACCCAGCCCAGACCGAGAGAGGCGAGGGTGATGCCGAGCTGGCACGCCGACAGGTAGGCATCGAGCTGACTGTGCACGGTGCGCAGGATGTGCCCGCGCCAGCCGTGTTGTTCAGCGATGGCCTCGACCCGGGTCGAGCGCAATTTGACCATGGCGAATTCCGCCGCAACGAAAAAGCCGTTGAGCAACACCAGGATCAGAGCAAAAAGGATCATGCCGAAGTCGGCAAAAATGGTCGCGAGGGACAAGCCAGGGGAAGGGTCCATGATGGAGTTTTGCGGGTTCCGTGTGATTCGAAAGTAGGGAGAAACAGCGCCTGAAAGGCAGGCACAAGTCAGCCAATGTAGCGGCTGACCGTGCGATTGCCTAGTGGCGTGTGCCGGGCGGCATCACTCGGTGGCGCTGATCGGCCGTGCGCTGGCCACCTGGGCCGGGGCGAAATGGCAGGTGAACGTGCTGCCGTGGCCGGGCACGCTGCTGATCTCCATGCGCGCGCGGTGGCGCAGCAGCACGTGCTTGACGATGGCCAGGCCGAGGCCGGTGCCGCCGGTGTTGGAGTTGCGGCTGGAATCGACGCGGTAGAAACGTTCAGTCAGGCGCGGCAAGTGTTTGCTGTCGATGCCGATGCCGGAATCCTGCACGCTCAGGTGCGCGCCCTGATCGTCGCCCCACCAGCGAATGCGGATGTTGCCCTCGGCGGGGGTGTACTTGACCGCGTTGAACACCAGATTGGAGAACGCACTGCGCAGCTCGGCCTCGCTGCCCTTGAGCAGCACCCCGGCATTGGCCTCGAGGCTGATGCGCTGGTTCTTCGCCCCGGACAACTGCTGCGCATCGCTGGTGATCGATTGCAGCAGTGTGTCGATCTGCACTGGCTGGTTGTCCGACGGATAGTCGGTGGCTTCCAGCTTGGCCAGCAGCAACAGGTCGTTGAGCAGTGTCTGCATGCGCCCGCCCTGTTGCTGCATCTGTTGCAGGGCTCGGCTCCAGCGCGGGTTCACTTCCTCGACATTGTCGAGCAGGGTTTCCAGATAGCCGCATATCACCGTCAACGGTGTACGCAGTTCGTGGGAGACGTTGGCGATGAAGTCCTTGCGCATCTGTTCCAGCTGATGAATGCGCGTCACGTCGCGGACCAGCATCAGGTGTTCATTGTTGCCGTAGCGGGTCAGGTACAGCTGAATGCGCACGCGATCGTTGGTCGGCGAAGGGATTTCCAATGGCTCGGCGAAGCTGTCCTGCTCGAAGTATTCCTTGAAGCGCGGATGGCGCACCAGGTTGGTCACCGGTTGGCCGCTGTCCTGCGGAGTCTTCAGGCCGAGCAGGGTTTCCGCGGCGCGGTTCCACCATTCGAGGTTGCCGTCGCTGTCGAGCATGATGACCGCGTCTTTCAGCGCGGCGGTGGATTCCTGCACCCGGTCGATCACCGCTTGCAGACGTCCGCGCACCCGTTGGTCGCGGCGTTGCAGGTGGTAGATGCTGTCGAACACCTCGCCCCACAGGCCATAGCCATCGGGCGGCGCTTCGTCGGGTTGATGCTGGCGCAGCCATTCGTGCAGACGCAGCAATTGCTTGAGCGTCCAGGCCAGATAAAGCCCCAGACCCGCCGCGAGGCTCCAGCCGTAATAGCCGGTGATCAGGCCGATCACCAGGCAGGCGGTGACCAGCAACAGCATGTGGCGAATCAGGGTGCCATGCCAGTTTTGATTCACAGTCGATACGGTCCTTGTCAGCGAGTCTGGCGGGCGGATCAGGCCTTTGTAGAGAACCGATAACCGGTGCCGCGCACGGTTTGTACCAGATTTTCGTAAGCGTCGCCGAGGGCCTTGCGCAGGCGGCGGATGTGCACGTCGACGGTGCGCTCTTCGACATAGACGTTGCCGCCCCAGACCTGGTCGAGCAACTGGCCACGGGTGTAGGCGCGTTCCTGATGGGTCATGAAGAATTGCAGCAGGCGGTACTCGGTCGGGCCCATCTCGGCGGGTTTGCCGTCGATGGTCACGCGGTGGCTGATCGGGTCGAGCAGCAGGCCGCCGACTTCGATCGGCGCTTCGCCATCGGTCGGTCCGGCGCGGCGCAGCACAGCCTTGAGGCGGGCGACCAGTTCACGCGGCGAAAACGGTTTGGTGATGTAGTCGTCGGCGCCAACTTCCAGGCCCTGGATCTTGTTGTCCTCTTCGCCCTTGGCGGTGAGCATGATGATCGGGATGTCCCCGGTCAGCTCGTCACGCTTGAGGCGCCGGGCCAGTTCGATGCCTGAGGTGCCGGGCAGCATCCAGTCGAGCAGGATCAGGTCCGGTTTGCGGTCGACGATGATGGCGTGGGCCTGCTGCGAGTTCTCTGCCTCGAGGCAGTCATAGCCGGCCATTTCCAACGCCACGGCGATCATTTCGCGAATGGGCGCTTCGTCGTCGACGATCAGAATGCTCCTGCCAACCATGCCTTAATCCTCTTGTCATTTAACTGTCTTGCGCCGCATTAGATAACGGAATTATTGCAGTCGTGTGACAGTATTTCAGGCGCGCAACATTTGCACCCATCCTCGACTAAGCTCTAAGTCCGAATCCTGACAACCACAAAAGAAGGTTTCCATGACTCAGATGACTGCTTCGTTCAAAGCCCTGCTGCTGGCTGCCGCCCTGACATTGCCAGGGCTGGCCATGGCGGCCGATCCGGCGATGGAAAAGGACGGCATGTACACCGACCACAAGGGCATGACCCTGTACACCTTTGCCAAGGACTCCGCTGGCAAGTCCGCGTGCAACGACAAGTGCGCGGCAAACTGGCCGCCGCTAATGGCGACAGCGAATGACAAGTCGATGGGGGACTGGACGGTAATCACTCGTGATGATGGCAGCAAGCAATGGGCCTACCAGGGCATGCCGCTGTACACCTTTGTGATGGACAAGAAGGCCGGCGACATGACCGGCGACGGCAAAATGGACGGCGCGTGGAAAGTCGCCAAGGCCAAATAACTACGGTCCAAAACCCTGTGGGAGCGAGCCTGCTCGCGAAGCGGTGTATCAGTTATCGCAGAGGTGACTGCCATGACGCCTTCGCGAGCAGGCTCGCTCCCACAGGTGTCATGCATCAGCGCAATGCGTAATCCAGCACGATCCCGACAAATATCGCCAACCCTGCCCAATGGTTGTGCAAGAAGGCCTGGAAGCAGCGCATGCGGTCTTTGCTGCGCGTGTACCAGAACTCCCACGCATAACATCCCGCAGCCACCAGCACACCGAGGTGGAACCAGATCCCCAGCTCGAACTTCGACCCGGCCAGGATCAGACAGCCCAACGACAGCGCCTGCAAGCTGAGGATGATCACCCGATCCGCCTCGCCAAACAGAATCGCCGTGGATTTCACGCCGATCTTCAGGTCGTCATCGCGATCGGTCATTGCGTAATAAGTGTCATAACCCACCGTCCACAGCAGATTGGCGATCCACAGCAGCCAAGCCGCCGCCGGCAATTCTCCGGTCTCAGCGGTAAAGGCCATCGGCATGCCCCAGGAAAACGCCGCCCCCAGCACCACTTGCGGGTAGTAGGTGTAGCGCTTCATGAACGGATACGTGAATGCCAGCGCCAGACCGCCCAGCGACAGCCAGATCGTCGGTGCGTTGGTGCACAGTACCAGCAGAAAACTGATGCCCATCAGCACGGCAAAGAACACCAGGGCTTCCTTCGAGCTGATCCGGCCAGCAGCAAGCGGCCGTTGCGCGGTGCGTTTGACGTGGCCGTCGACCTTGCGGTCAGCCCAGTCGTTGATTACGCAGCCGCCGGCACGGGTCAACACCACGCCGAGGACAAAGATGACGATGTTGGCCAGCGACGGCGAACCCTTGCCGGCAATCCACAACGCCCACAGCGTCGGCCACAGCAGCAGGTAAATGCCGATCGGCTTGTCCATGCGCGTCAACTGAACGAAATCCCAGGCGCGCGGGTTCAGACGGTTGAGGGACTTGAGCAGGCTCTGATACATCAGCAGTTCTCCGGGTGGGCGCGGGCGACGTCCCACAGGCTGGGCAGGAAGATTTCCGCGACCAGCACGCTCAGCGCGCCACGGTCGAAACGCGAACGCCGGCCCCACAGCTCAGGGGCTTGCACCGCTGGCGGCAACCATTGTTCAGGGTAGTGGCAGACTTCAATGGCGCGGCGCTGGAACGCATGATCGCAAAACAGCAATTCGCCCAGCGAGCGGCTGCCCAGTTCATCCATGTGCAAACCATCACCTTGCAGGGCCGCCCGCGAGGCAACGCTGCGGGCAAACACCCAGGCCTCGCCGTGGCCGCGCAAATACACCTCGCGCACCCAGCCTTCGCTGCCCTCGGCCAGATCCAGTGCCGCGCATTCATCAGCGCGCAAGGTGCCCCAGCCTTCGAACAGCGGCGACACGCTGAAGCCGTCCTCGGACAAACGGGTCAAACGGCGGGTCAGCGAGCCTTCGTCGAACAACCAGTCGAGGGTCAACGGATCGGGGCGGGGCGTCAGGCGGTCTTGGGTCAGCCAGAGCGGGGCGGGGCAGGCATTTGAATGTTGCACAATGAGTCATTATTGGCCGCAAATGAGGCGGCGAGCTTACCATGGCGGGCGACAGGATTGAGCGGCGCCGGCCGCCGTTGCGCCGAACAGGCTTGCATCTGCGCGGCACCCTCAGTACAAAACGCCCTGAGCCGGATGGCAACGCAGCACCCATCGACCGTCCGCGCCGGCACTACGCCTGAACCCTGAGGAAGTACCTGAATGAAGAAGTGGCAATGTATCGTCTGTGGCCTGATCTATAACGAAGCCGATGGCTGGCCGGATGACGGCATCGCGCCGGGCACCCGCTGGGAAGACGTACCGGCAGACTGGCTGTGCCCCGACTGCGGCGTCGGCAAGATGGACTTCGAAATGATCGAAATCAACTAAGCAAATCAGAGGAGTAAGGCATGAGCGCACCAGTCGTCATCATCGGCACCGGGCTTGCGGGCTACAACCTGGCCCGCGAGTTTCGCAAGCTCGACAGCGAAACCCCGCTGCTGCTGATCACCGCCGATGACGGCCGCTCTTACTCCAAGCCGATGCTCTCCACCGGTTTCGGCAAGAACAAGGACGCCGACGGCCTGAGCATGGCTGAACCCGGCGCCATGGCCGAGCAGTTGAAGGCCGAAGTGCGCACCCACACGCGCATCAGCGGTATCGACGCCGGCCACAAACGCTTGTGGATCGGTGAAGAAGCCGTGCCCTATCGCGACCTGATTCTGGCCTGGGGCGCGGAAACCGTGCGCGTGCCGATCGAAGGCGACGGCGCGGAACTGGTGTTCCCGATCAACGATCTCGAAGACTACGCGCGCTTCCGTGCCGCAGCGGCGGGCAAGCGTCGGGTCTTGGTGCTCGGCGCCGGGCTGATCGGCTGCGAATTCGCCAATGACCTGATCCTCGGCGGCTACGAAGTGCAACTGGTCGCGCCATGCGAACAGGTCATGCCGATGCTCTTGCATCCTGCCGCTGCGGCGGCCGTGCAGGCCGGGCTGGAAAGTATTGGGGCGAAGTTTCACCTCGGCCCGGTGCTGACCCGCCTGGAGAAAGTCGCCGATGGCCTCGAAGCGCACCTGTCCGACGGTCAGATCATCCCGTGCGATGTGGTGGTCTCGGCGATCGGTCTGCGCCCGCGCATCGATCTGGCAGCGGCTGCCGGCGTGCAGATCAATCGCGGCGTGATGGTCGATCGTTACCTGAAGACCTCTCACGCCAACATCTACGCCTTGGGCGACTGCGCTGAAGTCGATGGGCTCAATCTGCTCTACGTGATGCCGCTGATGAGCTGCGCGCGCGCGTTGGCGCAAACCCTCGCCGGAAACCCGACCGCGGTCAGCTACGGGCCGATGCCGATCACCGTGAAAACCCCGGTGTGCCCGCTGGTGGTGTCGCCGCCGCCACGGGGCAGCGAAGGCATTTGGAGCGTCGAAGGGCAGGGCGCCGACATCAAAGCGCTGTGCCACAGTGCCGAGGGTCAGTTGCTCGGTTACGCCCTGACCGGCGGGGCAGTCATGGAAAAACTGGCCCTGAACAAACAGCTGCCGCCGCTGCTGGCGTAAATGCCGGTCGTTCTGTCGCAAACACCGCTCTTTTGCCCCGACAAAGGTCTTGGGGAGACTGGCGCCGCCGTTGGCGGCGTGCCATTCTCACTCCCGTCTGCCGCAGAGTAGAGCCTGCGGCGCCTTGGGCGCTGTTCCAACGAGAACAGCACGGACATAACAACAAAAAACCGTCAAAGGGGCTTCACTAATGCGTAAACCAGAACTCGCCGCTGCAATCGCCGAAAAGGCAGACCTGACCAAAGAACAGGCCAACCGCGTTCTCAACGCCGTCCTCGAAGAAATCACCGGCGCCCTGCACCGCAAGGACAGCGTGACGCTGGTCGGCTTCGGCACCTTCCTGCAACGCCACCGCGGCGCCCGCACCGGCAAAAACCCGCAGACCGGCGAACCGGTCAAGATCAAGGCCAGCAACACCGTGGCGTTCAAGCCAGGCAAATCGTTGAAAGACAGCGTCAATCCTTGATAACGGCGTACTCCCCTGAATGACGGGGAGAACCGCAAATGAGAAATGGGCACACCGATTGCGGTCGGGTGCCCATTTTTTGTGGTTGGAGCATTCGTCTAGATCAGACGGAGAAGAAGTAACGCGTCAGGTGAAAGAAGAGCGGTGCCGCGAAGCATATCGAGTCCATCCAATCGAGGATTTCGCCGTGACCTTTGATCATTGTGCCCCAGTCCTTCGCGCTCAGACTGCGTTTGATAGCGGACATGACCAAGCTGCCTAGCCAGCTTGCGGCAGTCATTGGGACTTAAGCGTCGGGCAGCACGCCGACTACTCGGTCATCCGAACTGTTAATCGCAATGGCTTATCCTGGAATTGCTCAATTCGTAGCCTGCCCAGAATTTCATCGTTCGTACTCCGCCCTTTGCATACCAATTCATATTTGAAGACTTTACTTAACCGGGAGTCCGCATATTTACACTCGACTGAAAGCATGTTCTCGTTCGACCCATGCTCGTCCAGTGGTTCATCTGCCAGGTCATTAATATGTATCCAGACGGCGCTTAAGCCAAGTTTCTCTGGATCCTCAGTCATGTCCATGATCCAGATCTTGATTTCGCTGAGGAGCGTGAGACAGCCCCCAATGCTGGGAAGTAATTTGATGTTGAACTTGGCGGTCTGCGCAGTGGGTTGCCAAGGTTGTTTAAATTTTTTGACTCCAAGGTTGGGGTCTCTTGCGTAGTTTTCTGGCGCGTAACAGTAATATGGGGAAAACGGCTGATAGTGCGCTTCGGCGGTGACGCTAAAATTCGCAGGGATGTCCATGTTCAGTGTTGCCGAACTGGAGAACGAGTTGCATCCAGTTCCAAATATTATGAAGCTGGCCAATAACAAAGCGCGGATCGAGTGCGTTGCAGTGGCGAAGTTTAACTTGGGGGATAACGAGAGCATCGGTACTTCCTTGTTGACTGATTAAGTTAAATGAACGAATCAATATCCAGCTGAAACGGCGCGCCAACCGCATGCCCACCGGTCATCGCGGCGATAGCGGCGTCGTGGTCTTCAGCGGCTGGCGGAATCATCGCCAGTTGCTCCTGAACCAGGTTTTCAGGGTGGGCGTTCCAGCGCAGCAGACTTTCCTCGACCCATTCGGGCTGGTCGGCATAGCTGCCGTAAACGTCGACCTCGGTGACCCGTTGACTGCGCAGCGCTGTCAGGCGGGCCTTGGTCATGCTGATCTTGTCTATTTCCTGATTGAGCATCAGCGTCTTGTGCGCGCGCTCCTGCTCTCGCACGTAAGAACGGTGGTTGTTTTGCAGATCGCGCTTAACGGCCCGCAGCTGTTGCTGAATATTCTCCAGGGCGCTGCTGATCCACTCGTATTCGCGATTGGTCACCAGCGAACGCTTGCGCTGCAGTGCTTCCTGCCAACGGCGCAAGCTGGCCCAGCAGCCGGGGATGTAGCTGCCGACCATTGAGTGGTGACCCCGGTCGAACAACTGCCGTAGAAACGATCCGCGTTCGGGCAAGCCGTTGGTAGCGCGCAGGGCCTTGGCGCAGCCGTGATCGACGATCGTGCTGCAACCCGGCTCCCAGAGAAGGGAGGATCGGTGGTCCTTGTCGAACTCAACGGGCATGAAATGGCGCAAAGCACCGTGATGCCCATAGTCGTCGCCAAAGAAATTGATGATTCCCCAGATCAGCAGGCCGAGGCCGGCGACCGGGTTGAAGCCCAGCACCACGGCGTTGGTTGCGTACATCGGCCCAGGCTTGGCAAAGGTGTTCATCCAGGTCGCCGGCACGCTCGGTACCGGATCGTTCTGATTGACGATGCGGTGATGCACCAGCGATCTGGCGCTTTCGATGAAGGTAGTGTCGCCGGCGCGGGGGGCGCCGTAGGTGTAGAGCACGATTTGCGGGGAGAACTCCAGGTTGCGTCTCAGCATCTCGGACAGGATCAGTGCAACTGCACCGCCCAGACTGTGACCCGTGATCAGCAGCTTTTGCCCGCTGTAGAATTTTTCCAGATAAGTCACGATGAATGGATAAGCCGCCAAAGCGCCACCGTAGAAACCGCGGTGCACTTTGCCTTCGCCTTCGGCAAAGGGAACCTGATAGGCATCCCCGTCACGCCGGCCGTCGGGCCAGATCTCACTGGTACCTCGCACGCTGATCAGGATCAACTCGTCGTGGTGGCAGATGAAAGCTTGGGTATCAGTACTGTTGTCTTTGTTACGGTCATCGAGACAGTGCAACTTGGCCGGGTGTTCTTGTTCGTCGCCCAACGCGGGGTCATTCACTTCGGGGTAAAGGTTCGGGTCGAACGGCACCACTTCCAAGCGTTTCGAATACGGCACGTCTTCGTACAGTGGGTAGTATTTCTGCGTTTGCGAGTCATCGACCTTCCACAACTCGTCGAACTGCGGTAGCGCGTGGCCGAACCAGTTGCCGCTGCTGGGCTGTAGCGGAAAGCTTACCGTGTCGGTCTGCACCGGTTGAGTGTTGGGTTCCTGTCCGAAATCGGTGTAGCTCAGCGTCGCCATCACCGACAGCTGATAAAGGTTAAGCGCGCAGAACGCTTCGCCTGTCGACAGCATTGGCCGTAGCGCTCTCATCGGCCGTACTTCCAGCACATGGTGTTTGTTCGGCAGCAGTGCGACGCCCTTGGGCGGCGGCGGGGAAAACCCCAGTTCGACGGTGGCCATCTCCGCCGCACTCAAGATTGTGTGCAGTCCGCCATCCGCAGAAGTTTTATCTACGAGCGTGAAGTCTCTGGACTTCGCCGCCGATCGCATGAGCTTGTGCGCCGCCCTCTTCGGAGGGTCGCGACGAGCAACCAGTGGTGGCAGGTGGGCGATGTGCTTTACCAGTTCACTGACTTCGACCTGACAGTACGCGTCGGTTTCGGGCAGGTCCTTGGCGGGGTTTGCCTGGGTGCGAGTGCCTGTTTTGTGGAAGAAGCGGGTTTTTTCGGCGCGGACCTGGAGTTCGGTGATGGGAAGGGGATAGTGGGGGCGCTTTTGCAAAAATGTGTAAGATTTTTCGCTGCCTTGATAGCGGCTCTTCAATTTGAGTACTAGCGGACCGCAATAATGATCGTCGATCTTTGCAGATCCAGTCGCATCAAGTTTTCCGCTATGGACCGTGTCTTCGTAATCAATCACTTCGTAAGACAGACCAGCGTATGGCTTACCGTCGCCGAATTCGTCCACTAGCTGGAAGCTGGTACGATGGCCGCGTTTAGGGCAGGCATGTATGTCGCCCTGCATGAAGCGCAAATCGGTCGCCGAGGGAGTCTCAATGTTCATGGTGCCCCTTGCTCCGTGCATCCCGGATAGATGGTGCAAACCCGCCCATCGACCATTTTAAAAGTGCTGAAATTTGTGTCGTTGCCGTAGCAAAAGGCGTATTGATCCTCGAAGTTCTCACCCATACAGCGCTTCCAGCCGCGGGTTACTTTGATCCAGGTATCGCCGATGGCTGGAAGTTCTTCACTTGCCAGCCTGACCTTCAGCGTCACCGTTTTGCCCTCAAGTTGAGTCAATGTGTACGCCGTGGAAGGTCTCGTTCGCAGCACGTTGCCCTGTGCATCCATGTTTTTGCAGGTCAGCAGTTTGATCAGGAAACGATGTGGACCGACGGTGCGGAATGACCACCTGCATTCACCATAAAACTCCCCTGCACCGTCCTCGTTGAATGTGCCCTTTATTCGTTTCAGCAACTCTGGACGCACGAAAATCGAGGCGTAGTCCATGCTGAAGTTGCTTCGGCCTTTTCCATAAAAGCCGATGACCTTGATTTCCACTTTGTTGAGCGCCAACGGACAATCGCTGATGGTTTTGTACAACTCGATTTCCGCAGTGTTTACATATTCCATGGTGGGTTTATTGAAGCTCACCCAGAAATCCGGCTTTCCTGGCACGCGGCAGGTTTCACCCGCTGCGGGCAGGTAGATAGCCTTCAGCTCATATTTGAATCCAGGTGGAAAGTCCGGAACAAACGTAAAGGTGTTCGGGGTCTTCGCCGTCGTACAACCCACCAGCAATCCCAGGCAACCACTCAGCATCAACCCTCGTTTCAAGTGCCTCATCGACCTACCTCTCCCTGCCAATACAACGCTTCCTGATATACCCGCTCAAAATGCATCGCCGGATCTTCACCGGGTTTGGGCAGCCATGATTTGCCTGGCCGATATCCCGGTAACTGCAAACTGCGGGTCAGCAAGAAATGCACTTGCTCCGGTTGTTGCCAGCCCCACAAGTGCGTCAGTTGAATCAGGCCCCACAGCCACTCATCGACGTCGAGCTGTTCGGCCAGCGTGGCCATTGCTTCGGTGTGTTCGCCGACCAGATAACGGCGGGTGTTGTCGAACAGCACGTTGGCGTAGATCAGCTCCGGGGTCGGCGTGTGCAGCCAAGGCGGATCCATCGGCAGCGGGTGGTGGCCGGGGTCCGGGTTGTCGATGGCGTTCCATCGCTCTGCGTGCCAATAGCAGACGCTGTTGAATGGCCCGAGAAACGCCGCGCGGTGCTCGGGTTGCAGGTGCGCCAGCGCACGTCCCAGAACCCGGTTGTCATGCACGCGGTACACCGCCTGATTCGGGCGTTCGCCGGTTATCAGGCGCTCGCGCCAATGCGCCGCCAGCAGATCAAGTTCGACGTGACGGGCACTGGCCAGCCAGCCCCAATTGCGCTCGGGCGTGGCGAGCAAGGTCTGGATGGCGGGATGCTGCGCCGTATCGATTTGCAACAGCAGCGGGCCGGTCGGCACCAGCGACTCGGCCGGCGTGCCGCTGTAGAGCGGACGAAACCGCTCGGTGCCGAGGTCGCGGGTCAACGCAGCGTGCTCTGCGCTTTGGCCGTCGGTGTCGAGCATCAGATACAGTTCGCAGCCGGCGCGGGACTGAGCGTGCAACCATTGTTCGACCGGGCTCATGCGACTTCTCCCAGCTCGCACAGACCCGCTGCGCAGGCTTCGCACAGCGGGCAAAAATCCGCTGCCTGCTGGCGGGCACTGTTGACGATCGACAGCGGCGTGGCGTTGATCGCAGCTGGCAGGCCGGCCTCAACTTGCAGCGTTTGTAGCGGTGCGAGACCCGGCAGTGGCGCGCCGCCCTGAACGATGGGCACGCTGCTGAAAATCCCGCCGGCATTGATCACGATGTGATGACCGCCCGCTGACAGCGTCAGGCTCATGCCGGCATCGATCACCACGTTGCTTGCCGTGACATGCGCCTGCTGGCCGGCCTGGATCACCAGAGCGCCCAGGGTCTGGCTGCTGGTGCCGCTGACCTGCAACAAGTCGTCGGCGTTGATTACTGTGCTTCGCAGTCCTTGATGAGTGCGCGAATCCTTGCCCTCGATGAGACTGGTGCTGTCATTGCCGACATGCTCATGGCGGTCGCGAGTGATCAGGCTGCGGCTGTCGTTGAGGATCAGTTGCTCGAGGTCGCGCTGCGCGCGCAGGTAGATCTTCTCCTGCCCGGCGCGATCCTCGATCGACAGTTCGTTGTAGCCGCCATTGCGCGGTGAGCTCTGGCTGCGTAATACCGTGCGGGTTTTACTCGCCGGCAAGGGATGGGCGACGGCATTGACCTTGTTGGCGATGCAGCCGGTAATCAGCGGTTGGTCCGGGTCGCCTTCCTGGAAGGTCACGACCACTTCCATGTCGACCCGGGGAATGGTCACCGCACCGAATCCGTCACCTGCCCAACTGGAAGCTACGCGTAACCAGCAGCTGCTTTTTTCGCTGTTGCGTTCAGCGCGATCCCAGGGAAACTCGACACGAACCCTGCCGTACTCATCGCAGAAGATCTCTTCTCCGGGAGGCCCGGTAACGCGCGCGGTCTGGCAGACCAGCAAGGGCCTTGGCGCGGGCAAAGGCGGACGGTAGACCACCTCTGCGGGAATGGCCCTGAAGGTATTGCGATAGCCTTGGGAAAAACCATCGGCAGGTTTCGCCTCGCTGCTGAAAGCCTCTTCGAGCACTGCCGGTTGCTTGCCTTCGTGACTGAGACTGACCAACAGCCACAACTCGTTGCAGTCGGCCCTGGGATGTTCGCTCAGCTCGAACAGGTGACCGCTGCGCAAAATCGCCTGATCGCTTTTGCCTTCAATCCATTGATAGTCGCTGCGATGGCGCTCCAAGGCCTGACGCGCCAGCTGTTTGCCGTACTTCTCGGACTTCATCAACAGTGGATAGCGATACTCCTCCAGAGCCGGCGTGAACTCTGCGGTGAAGCGGCTTTCCAGCAGCAGGCTTGGCCGCTTGAGGTCATAGTCACGGCGGGTGACGGTGCTGGTACGGGTGTTGAAGCCCATGGTCAGGTGGTTGACCACCGGGTGTTCGGCAACCATGCCGCTATCAACCCGAAAGGCTGTCGTACCCAATTTGGGTGCGAACACCGGGCTGTCGCTGAATACCAGTAAGTGCCCGTCGAGCGAATGTTGATGGTGCCAGGCGATACCCTCTTCGGCGCACAGGCGCTGGATGAACAGGAAGTCGCTTTCGCCGTATTGCGTGCAGTACTCACGAGGCTCACCGGCGGCGACATTGAACGTGAAGTCATCGGCCTGGATGCCATGCCCTTTGAGGACTTGCGCGACGATGTGCGGCACGGTCAGTTGCTGGAAAATCCGCTGGTCGTGGCTCAGTTGCAGATAATGCAGCGCCGGTACCAGTGTCAGTTCATAACGGGTCAGGCGCTTGCCTGATTCGCCGAGCATGACGTTTTCGATCCGCCCGTGAATGCCTTCGCCCGCTGATCCGAACTGCAGAAACGCGGGCTGGCTGAGGAGGCTTTCCAGATCGAAATCCGCGTGCTCGCTCATCAGCTCGATGCGAAATGCGTACAGCTGACTGATGGCTTCAGTGCCAGTGAACGCGAGCACCTTGAAGTCGTGACGAATGGTCGGGATGTGCAGTGAGAATGGCGCGCAGTGGCCTTTGCCGAACATGGGCTTGTCCTTAAGCAAAGTGAGTCAAAGCGCGATACCGTCCTCCTTGATCGCCGCGCATGAAAAGTTGCCAGGGCAAGCTAGCGGCGCGGCAAACTAATTGATGTAAGAAGTATCCCTGAAATTTGTCAGAGTATTCCGGTGTGGAAGTCTTGGTTGGGATGCGAGAAGTGTCTGTAGGACGCGGCTTCGATAACTATCGAAGTGCCAGTATTTGCCGGGGAAGTAAAGTTTCAGAATAATGAAATGCCATCATTATAGTGGCACTTTTTGCATTGATCGTTGTCGCTGCAACTTCTCGATGGAACCCGATCATTTTCGGAAGTGTCCTACTTCTATTTTTTTTTGAATTTGGCATGCTGCACGCCGCTCGAGGGTGCGGGCGTCAGGTAAACTCGCCCGGCTGCGGCCGAGGCTCTGGGACAATGGTTTGGCGGGAGCCGGGAAAATGCGCTGATCAATAAACGGCATCAGGGAAACCCCTGCGACATATAGGGTGATCTCCTACAGACCTCAATGAACAGTTCGTCTTGTTGTTTAATCAGATGCTTGCTAGTGGCCATCATAGTGATTACGATGCGCCCACTTGAAAGAGCACATCTCAATTGGATGAGTCGCTGAACTGCTCTTCGATACTGTCCCGCGTTGCTGAAACTCCATTCGCGCGCATGACTGTAATCCTTAATAAAGGCCATGGATGTCCTACTCAAGCAAACTTTCCGCCCATTACCTCGAACTCGCAAAAGTCTCTGTTTCCAAAGAGAATTTCGCGGGCGAAGACGTTCGTTTTTCGAGCGAGTTCGAGGCGCTGGAAAGTGAGCTGGCCAAGGCTTCGTCGATGCACGAAAGCGGGCAGATCGACTGGCTGAAAATCCGCGAAAACAGCGAAAATCTGCTGCGTACCCAATCCAAGGATCTGCGGGTCGGCGCCTGGCTGACCTGGTCGCTGTACCAGCGCGAATCCTTCCCCGGGCTGCTCGCCGGCCTCGGTCTGCTGCACCATCTGTCGGAAAACAACTGGGCCGACGTTCACCCGCTCAAACCCCGCACCCGTGCCGCCGCGATCGGCTGGCTGGTGCCGCGTCTCGAGCAGGTCATCACCGAAAACATTGCGATCAAAGAGCAGTTGCCGATGTTCCGGCAGCTCTCCGAGCACCTGGCCGGCCTTGAGGCCGCGTGCACTGAACATCTGGGCGATGACGCGCCGCTGTTATTGCCGATCTCCCGCCGCCTGAAAACCATGATCCAGCGTGCCGCCGACAACCAGCCGGCCCCCGGCGTGGTGGGCGCGGCGGTGGCGCAGGTCAAGCAGGCCGCGACCCAGCTGCTCACCCCCGGCGCGCCGATCGACAACGAACGCGATGCGCACAAAGCCCTGCGTGCCCAGCAGGACAGCGCCCGGCCGTTGTGTGCCTGGTGGCTCAAGCAGAAGGCTACTGACCTGCGTGCCCTGCGCCTCAATCGCACGCTGCTGTGGATGACCATCGACGCGGTGCCCGAGCGCAACGCCGAGCAGATCACCGTGCTGCGCGGCCTGCCGCTGGAAAAACTCAAGCTCTATCAGGACCGTTTCGATCAGGGCAAATACGCCGACCTGCTGGTGGAACTGGAGGCGAGCCTGGCGAAGGCGCCGTTCTGGTTCGATGGCCAGAGGATGGTCTGGGAATGTCTCCAGAACCTCAACGCCGAGCTGGCCATGCGCGAAGTGGAAATCCACTTCGCGCTTTTGATTCAGCGCCTGCCGGGCATCATCGAGTTGCGCTTCCATGACGGCGCGCCGTTTGCCGATCCGTCCACCCGGGCGTGGATCGCCGCCAACGTCATGCCGCATCTGCAAAGCGCCAGCGCGCCGCGCAAGGTCGAAAGCGAGAACGTCGAAACCCAGCCGGCCTGGGAAAAAGCCCTCGAGGAAGTCCAGCCGATTCTGCGCAAGGAAGGTTTGAAGCCGGCCGTGCAGATTCTCAAGCAGGGTCTGCAATCGGCCCACGGTGGCCGTGAACGCTTCTTCTGGCAGTTCACCCTCGCGCGGCTGTGTTTCCTGGCCAAGAAATACGAACTGGCCAAGAACCAGCTCGAAACCCTCGATCAGACATTACAGGACTCAGGCCTGCACGCCTGGGAGCCCGATCTTGCATTGCAAGTGCTGCACCTGCTGCACAGTTGCTGCGAGTTGTTGCCGCAGAACCACGCCGTACGTGAAAGCAAGGAAGAGATTTATCGCAGGCTGTGCCACCTCGACCTCGAAGTGGTACTCGAATAGGCCCCAGGGCCACAACCGCAAGGAGAAAAGCCATGGCCAAAGAAGGCTCGGTAGCCCCCAAGGAACGCATCAACGTCACCTTCAAACCCGCCACCGGCGGAGCTCAGGAAGAGATTGAACTGCCGCTGAAGCTGCTGGCAATCGGTGACTACACCCACCGCAAGGACGATCGCAAAATCGAAGATCGCAAGCCGATCAGCATCGACAAGATGACCTTCGACGAAGTGTTGGCCAAGCAAGAGCTGGGTCTGACGCTGAGCGTGCCGAACCGTCTGCAGGAAGATGGCGAGGCTGAAGAGCTGGCCGTGCAATTGCGCGTCAATTCGATGAAGGACTTCAACCCGGCCAGCCTGGTCGAGCAAGTGCCTGAGCTGAAAAAACTGATGGAACTGCGCGATGCGCTGGTGGCCCTCAAAGGCCCGCTGGGTAACGCACCTGCGTTCCGTAAAGCGATCGAAGGCGTGCTCGCCGACGACGAATCCCGCGGTCGCGTACTCGGTGAGCTGGGCCTGAACGCCGCAGCCCCGGACGCCTGAGACTCCAGTAGCCAAGGAAGCCAACACAATGAGCACTAGCGCAGCACAAGAGAAGAGCGCCGCCAGCGGCGAATACAGCATTCTCGACAGCATCATCGCCGAAACCCGTCTGACCCCGGACGACGAAGCCTACGACATCGCCAAGCGTGGCGTGTCGGCGTTCATCGAAGAGCTGCTCAAGCCGCAGAACAACGGTGAGCCGGTCAAGAAAGCCATGGTTGACCGCATGATCGCCGAGATCGATGCCAAGCTCAGCCGTCAGATGGACGAGATCCTGCACCACCCGGATTTCCAGGCGCTGGAATCGTCGTGGCGTGGTCTGCAGTTGCTGGTCGACCGCACCAACTTCCGCGAAAACATCAAGATCGAAATCCTCAACGTCTCCAAAGAAGACCTGCTGGACGATTTCGAAGATTCGCCGGAAGTCATGCAGTCGGGCCTGTACAAGCACATCTACACCGCTGAATACGGCCAGTTCGGTGGTCAGCCGGTGGGCGCGATCATCGCCAACTACTACATGTCGCCAAGCTCGCCAGACGTCAAGCTGATGCAGTACGTGGCCAGCGTTTCTTGCATGTCCCACGCGCCGTTCATCGCTGCCGCCGGGCCGAAATTCTTCGGTCTGGAAAGCTTCACCGGCCTGCCGGATCTGAAAGATCTGAAAGACCACTTCGAAGGCCCGCAATTCGCCAAATGGCAGAGCTTCCGTACTTCGGAAGACTCGCGCTACGTTGGCCTGACCGTGCCACGTTTCCTGCTGCGCAACCCGTACGATCCGGAAGAAAACCCGGTGAAATCGTTCGTGTACAAGGAAACCGTTGCCAACAGCCATGAGCATTACCTGTGGGGCAACACCGCTTACGCCTTCGGCACCAAGCTGACCGACAGCTTCGCCAAATTCCGCTGGTGCCCGAACATCATCGGCCCGCAGAGCGGTGGCGCGGTTGAAGACCTGCCTCTGCACCATTTCGAAAGCATGGGCGAAATCGAAACCAAGATCCCTACCGAAGTATTGGTTTCCGACCGTCGTGAATACGAACTGGCCGAGGAAGGCTTCATCTCCCTGACCATGCGCAAAGGCTCCGACAACGCGGCGTTTTTCTCCGCAAGCTCGGTGCAGAAGCCGAAGTTCTTCGGCATCAGCGCAGAAGGCAAGGCGGCAGAGCTGAACTACAAGCTCGGCACCCAACTGCCGTACATGATGATCGTCAACCGTCTGGCTCACTACTTGAAAGTGCTGCAGCGCGAGCAACTCGGTTCGTGGAAAGAGCGTACCGACCTCGAGCTGGAACTGAACAAGTGGATCCGTCAGTACGTGGCCGACCAGGAAAACCCGAGCGCCGAAGTGCGTGGCCGTCGTCCGCTGCGCGCTGCGCAAGTGATCGTCAGCGACGTAGAAGGCGAGCCGGGCTGGTACCGCGTGAGCTTGAACGTGCGTCCGCACTTCAAGTACATGGGTGCCGATTTCACCCTGTCGCTGGTTGGCAAGCTGGACAAAGAGTAAGAGCGACTCATGGACGGATACGGCAGCCTGTTCGAACGCCTCAACGGCGACGCACAACTACGCAAGGGCAACAGCCTTGAAGCTTGCGCCATGGCGTCAGTGGCTGCCCATCTGGCCAAAATGCTCAGCACCCGGGCCGGCAGCGTGCAAACGCTGGCCGACTACGGGTTGCCCGATCTCAATGACATGCGCCTGAGCCTGCACGACTCGCTGAGTCAGGCCCGCCTGGCTATCGAAAACTTCATCGAAGCCTACGAGCCACGCCTGAGCAACGTGCGTGTCATTTCCCTGCCGCGTGACCACGATCAACTGCGCCTGGCCTTCAGTATCGAAGGCCTGCTGGAAGTCGAGGGTTTCAAGCGTCAGGTCAGTTTCTCCGCGCGCCTGGATGGCAGCGGTCAAGTCAAGGTCACCTAAGGAGATCCCCGATGTCTGGCAAACCCGCAGCACGCGTATCCGACCCCACCGCTTGCCCGCTCCCCGGCCACGGCACCAACCCGATCGCCGCCGGTTCCGGCGACGTGTTCTTCGACGGCCTCGCGGCCGCCCGCCAAGGCGATGCCTCGGCGTGTGGTGGTGCGTTGGTCGGCGATCTTGCGACTACCGTTTTGATCAACGGCAAACCGGCCGCCACGGTTGATTCGGTGGGGACCCATGGCAACAAGGTTACGGCTGGGTCCGGGACGGTGATTATTGGCAATTCGCATTCGCCAGCGCCGTTTGTTCCGCCGTTGCCGGTGGAGCTCAGTTGGCCGTTCAATGAGCACTTCGTCATCAATTGTCAGGACACCGGAAAACCGTTGTCCGGAATCGAGTACACATTGAAAACGGCATCCGGAAAAACCGTGAACGGTGTTACGGGCGCCGATGGCAAGACAAAGATGATTCATTCGGAGATCGCCGAGCCTGTTGAGCTGATCATTGAACAGCAAACTAAGGTGGCGATCGCTTGAGAATGTACAGAATGGCTCTCCGCTGTCTGTGGCAGGGTGGACGAGTAACAATGACCGGGATGTTGAAATGGCAAATACAACAGTAACTGCGACGCTGTCGCCGGCGAGTAACAAGACCGGGCAGACGGCAACTGCACGTCGATTTTCAGTCTCAGACATCCCTGGGGCAATGGACAAAATAAACTGGCCTGTTGCTGCTGGATTGATGCGCTATTGGTTTAAAGGCAATCCATGGGCCACCGAAGATGGCGGGATGGATGAACTCACCAAGGATCATAAAAAAGAGCCACTCGATCCCTATATAGAAAGCTCGATCGTAAAAATGGCTTGGGTGCTAAAGTTTGAACGCGCCAACAAGGTATTTAAAGAACTAAAGCTGAAATGGAATAGTCCGAACGCGCTGATTCGAATGCGTAATGATTTTCCGGCGAAGTTCGCAGGTAAAGTCGACGGTGCCTATCAGCAAAAATTTGGAAGTGCACGGGACGCTGAGAAATTTGGGTATACCAATACAATTTCGATTCAGACCTCAAATGCTAATGTTTTTCTGTTGGATGAACTTAGGGGTGCCCTTGCAAATTTCAATATGAGGGTCATTGCCGAAGGTGAAATTATTATTGCCTCAGGAAAAATCAGCTTTCTGGTTAATCGTCTGGGGTATTACGTTGATGATAGTTACGATTTCAGCGACGTGGGCAACCGTTTCAGTCAGCCTCTGGGTTATTGGAATTATGACGGTGTAGCTGATCCAGTAACAAGCAATGGGTCGAATTTCCTTGCGGCAATGGGTAAAGCAGAAATGGCCAGAACCGCTGCAATGCGTGGGGAGGACGTACAAGCTCTATTTAGGGATATAGACGGTAAACGCTACCACTTGATCCAAAACAGTGATTTTGCCGAGTACCGGGCGACGTATGGAAAAGGCGGAGATTTTACCGTGTATTCTGACATTTTGTATGAGGACGTAACTCCGCCTGTCTTAATCAAGGTAGTTGATTAGATGCCTCTCAGAATCCCAGGTCTGGTTTTGTCAGCGACCCTGATGTTCGGGGCACTATCGTTTTATTCATTTATCGATAATCTTTCTGTGCGGCGTCCAGCTGTTATCGAGTTAAGTGATTCAAGGCAGTATATTGTTGAGCGTGTAGATTTTCCGTCTTTATTTTTCGGCGAAGATTTTTCTTATCTGCGAGTTACAGATCAAGATGCGCCTAAGTATATTTACCGTAGTCCTCTGTATCCAACCCGACTCTTGCTCCTGCAAGTAAATGAAGGCGAGGGAAGGGTAAGTGTTCCTAATATAGATTTTCTCACGGCTGAGAAGATATTTGTTTTTCATGATCGCCGTTGGATGGATCATGCGATGAATTATTTTGTGAGCAATACACCGTACGTTGTCGAGTCATTGGGTGAGGGTGAAAGATAATGGCTGGCCTGAAGTATTTAATATTTCATAAGTACAGGAAGGCGGCTTTCTGGGTGGCTGTATTATTTGTGTTTTTTTCTGTTTCATTGTTTTTTGTTGTGTCTGCCATGCGAAATTACCCGGCTAGCTCAACGGTAATTAGCCCTTCCGGCCGATATGTTATGGAAAACGTGCGGGTTGGAAAGATTCTTACCCTCGGTGGAATGGCCTATTTGAGAGTTATTGACAGGCAAAATCCGCAAGAAGTTTATCGTACACCGCTGTATGACACTCAGTCGTTGGACATGAGGGCATCAGAGAATGCATCAACTGTCGGTATTGTATGGATATATTTTAATAAGGATAAGAAAACTTTCGAGATAGCATTGCCTCAATGGGAAACCCATTGGTTGAATATTTTTATCAGTAATACGCCGTATGTATATCTTGAGAACTGAGATCCGTATGGGCCATTACGCAAATCTAGCCTGCACGCCTGATCTTAAGTTCAGGTCGGATACCGCGCATCATGCACAGGACAATCGGGACTGCGAATCCGGGCGGGATATTTTTTTGATGAGTTCCACTACCAGGCAGGTACCCCGTGTCCTTTAACCACTACTACCAAAGCGAACTCACCGCACTGCGTCAGCTCGGTCGCCGTTTCGCCGAGCGTAGTCCGGCGCTGGCACCGTATCTGGGCCAGGCCGGGCGGGATCCGGATGTGGAGCGGTTGCTCGAAGGCTTTGCGTTTCTGACCGGGCGCCTGCGGCAGAAGCTCGATGACGAACTGCCGGAGCTCAGCCATTCGCTGATGCAGCTGCTGTGGCCGAACTACATGCGCCCGCTGCCGGCGTTCAGCATTCTGCAGTTCGATCCGCTCAAGCGTTCCGGGCCGGCGCTGCTGGTTGAGCGCGATACGCCGATCGAGAGCAAGCCGATCGAAGACGTGCGCTGCCGCTTCCGTACGTGCTACCCGACCGAGGTGTTGCCGCTGGATCTGGCTGCGCTGAATTACTCGGTGAAGGGCGATGGCTCGCTGCTCAGCCTGCGTCTGGAAATGAGCGCTGACGGCCACCTCGGCGAACTGGAGCTGAGCAAGTTGCGCCTGCACTTTGCCGGTGAGCGCTACATCAGCCAGATGCTCTACCTGAGCCTGCTGCGCAACCTCGACGGCATCGAACTGATCCCGCTCGACGGCGCCGGCAAGCCGATTGATGGCGTCAGCGGCAAGCCGATGGCGTTCAAGATTCCCGGCGACCGGGTGAAACCGGTGGGCTTTGCCGAAGAAGAAGCGTTGATTCCGTATCCGCTGAACACCTTCCGTGGCTATCGCTACCTGCAGGAATATTTCGCCTTCCAGGACAAGTTCCTGTTCGTCGACGTCAACGGTCTGGACATTCTCAAGGCGCTGCCGGAAGACACCCTCAAGCAGATGCGCGGCCTCGAATTGCGTTTTGACATTCGCAAGAGCGGCATCATGCGCATGCGCCCGACGCTCGATAACGTTAAGCTGTTCTGCACGCCGATCGTCAATCTGTTCGAGCACGACGCGCTGCCGATCCGTCTCGATGGCAAGCAGGATGAGTACCTGTTGCTGCCGGCGGAATACGACCTGGAAAACTGCGGCGTGTTCTCGGTGGAAACCGTCACTGGCTGGAAGCCCGGCGGTCTCGGTTATCAGGAGTACGTGCCGTTCGAATCCTTCGAGCACGACCCGAGTTTCGACGTGCCCAACAGCCGTCCGCATTACAGCATTCGCCAGCGTTCGTCTTTGCTGCATGACGGCCTCGACACTTACCTGAGCTTCGGCATCCGCCACACCGAAGCCCACGAAACGCTGTCGATCGAGCTGATGTGCACCAACCAGAACCTGCCGAAAAAGCTCAAGCTCGGCGACATCTGCATGGCCAGCGAGCAGACCCCGGAATTCCTCAGTTTCCGCAATATCACCCCGGCCACGTCGAGCTTCGCGCCGCCGCTGAACCGTGACTTCCTGTGGAAGCTGATCAGCAACATGTCGCTTAACTATCTGTCGCTGGCGGACGTCAATGCGTTGAAGGTGATTCTGGAAACCTACGACCTGCCGCGCTACTACGACCAGCACGCGGAGAAGGTCAGCAAGCGCCTGCTCGGCGGCCTCAAGCACATCAAGCATCACCACGTCGACCGACTGCATCGTGGTCTGCCGGTACGCGGTTTGCGCACCGAACTGACCATCGACCCGGAAGGCTATATCGGCGAAGGCGACCTGTTCGTCTTCGCTTCGGTTCTCAACGAGTTTTTCGCGCTTTACGCCAGTCTCAATTCATTCCATGAGCTGCGGGTAAAAAGCACACAGGGAGAGGTGTACCAATGGACACCACGTATGGGCCTGCAGCCCCTGCTTTAAGCGGGCTGACCAAGGTAATACGCGAGTACTCGCTGTTTCAGGCCGTGCTGCTGGTGATCGACCGGCTGCGCGAGGCACACCCGCACCTGAGCGAAGACGATCTGTACGACCAGGTCGAGTTCCAGGCCAACCCGAGCCTGGGCTTTCCGCGCAGCGACGTCGATCGCGTCGAGTTTTTCGAAGAGCACGGCAAGATGCGCGCGCGCATGCGCTTCAACCTGATCGGCCTGGTCGGCTCCGGTTCGCCGCTGCCAGCGTTCTACGGCGAACAGGCTCTGGGCGACAGCGAAGACGGCAACCCGACGCGCAATTTTCTCGACCTGTTCCACCATCGCCTGCAACGGCTGATGCTGCCGATCTGGCGCAAGTACCGTTACCGCGCGAGCTTCCAGAGCGGCGCGATCGACCCGTTCTCGGCGCAACTTTTTGCGCTGATCGGACTGGGCGGCGACGAGATCCGCAAGGCCAAGGAACTCAACTGGAAACGCCTGCTGCCGTACCTCGGTTTGCTCAGCTTGCGGGCGCACTCGGCAGCGTTGATCGAAGCCGTGCTGCGTTACTACTTCAAGCACGAAGACCTGGTCATCGAGCAGTGCATCGAGCGCCGCGTGGAAATCCTCGACGAGCAGCGCAATCGTTTGGGCCGCGCCAACAGCGTACTCGGCGAAGACCTGGTGCTGGGCGAGCACGTGCGCGATCGCAGCGGCAAATTCCGCATTCATATCACCGAACTCGACTGGCAGCGATTCCATGAATTCCTGCCAATCGGTTTCGGCTACCAGCCGCTCTGCGCGCTGGTGCGGTTCACCTTGCGTGACCCGCTCGATTACGACATCCGCCTGGTCCTGCGCCAGGAAGAAATCCGCGAACTGCGCATCGGTGAGCAGAACGCCTGTCGCCTCGGTTGGACCAGTTGGCTGGGCCGCGAAAAAGCGGACGGCGTGGTGACCCTGGGCAGCAAAATTCATTAAGGACGTGAGCCATGATCAACGTAGACCTGCAACAACTCATCCAAGCGCTGGACGCCGAAACCCGTCGTGATCTGGAACGTTCGGCCGAGCGTTGCGTCGCCCGTGGCGGCAGCAAGATTCTCGTCGAAGACTTGCTGCTGGGCTTGCTTGAGCGCCCGAACGGCTTGCTGTCGCGCGCGCTGCAAGATGCTGACGTCGACGCCGGTGAACTGACCGCTGCATTGCAATCGCGGGTCGAACACAGCGCTTCGCGCAACCCGGTATTCGCTCCGGAACTGGTGCAATGGCTGCAAGACGCGCTGCTGGTGGCCAACCTCGAGCTGGGCCAGACCCAGGTCGAAGACGCCGCGCTGATCCTGGCGTTGCTGCGCAACCCGATGCGTTATGCCGGCAGCCGCTATCAACCGCTGCTTGCCAAACTGAACATTGATCGCCTGAAAGAATTTGCCCTGTCGCAACAGGAGCAACCGGCGGCCAACGGCAAACCGGCCGCACAGGGCGAATCGCTGTTGCAGCGCTTCACCCACAACCTGACCCAACAGGCCCGCGACGGCAAACTCGACCCGGTGCTGTGCCGTGACGGCGCGATCCGCCAGATGGTCGACATCCTCGCCCGTCGGCGCAAGAACAACCCGATCGTCGTCGGTGAGGCCGGTGTCGGCAAGACTGCGATCGTCGAAGGTCTGGCTTCGCGCATCGCTGCCGGTGAAGTGCCGCAGGTACTCAAAGGCGTTGAATTACTCTCGCTGGACATGGGCCTGTTGCAGGCCGGCGCCAGCGTCAAAGGTGAATTCGAGCGTCGTTTGAAAGGCGTGATCGACGAAGTCAAAGCCTCGCCGAAACCGATCATCCTGTTCATCGACGAAGCCCACACGTTGATTGGCGCCGGCGGCAATGCCGGGGGTTCCGATGCGGCCAACCTGTTGAAGCCGGCCTTGGCCCGTGGCGAACTGCGCACCATCGCCGCGACCACCTGGGCCGAGTACAAGAAATACTTCGAGAAAGACCCGGCGCTGGCCCGTCGCTTCCAGCCCGTACAACTGCACGAACCGACTGTCAGCGAAGCGGTGACCATTCTGCGTGGTCTGGCTCAGGTCTACGAGAAGAGCCACGGCATCTATCTGCGCGATGACGCGGTGGTGTCCGCTGCTGAATTGTCCGCGCGTTACCTGGCCGGTCGGCAACTGCCGGACAAGGCTGTCGACGTCCTCGACACTGCGTGCGCTCGCGTGCGCATCAGCCTCGCTGCGGCCCCGGAAAGCATCGAGCGTCTGCGTGGCGAACTGGCTGAAGGCGGCCGTCAGCGTCAGGCCCTGCGCCGCGATGCCGAGGCCGGTCTGCTGATCGACCACGAAGCGCTGGAGGCACTGGAAGCGCGGCTGGACGAAGCCGAAAGCGAGATGGTTGCGCTCGAGTCCCTGTGGACTGAGCAAAAAGAACTGGCCGAGCGTCTGCTGGAACTGCGTCAGCAACTGGCCAAGGCCCGTGAAGCCGCAGCCGTCGAGCCGACCGTCAGCGTTGAAGAAGACGCCGAAGGCACCGTGATTGAAACTCTGGTCGCCGAAGTCGAAGAAGGCCAGAGCGTCGAAGCGCTGGAAGCTCAGCTGCATGAAACCCACGCCGCGTTGACCGCTGCGCAAGTCAAAGAACGTCTGGTCAGCTTCGAAGTCTGCCCGCGTCTGGTCGCCGAAGTGATCAGCGCCTGGACCGGTGTGCCGCTGGCGCAACTGGCCCGCGAGCACAACGCCAAGGTCGCCAGTTTCGCCACCGATTTGCGCACCCGCATCCGTGGCCAGGAACAAGCCGTGCACGCGCTGGATCGCTCGATGCGCGCCACCGCTGCCGGTCTGAACAAGCCTGATGCACCGGTCGGTGTGTTCCTGCTGGTCGGCCCGAGCGGCGTCGGCAAGACCGAAACCGCGCTGGCCCTGGCTGACCTGCTGTACGGCGGCGACCGCTTCATCACCACCATCAACATGTCCGAGTTCCAGGAAAAGCACACCGTCTCGCGCCTGATCGGTGCGCCACCGGGCTACGTCGGTTACGGCGAGGGCGGCATGCTCACCGAGGCCGTGCGCCAGAAGCCGTATTCGGTGGTGTTGCTCGATGAAGTCGAGAAGGCTGATCCGGACGTGCTCAACCTGTTCTACCAAATCTTCGACAAAGGCGTGGCCAACGACGGCGAAGGTCGCGAGATCGACTTTCGCAATACGTTGATCCTCATGACCTCCAACCTCGGTAGCGACAAGATCAGCGAACTCTGCGAGGACGGCGCGCGGCCGACCGCCGAAGTGCTCGAAGAAACCATTCGCCCGGTACTCAGCAAACACTTCAAACCGGCGCTGCTGGCGCGGATGAAAGTGGTGCCGTACTACCCGGTGGGCGGGCCGGTGCTGCGCGAGCTGATCGAGATCAAACTCGGCCGTCTCGGCGAGCGCCTGAACCGTCGTCAGCTGGAGTTCAGCTGGTGCCAGAACCTCGTCGATCACCTGTCCGAGCGTTGCACGCAAAGCGAAAGCGGCGCGCGCCTGATCGATCATCTGCTCGATCAACACGTGCTGCCGCTGGTGGCCGATCGTCTGCTTGATGCGATGGCGACCGGCGAAAGCCTCAAGCGTGTGCATGCCACGCTCGACGGCAACTCCAGCGTGACCTGCGAGTTCGCCTGAGGTGGGCGTGATGTTCACTCAAGTGCCGCAGCCACTGGTCTATGCCGAAGCGTTGCTGGCGCAGTTCGCCAGTCTGTCGCGGGCGGCGGACAGTGCTGCGCTGCTGAGTGAATTCGTCCGTGGCCTGGCCGAGCTGAGTGGCTGTGAACTGACGCAGCTGTATCTGCTCGACGCCACCCACACCTGCCTGGGGATGAACGCCGAGTGCCTCGACGGCGCGCTGCAACCGCGTCAGGCGGCGAGCCTGCCGGCGGATTACAACGGTGAGCAACTGCTGCAATTCGCCCTGTGCCAGAACCGCGTGGTGTGCCTCGATGACCTGACCGGCAGCCTGCACGAAACCAGTTTTCTGCCGGCGACGAGCACGCCGTGGCAGTCGCTGTTGTGCGTGCCGCTGGTCAATCAGCACAAGTCGGTTGAGGGCTTGTTGCTGTGTGCCAGTCGTCGTCGCACTGACTTGCAGGGTTTCGCCGACTCCCTTGGCCAGCTCGGCTCGTTCGTGCTCGGCCAACTGCATCTGCTGCAACGCCTGCGTCAGCCAGCCGCCGAATCGGCCACCGCCACTCGCAGTGTGCCGAGCATCAGCGGCTACGGCCTGATCGGCAAAAGCGCGGCGATGCGCCAGACCTATTCGCTGATCAGCAAGATCCTCCACAGCCCGTACACCGTGCTGTTGCGTGGCGAGACCGGCACCGGCAAGGAGGTGGTGGCGCGGGCGATCCACGATTGCGGCCCGCGTCGCTCCCAGGCCTTCATCGTGCAGAACTGCGCGGCGTTCCCGGAAAACCTGCTGGAAAGCGAACTGTTCGGCTACCGCAAAGGCGCCTTCACCGGCGCCGATCGCGATCGTGCCGGGCTGTTCGACGCGGCCAATGGCGGCACATTGCTGCTCGATGAAATCGGCGACATGCCGTTGTCGCTGCAAGCGAAGATTCTGCGCGTGTTGCAGGAAGGCGAGATTCGTCCGCTGGGTTCCAACGACACGCACAAGATCGACGTGCGCATCATCGCCGCAACGCACCGTGATCTGGCGGCGCTGGTCAGCGAAGGCAAGTTCCGCGAGGACTTGTACTACCGCCTCGCGCAGTTCCCGATCGAACTGCCGGCCCTGCGTCAGCGCGAAGGCGACATCCTCGATCTGGCCCGGCATTTCGCCGAGAAGACCTGCACGTTTTTGCAGCGTGATCCGGTGCGCTGGTCGGATTCGGCGCTGGAGCATCTGTGCGGCTACACCTTCCCCGGCAACGTTCGCGAACTCAAGGCACTGGTCGAGCGCGCGGTGTTGCTCTGCGAGGGCGGCGAGTTGCTCGCCGAGCATTTTTCCCTGCGCCTGGAAGCGATGCCGGAAGACAACAGCGGCCTGAATCTGCGCGAACGCCTGGAGCAGGTCGAGCGCACATTGCTGCTCGATTGCCTGCGCAAGAACGACGGCAACCAGACCCTCGCCGCCCGCGAACTGGGCCTGCCACGGCGCACGCTGCTGTACCGCCTCGGGCGCCTGAATATCAATTTGGGTGACTTTGATGGTTGACCTACAGCACTTCTTCGAACCCAACACATACCCTGTGGCGAGGGGATTTATCCCCGTCCGGCTGCGCAGCGGTCGCAGTCCGGTACATACGGTTTCACTGAGAAATCGCGCTGGCAGGTTATGGGGGCGCTGCGCACCCCAAGGGGGACAAGTCCCCTCGCCACGGGAGGTCGCTGTACCTCCAGGCTATGGTGTAAGGCCCCGATCTAGAGGCTTCGAGCCCACCTCAAAAACTTATTTCAGCGCCGCCCGCAAGGGTCGGCGCTTTGTGCTTTGTCTACACCTGGAGACCCTCTGATGTCTGTTCGTCACTGGCACGCTGTCCTGCTGACCCTCGTCGTTCTATGCGGCCTTGGCGGCTGTAGCGGCAATTACAAATTCAACGACAACGACTATCGCCCGTTGGGTGATCCGCAAGCGGTCAATCGCGGCAAGTGACCGCAAGGAGCATCAAACATGGAATTGGTTTTCGAAATGCTGAACACCAAGCAGTTCGTGCCCACCGAGCTGTGCCAGCGGACCTTCAAACAGGCCGGTGGCGTGATCGGGCGCGGCGAGGACTGCGACTGGATCATCCCTGACCGCAAGCGGCACCTGTCCAATCACCACGCGATTGTCAGCTACCGCGAGGGCTCGTTCTTCCTTACCGATACCAGCAGCAACGGTGTCCAGGACGGCAGCAGCGGCGCGCGCCTGCACAAGGGCGAGCCGGTGCGTATCGAGCACGGCAGCACCTACATTCTCGGCGACTTCGAGATCCGTGCGCGGCTGGTTCGCGACCCGGCCACCTTCGACGGCGAAGTCGGCCGCCCGCGTGCCGCTGGCAGCATCATTCCGGACGACGCGTTCCTCGACCTCGACCCGCTCAACGCCCTCGAACAGCAAGAGCGCGTGTACTCGGAAATCGACGAACTGCTGTCGCCCAGCGCCAAGCCGGAAGACTCCCGTCAACGTGCCGACTATGCGCGCATCGACATGGAAAGCCTGATGGTCCCGGAGCTGATTGCCGCCCCGGTCGAACCTGAGCCGGCGCCTGCGCCGAAAGCTGTCGAGCGTCAGAGCGAAGGTTTCTGGGAGCACTTCGGCGCGGCGCTCGGCGTCGACGTCAAAGGCCTCAGCCACGACGAACGCGAAGCGCTGGCGCTGAACGCTGCGCGGCTGCTGCGCCAGAGCATCGGCGGTTTGCAGCAAAGCCTGCGTACCCGCTCCGAGCTGAAAAACGAACTGCGTCTGGCGCAGACCACCGTGCAGGGCACCAACAAGAACCCGCTGAAATTCGCCGTCGATCCGAGCGAAGCACTGCAGATTCTGTTGCAGCCAAGCAAGCCTGGACACCTGCCGGCCGAGCAGGCGATCTCACGTGCATTCCGTGATTTGCAGGCGCACCAAGTGGCTTTGCTGACCGCCAGTCGCGCCGCTGTGCGTGGCACGCTGGAGCACTTCTCGCCAGAGCAGCTGACCCTGCGTTTCGAGCGCGACAGCAAGCCATTGATTGCAACATCGGGTGGGCGCTGGAGAGCGTTCGGCCGCTATCACCAGGCACTGCGTCAGGACGATGACTGGAGCGAGCGTCTGCTGGCCCGCGACTTTGCCCAGGCCTACGAAGAACAGATCCGCCTGATCTCCACCCTCCACACCGACCACCAAGGATGATGCGCATGTCTCGCCGCTCGACCGCTTTTTTCAAGACGCTGACTGCGCTCACCGTGCTGGTGCTGCTCGCCGGTTGCTCGTCGCTGTCGCCGTACTCGAAAGTGACCAAGATCAATCTGAAACTGACCGGCAGCGATCAGCTCAACCCGGACCTCAACGGGCGGCCGTCGCCGATCGTCGTGCGCCTGTTCGAACTCAAGCACCCGGTGACCTTCGAGAACGCTGATTTCTTCAGCCTCTACGAGCGCGCCAAGGAATCCCTCAATCCGGATCTGGTGGCCAGCGAAGAACTCGAACTGCGCCCGGGTGAAACCGTGGAACTGAAACTCAGCGTGGAGGAGGGCAGCCGTTACGTGGGCATCCTCGCTGCCTATCGCGACCTGCCGGATACCCAATGGCGCCACACCGTGCAGATCACTCCGCTGGAACTCACCGAGGCTGATCTGACCCTCGATCAGGCCGGTATCCGCAATACCCAACAAGTGCTCGCCAAGGCGGATGACTGATCATGAACACCCATAAAGTCATTTGGCAGGAAGGCATGCTGCTGCGACCGCAGCACTTCCAGCACAACGATCGTTATTACGATCACCAGATGAAAACCCGCACGCAATTGCTCGGTGGCTACACCTGGGGTTTTCTCAATCTGGAAATCGACTTGCAGTTCCTCAACATGGGCAAACTGGTGATCAGTGAAGCCTCGGGGATTCTGCCGGACGGCAGCCTGTTCGAACTTGGTGGCAACACTGAGCCGCTGGCGCTGGACGTGCCGCCGAACACCGGCAACACGCCGATCTATCTGGCGCTGCCGCTGGTCACTGGCAACCACATCGAGGCCCGGCGCCCGGAGCAATCCGACGTGCTCGCGCGCTACACCGCGTATGACGCCGAAGTCGCCGACTCCAACGCCGGCGATGATTCCGCCAGCCAGGTCAGCTGCGGTCGTCCGGACTTCAAACTGTTGCTCGGCGAGCAGCAGAGCGATCAGGCCTACGTGAAGCTGAAAATCTGCGACGTGCTCGATACCACGCCCGACGGCGTGATCAGCCTCGACCCGGATTTCGTCCCGACCTACATTCAGGCCCACGCCTCCAGCTACTTGCTGTCGTGCCTGAAAGAAGTCATCAGCATGCTCAGCCACCGTGGCGACACGATTGCCGAGCGGATTCGCTCCAATGGCAAGGTCGGCGGCGCTGAAGTCGGCGACTTCATGATGCTGCAACTGATCAACCGTACCGAACTGCTGCTGCGCCATTACCTGGGTCTTGAGCAGGTGCATCCGGAAGAGTTGTATCGCACGCTGCTGACCATGCTCGGCGATCTGGCGACCTTCTCCGGCGAGAGCAAACGCCCGCGTCTGGACAGCCGTTACTCCCACGCCGATCAGGGCGCGAGCTTCCGCAAACTGATGGAAGCGATCCGTCAGGTGCTGTCGATGGTGCTCGAACAGCACGCCATCGAACTGATCCTGCAGGCGCGTCAGTACGGCATCATCGTCTCGCCGTTGCACGATCACAAACTGCTCGGCTCGGCCTCGTTCGTGCTGGCAGCCAGTGCCAACTGCGACTCCGAAGAACTGCGTCAGCGTTTGCCGCAGCACCTCAAGGTCGGCCCGGTGGAGCGCATCCGCCAACTGGTCAATCTGCACTTGCCGGGGATCAAGGTCAAACCGTTGCCGGTGGCCCCACGGCAGATCGCGTTCCACTCGAACAAAACCTATTTCATCCTCGAACTCAGTTCCGAAGACCTGGCACAACTCGAGCGCTCCGGCGGTTTCGCGTTCCACGTGTCCGGCGAATTCGCCGAGCTTGAACTGAAATTCTGGGCCATCAGGAACTGACCGACATGATCAAGGAAACGGATTACAACCAGGACGACAAAACCGTCCTGCTCGACCGTCAGGGCCACGGACCGGCATCGAGTCCGCTGACCGACTTCGCCGCGCCGCCGCGTTTCGAGCAACTGGAAGAACGCATGATCTACGCCGCGCGCCTGCGTCCGGCCGAGGCGTTCAACATCAGCCTCAACTCGCTGGTCGCGGCCTCGTCCGATCTGCTCTCGGAAGTGGTGCGCCTCAAGCACAGCGAAACCCGTGAAGACCTGTACGCGCTCAATGAGCGGCTGACCGCCGGGCTGAAGTTGTTCGAAGTGCGCGCCCTGCACAACGGCGCCGAAAGCAGCCAGGTGATGGCCGCGCGTTACGTGCTCTGCACCGTGGTCGACGAAGCCGTCGTGACCACGCCGTGGGGCAACGAAAGCGAGTGGTCGCAGATGAGCCTGCTGAGCAGCTTCCACAACGAAACCTTCGGCGGCGAGAAGTTTTTCCAGCTGCTCGATCGGCTGTCGAAAAACCCGGTCAAGCACCTGCCGATGCTCGAACTGATGTACCTGTGCCTGTCCCTCGGTTTCGAGGGCAAGTACCGCGTCCAGGCGCGCGGCATGCTTGAGCTTGAAGGCATCCGCGACGCCTTGTACCGGCAGATCCGTCAGTTGCGTGGCGACGTGCCGCGCGAGTTGTCGCCGCACTGGGAAGGCCTCAACGATCAGCGCCGCAACCTGGTGCGCATCGTGCCGGCGTGGATGGTGGTGCTCTTTACTCTGGTCTGCCTGGTGGTGATGTATTCGGGCTTCGCCTGGGTCCTGAGCGAACAACGCGACACCGTTCTGCATCCTTATCAGCCGCTTGATCCAGCCGCGGTGCAACCGCAGGCGCAGCCGTAAAACAGGGACGTGTGATGAAAAAGTTTTTCAAGAAAGTCGGCGCCTTCCTGCGCCAGACCTGGGTCTGGACTCTGCTGCTGGTGCTGTTCGTGGCGCTGCTGGTGTGGTTCGTCGGCCCGTTGTTGGCGGTCGATGATTACAAGTTCTGGGAAAGCGCGACCTCGCGCCTGCTGACCATCAGCGTGCTGTTCCTGATCTGGGGCCTGACCATGGTCTTCGTCAGCTGGCGCGCCGGTATCCGCAAGAAAGCCGAGGAGGAAAGCGAGGACGGCCAGGACCGTATCCGCCGCGAAGAGCTGATCGACGAAGAACAGAAAGAGTTGAAGGCGCGGTTCAAGGACGCGCTGAAAACCCTGAAGACGTCGAGCCTGTATCGCGGTCGCAGCGAGCGCTGGCGCAGTGACTTGCCGTGGTACCTGCTGATCGGTCCGCAGGCCTCGGGTAAAACCAGCCTGCTGGATTTTTCCGGTCTGGAATTTCCGATCAACAAGATCGACCGCAAGCTGACCCGCGACACCCTCGGCACCCGTCATTGCGACTGGTATTTCGCCGATCACGGTGTACTGATCGACACCGCCGGGCGCTACACCACTCAACCGGACGCCGAAGTCGACGGCAACGCCTGGACCACCCTGCTGGAACTGCTGCGCAAGCGTCGTCGCGGCCGTCCGTTGAACGGCGTGCTGGTGACCATTCCGGTGGAAACCCTCACCGGCGGCAGCGAGCAGGACATCGAGACCCTCGCGCGCCAGGTGCGCAGCCGTTTGCAGGACGTGCATCAGAAACTCCACGTCGATGTGCCGGTGTATCTGGTCCTGAGCAAGGCTGACAAGCTGCTCGGCTTCGACGAGTTCTTCGATCAACTGACCCGCGAAGAAAGCGATCAAGTGCTCGGCACCAGTTTCCGCAAGGATCAGGTCGGCACCGACGTCACGGTTCTGCGCAACGAGTTCGAAGAGCTGCTGCGCCGCCTGAACAGCCAAGTGATCATGCGCATGCACTCCGAGCGCGACACTCAGCGCCGTGGCCGCATCCTCGACTTCCCGCATCAGCTCGGGCAGATCGGCGAGCGCCTGTGCCTGTTCGTCGACATGGCGTTCACCGGCAACCGTTATCAGCGTGCCACGCAACTGCGCGGTTTCTACCTGACCAGCGCGCCACACCTGACCCAGGAAATGGATTCGACCACCGCCGGCATCGGCGCCAGCCTGGGCATGAACGCCGGCGTGCTGCCGACTCTGCGCAGCGGTCGTTCGCGCTTCATCCACCACTTGCTCAGCCAAGTGATTTTCCCCGAAGCCGATCTGGCCGGTCTGGACAAGCGCGAGCGCAGCCGCATTCATTGGGGCCAGCGTGCGCTGTACGTCGGGGCGCTGGCGGCACTGGCACTGTTCGGCATGCTCTGGGCCGGTGGTTTCTCGGCCAACTACGAGCGTCTGGAAAACTTGCGCACACTGGCGCAGAACTGGACTCAGCAACGCTCGGCCGTCACGCCGCGTGATGACGCCATGGGCGTGCTGAAAGTGCTCGACACCAGCTACGCCGCGACCCAGGTGTTCCCGAGCAAGGGCGACGTCTCGTACCACGAACGTGGCGGTCTGTATCAGGGCGAAGAGATCAACCCGGTGGTGAAAACCGCCTACGAGCGTGAGCTTGAAGCGCAGTTGCTGCCACGGGTGGCGACCATGCTCGAAGGGCAGATCCGCGCCAACATGAAGGACCGCGATCGCCTGCTCAACAGCTTGCGCGCGTACCTGATGCTGAACATGAAGGATCGTCGCGACGCGGCGTGGCTCAAGGACTGGGTCGCCACTGACTGGTCGCAGCGCTACACCGGCAACACCGCGGTGCAGAATGGACTGAACACGCACCTCGAGCGTTTGCTCAAGCAGCCGTTCATCTACCCGCTGAACGATCAGTTGGTGACGCAGGCGCGTCAGGTCCTGCGCAGCGAATCGCTGGCCAACGTGGTTTACCGCATGCTCCGCGAGCAGGCGCGCAACCTGCCGGACTATCGCTTCAGCCAACACCTCGGCCCACAAGGCTCGCTGTTCATCGGCACTGAATACGTGATCCCGGGTTTCTACACCCAACAGGGTTATCAGCAGTATTTCTCGGTGCAGGGCGCGGCGCTGGTCACCGACATCCTGCGTGACAACTGGGTGCTGGGCGAAGGCGCGGGCATCAGCGACATGGACTTGCGTCGCCTGATGGTCGAGCTCGAGCAGCTGTACTTCCGCGACTACGCCAATTACTGGAGCGAAGCCGTTGGCCAGGTCGCATTGCCACCGATCAGCGACGCCGGCGAAGGCGCCGAGCAACTGGCGGGCCTGACTTCGGCCAACTCGCCGGTACTCGCATTGCTCACCGAAGTACGTGAAAACACTCGCTTCGAAGCCGCGGCTGATCCGGTCGATGAAGCCGGCGAAGCCGCCGATGCGCTGGCCGGACAGAAAGGCAAACTGGGCAAGGTCGGCAAACTCGCCGCGGCTGCCGCCGACAAGGCTTCGGCGCTGAACGTGGCGAAGAACCTGCCGGACACCGCGAAGAAATCCCTGCAACGCCGCTTCGAACCGCTGCATCGTCTGCTCGATGACAACAACGGCCCGGGTGCTGACCTGACGCCAGCGTTCAGCGCGCTCAACGACCTGCAACTGCAACTGGCCGGCCTGGCCCGTTCCAGCACGCCGGAGCAAGCCGCGTTCGAGATGGCCAAGACGCGCATGAGCGGCCAGCGTGATGCGCTGACCAACCTGCGCAATGCCTCCGGTCGTCTGCCGCGTCCGCTGAGCGTGTGGTTCAACGTGCTGGCCGAAGACTCGTGGCGTCTGGTGCTCAACGATGCCTATCAATACCTGAATGGCCGTTATCAGAACGAGCTGTACAGCGTGTATGGCAAAACCATCAGCAAGCGCTATCCGTTCAGTGCCAGCAGCACCAGCGACGTAGCGATCAGCGACTTCCGCGAGTTCTTCCGTGCTCAAGGTACTGTCGATCGCTTCTTCGACAGCTACATGCGGCCGTTCGTCAGCGGCGATCCGGGCAACTACCGCATGCGCAGCGTCGACGGCCACAGCCTGCCGGTATCGAAGGTCTACCTCGATCAGATGGCCGCCGCGCAGACCATTCGCCAGAGCTTCTTCTCGATCAACCCGGCCGAGCCGACCGTGCAGTTCAAGCTTGAGCCGTACACCCTCGATCCGGCGGTCAGCCGCTCCGAATTCAAGTTCGGCGACAAGACCATGGAATACCGTCACGGCCCGATCCTGCCAATGACCTTCAAGTGGCCGACCGATGCTGAAGACGGTCGCACCAGTCTGGTCATGGACAAGATGGCCGGGCGTCCGATCGGTATCGAGAAGAACTCCGGCCCATGGTCGCTGTTCCGTCTGTTCGATCTGATGCAGACCGAGTACCTGAACGGTCGTGACGTGCTGGTACTGAAAGCCGACGTGGGCGGCCTGCGCGCCAACTACCTGCTGACCAGCCAGCGCACGCCGAACCCGTTCGACATGGGCGTACTGCGCACCTTCCGTATGCCGGTGCAGCTCTGATGCTGGTGGCCAGTCCCTGGCGCAGCGCGGCGCGTACCGACCCGGGCAAGGTGCGGGCGCGCAACGAAGATGCCTTCCTCGACTCGCCGCAGCATGGGCTGTGGGTGGTCGCGGACGGCATGGGCGGTCATCAGGGTGGTGACATCGCCAGCCAGTTGATCGTCGCCAGCCTGGCTGAGTTGCCGCAACACGAGGACTTCGACGAACGCCTCAAAGCCATCCGCCAGTGCCTGCACTGGCTGAACCGGCGCTTGGGCCAGGAGTTGACCGTCACTGCCGGGCGTCACGACAGCATCATGGGCAGCACCGTCGTCGCGCTGCTGGTGGAAGGCAATCGCGCGGCCTGCATCTGGGCCGGCGACAGCCGTTGCTATATGTGGCGCGGGCAGCGGTTGTATCAGCTGTCCAAGGACCATTCGCTGCAACAGCAGCTGATCGACGAGCAGCAAATGAGCGTCCAACAGGCAGCAGCGCACCCGGCGGCTCAGGCACTCACCCGAGCCGTCGGCGCCGCCGACACACTGACCCTGGATGTGCTTGAACTCGAGGTCTATCCGGGCGATGTGTTCTTGCTCTGCAGCGATGGTTTGTATCAGGGCCTGAGCAGCGACGCCCTCGGCAATGCCCTCAGCCTCAGCGCGCCGCACGTGGCGCTGGAACGTTTGTTCGACGGCGCCCTGCGAGGCGCTGCGCGGGACAACCTGACTGCCGTGGTGATCCGCCAATGAGTGAACTCGAATCGCCCATCGATGACCTGCTGATCAGCGAAGAACAGGCCAGCAACCTGACCTACTTCGCCTTCGCCAAGGGCAACAAGGCCGAACCGTTGCTGGCGCCGACCAAGGCCAGCATCGGTGCGCTGCCAGATGTACTCGCCGGTCGCTACCACCTCGAGCGTCTGCTCGGGGCCGGTGGCATGGGCGCCGTTTACCGGGCGCGGGATCTGCTGCATGAGCAGTTCGGCGATCCCGACCCTTACATTGCGCTGAAAATCCTCAGCGAAGAATTTGCCGAATCGCCGGACGCCAGTGCCTTGCTCTACAGCGAGTTCGCCCTGACCCGACGCCTGCGCCACGACAACGTCGTGCGTGCACACACCTTTGAAGTCGACACCGACTGCCAGCGGGCCTTCATCACCATGGAATACATGCGTGGCCTGACCCTGGACAAATTGCTCTGCGAGCGGCCCCTCGGCCTGCCGTGGCAAGAACTGCGCGACATCGTCCTGGCGCTGCTCGACACGTTGGCCTACGCCCACGGTCGCGGCGTGCTGCACGGTGACCTGAAACCGAGCAACGTCATGCTCAGTGAAGACGGCCTGCGCCTTTTCGACTTCGGTCTGGGACAGGCAGAGGAGGGCACCTTGCCCGGGCTGCCGCACCTGAGCCGCGAGCGTTTCAACGCCTGGACCCCGGGCTACGCCGCCCCCGAACTGCTTGAGGGCCAACCGTTGTCGGCCAGCGCGGACGTGTACGGCGTGGCCTGCGTGATCTATGAACTGGCGGGCGGCAAACACCCGTTCCGCCGCTTGCCCTCGACCCAGGCCCGCGACGAGCATCTGGAGCGCGAACTGCGCGCCCCAGCGAATCTACCCCAGCACGGCTGGCAAGCGCTGCGAACCGCGCTGAGCTTCAACCCGGCAGAACGCACCATCACTGCCCAACAATTGCGTGACGCCTTGGGCGCCACTTCGTCCTGGCTGCAACGTCTGCGACTTCGGGCGTAACGGATGACATTCGAACAGGGAGCACACGATGTTCAACTCAGCTAACGAAACCCACTTCAGCCTCAAGGTCGAAGACTACGTCGGCGACCTGCAAGTGCTGTCGTTCACCGGCACCGAAGGCATCAGCCAGCCGTTTCGTTTCGACCTCGAACTGGTCAGCGAAAACCCCGATCTGGACCTCGAACAACTGCTGCACAAGCAGGCGTTCCTGGCGTTCGATCCACAGGGCTCGGGCATTCACGGGCAGATCTACCGCGTCGCCCAGGGCGATGCCGGCAAGCGCCTGACCCGCTACAAAGTCTCGATCGTGCCGCAACTGCAATACCTGCATCACCGCACCAACCAGCGTATCTACCAGCAGATGTCGGCGCCGAAAATCATCGCGCTGATCCTCGAAGAGCACGGCATCAAGAGCAACGCCTACAGCTTCCAGCTCAGCCAGCCGTGCCCGGATCGCGACTACTGCGTGCAATATGACGAAACCGACCTGCATTTCGTCCAGCGTCTGTGCGAAGAAGAGGGCATTCACTACCACTTCCAGCACAGCGAAAAGGCCCACCTGCTGGTGTTCGGCGACGACCAGACCGTGTTCCAGAACTTGGGGCAGCCAACTGCTTATGTGCAGGGCAGCGGTATGGTCGCCGACGAGCCGGTAATCAAAGCCTTCAAACTGCGTCTGGAAACCCGCACCACGCGCACCACGCGCCGCGACTACGACTTCGAAAAACCGCGCCTGCGAATGGAAGCCGCGTACAAACCCGACGGCGACAGCACCGAGCCGGATCTCGAAGATTACGACTACCCCGGCCGCTTCATCGACCGCGCGCGCGGCAAGTTCCTCAGCCAGCGCGCCCTCGAACGCCACCGCGCCGACTACCGCCAGGCCGAAGGTCGTGGCGATCAGACCAGACTGGTCAGCGGTCACTTCATGGAAATGTCCGACCACCCGCGCAGCGAGTGGAACGACCTCTGGCTGCTCACCGAAATCTTCCACGAGGGCAAACAACCGCAAGTCCTCGAAGAAGGCGTGACCAGCGACACCACCGACAACAAAGACGACTTCCACCAGGGCTACCGCAACACCTTCCTCGCCACCCCGTGGGACGTGTTCTACCGCCCGGCCCTCGAACACCCGAAACCCCGCGTGCTCGGCAGCCAGACCGCCATGGTCACCGGCCCCAAAGGCGAAGAAATCCACTGCGATCAATACGGCCGCATCAAAGTGCAATTCCACTGGGACCGCGAAGGCCTCGCCGACGACAAAACCAGCTGCTGGCTACGCGTCTCCAGCTCCTGGGCCGGCGACCGCTACGGCGCCATCAGCATTCCACGCATCGGCATGGAAGTCCTCGTCACCTTCCTCGAAGGCGACCCCGACCAACCGCTGGTGACCGGCTGCCTGTACCACAAGGAAAACCCGGTGCCGTACGCCTTGCCGGCGAACAAGACTCGCAGCGTGTTCAAAACGCTTAGCTCGCCGGGTGGCGGTGGGTACAACGAACTGCGCATCGAAGACAAGAAAGGTGCGGAGCAGATCTACATTCATGCGCAGCGTGACTGGGATGAAAACGTTGAGCACGATCAGAAGATTCGGGTCGGTAATGAACGTCACGACACGGTGGTGAAGAACACCTACACCGAGCTGAAGGCTGAAGAACACCGCACCACTATCAGCGACCGCAAGATTGAAGCGAAGCTGGATGATCACCTCACGGTTGGGCAGAACCAGCATGTGAAGCTGGGGACTGCGCAACTGACCAGCGTGGGGAAAGAGATTCACCTCAAGGCTGGGGACAAGATCGTTATTGAGGCGGGGACAGAGCTGACCATTCTTGGGGGTGGGAGCTTTATCAAGCTTGATGGCGGTGGGGTGACTGTGGTTGGGCCGGTGATCAAGATCAATGCGGGTGGTTCGGCGGGATCGGGGACTGGGATTGGGATTAAGCCTCCGGTGCTGCCGGGGGCGGCGGATAAGGATAAGGCGGGGAGTTTGATGGATCAGGCGTTGGCGAATGCGGTGCCTGAGAAGGTTAAGCCGAAGGCTTTTTTTGTGTTTTCCGAATGATGAGTGTCGTGATGACAACAAACGGGTACGTAAGGCAGATGAAGTGGTTTTCGATTGTTTTGTTGTGCTGGGGGATGACTTCGGAGGCCTTTGCTTCTTCGTCCAGCACCGCCCAATGTCCAAGCGGCAATTTTGCTGATTTCGTAAAAGTTTTTGCATCTGAGCCAGAGACACAGAAAGGGTTTATTGCGTCTCCTCTGAAGCATGTTCACGTGATAGCTGATGGGAAAATACCAAAGGTTGTCGAACGGAGCTTGGGCTCGATTTCCTCCGATGAGTTGAAGATGCTGCTTCCGGGAAATGCTGCCAAGTTGGGTCTCACTATTGAAACCAAGATGCCTGACAGAGTGGTCGTGCGTGATGAGGCGGGCCATTTTTTAAAGATTTTCGTCTTCAAACATGGTGATTGCTGGACTCTGAGTCGAGTGGAGGATTGGGCAATCGATGCGGTCATGGAAAAGATCACTCAGTCTGAGAAACTAACGCCCGGTGAGGTAGAACTCAAAAAAGGCGTCATATTTGACAGACTGGTCAATAAAACGTCTGCCGAATCAGGAATCTATTTATACGCCGCGGCATTGGATAGCTATTTAGATGGTGCCCGGAAGGGTTCGGCGCAAGCAGCATTTGCTGCTGCGGGAATCAGCCTTTCTGGGCAGGCGCCACGCTTGGAGAATTCCAGAATCGTGGCGTTATTGATTCAAGCTTCAGAGCAAGTGCCGGATGCCGGCTTGACTCTCGCAGATTTTTATTGCGATGAAGGTGAATACGACGAAAGTCACGGTTGTATTAATCCCAGAGAATCAATAGCGACATTGGAGCGTGCCGCCCGCCTAGGTTCGACTAACGCACTGATTCGATTAGGTGAAGTGTATGAAGCGGGAGCCCTCGTAGCGGCTGACTTGCCACGCGCGATGGCGTGTTACCGGAAGATCCAGAAAACCGATCCTAACACGGCTACCGCGTTGGTTGAGCGCTTGGCAGCCCGAGGCGTCGTCAGCGATAACTCTATTCAATGTTTTGAAGCAGGAAGCTTTTGATGAGCACAGGACTACTTGAGCAAAGGCAGCAATATCGCACTGGTTATGAGTACGGCCCTTTCAAGGGCGAGACAGACCATGATGAAGATGGCAAGAAGGAAATCGACTGCTCCGGGCTTCTGTATCGAATGCTTAAGGATGCGGGATATACGATTCCTTACCTCACAACATCTGGGTTAAATGCCGACACTACTTTTTTTGATGTAATCCCGCTTGCGGAAGTACAGCCTGGCGATATTGCGCTGTGGATAAACTTTCATGGACACACGGGGGTTATCGAAGACATCTCCGGGTCGCCTGTTCGAGATAGGGGGAATTTCTTCGGTTCACAGTCTTCAAGCGGACCGAAATCTGCCAAATATGGGGCGGGTAGTGGTTACTGGCCAATGCCTGAAAAGTTTTTACGCCCGAAGCCCCAATTCAGAGGTGCTCAACCAGCCCCCGCACCTACTCCTGCGCCGGCCCCTGCACCGGCAGGCCCAGCTCCGCTGATGAGCTTCGAATATCCATTCAGAAAAGCTGACGGTAAGCAGTTTTCTGATGCGGATGAGATTTACAAGGCTCTCGAAAACGAGAGTGCCGGGCATTATTTGCTTGGCAGCAACAAGTTCTGGCACGGTGGCATTCACATCAGTAATGCCAGCGCTCCCCAATGCATTTTGAATGAACCGATTCGCTGCATGGCCGACGGCGAGGTCGTGGCATATCGTCTCAATGAAGATTATTTGGAGTCGACCTTTGGGGAGAACGAGAAAAAACTGAAGTATTCGAATTCTTTTTGTCTTGTACGCCATGAGTACAAGTCCGAGCCTAATCCTGAAGATGGGCCAAACAAGGGCAAGCAAAATAAGCTGATTTTTTTCAGCCTTTATATGCATTTGCTACCTTATAAGCGTTATCCGTTGTCGGAGGAGGAAACGCCCAAGCCTAAGGTGACAATGCAGGTTGACGACTTTAAGGCCTACGATAGTTTTCCCGAAGCATCCGGCTGGCCCTCTCCAGGAAAGTTGGCCAGCGGGACCAAGCTTGAAGTGTTGGAGGAAAAAGCCGCAGGGGATATTACCTATGCGAAGGGTAAGATTCTTTCCGGATGCGTCAAGAACAACGCACAAAAAGTACGCTTGTCAGGCAGTGTTGTCTGGTTTGCATATCTGAAAAATAGTGAGCCATTTAAGAATTCGCAGCAAAAGCGTATATGGCGTGCCGACCTGATTCCTGAGCGGAATAAACCAAAATATTGGCAAGGAAAGGTAAAAGGTACTGCTATCAAAAAGCTGGATCTTTATCAGGAACCGGCTTCGCCGCAGAATGGACAGCCCGCAGGTCCCCGAAAAGGAACAATGCAACTTAATCCGGGAAGCGTCGTTGAGTTTGAAAGTAAAGATGTATTGAACCTGACGGTGTCGGGACTCACCCGACGAATGGCGAAATGCACGAAAATCAGTGGCGACCTTGCGGGCGCGGGTGAGGTGACAACAAGTTTTTGGGCATTCGTGGAGAATGAATTTGTTGCTTGGGATGTCATTCCAACAAGTTTTGATTCCGTCGAGCTCACGGGTACAGGTATCAAGGCTGGCGATCCGATTGGCTATCTTGGGCTAACGGAAAATTTGTCTGGAGAGGACGGTAGTGTTTCAAGCAAGCATCAGGTTCATATCGAGTTTTTCACAGCAGAAACCCATGTAACGGACTTTTTGAAGAATAGCGCGGGGTTGAAAGTCGGGAAACAATATCTTCACTTGTTAGCAGGAACAAATCTGAAAAGAAATGCGCCAGCGACAGATTTGACTCCGCTCAAGAAAGCACATGCCGTTGATCTGAACAACGCCCGCGCCATCAAAGAAGGCGCTGAGGATTATTATCAGGTTTCCATTATCGAGGACGGCTTGCCCTTAGCTGGGCTGGTAAATAAAAAAGAAATTGAAATCATCACGCAGCACGACTGGGGAAAACTTGGCTTCGTTATTGTTGAGGAAGCAAACGCAACGGCAGACGGATTCCTTGATCCGGAAAGCATGCCGCAGTTCTTCAAAGAGCTATTCCTGAAGATGGATACCAATGACGATAAGGAAGTTGACCCTGCAGAGCTTGCCGTTGCATTGAAAACTGCAGATACAAGAGCGAAATGGGCCAAGCTGATCGCCCGTCACCCTACGGAATGGAAAGAAGGAGCAGATGCTGCCAAATGGAGTCGACTTGGTCTTATTTTAGAAGACACTCCGAAAACCTTGAAACACGAAAAAGAACGAATCACGAAGTATGTGTTTTGGGAGGATCTGAAAGACAAGGCCGCCATGAGTACGGACTTGGTTTGGCATTTTCATCCTATTGAAATGCTGAGTAACTTCATGAGTCGCTCCGAATTTATAGATGTCGAGCGGTTTGTAGCCATGTATGCTGAGCAACATGCTTCGTTTCAGGCTGATGCGCCTCCGTTTTCTGCTGCGTCCAAGTCTAATTTGCGCAAGATCGCAGAGAATATTAATAAATATTTAAACAAAACCAAAGAAGTTTATACAGTCTATGAATTGTCATATATGTTCGCGACGGCTCGTCACGAGGCTTACCAATTTATGATTGCTGAGTATTTTAGCGCTGCGCCGGAGTATGGGCCGGTTTCCTATTTTGATAAATATGACCCTGTGCTTGCAGATACCGCAACACGCAGACAAACTGCGATCGGCAACGGTAATACGGTACAAGGGGACGGTTTTAAATATAGGGGTCGTGGTCTCGTTCATTTGACTTGGAAGAAGAACTATCAAAAGGCGAAAGATTATTTCGGGATTGATTTTGTCGAACATCCCGATGAGGCTGCTGGGTTTGAAAACTCCGTGCCTATCATGATATGGGGCATGAAAGAAGGTATATTTACTGGGAAAAAACTTGGCGATTATGTAAATAATAGTGCTAAGGACTATGAAGGGGCGCGGAAGGTAATCAATGGTTCCGACCAAAAAGCGTTGATCGCTAGTTATGCTGTGAAATTCGAAGCGATACTAAAGGCCACGTCAATTGCGCCGGAGACCAAATAAATATGAATATTAAGTTGCCTGTAGGTTTAGCTGTCGTAACTTTCGTGCTAGCAGGTTCCGCAGTCGCCGAGCCGCATGACGTGTATTCAGCCGATGTTGACGCCCAGTCTCTGACCGTTACTTGGTCAGGTGGTAGCAAAACAATAGAAGGCGTAGTCGGGAGTCAAGGCGAAACAACTAGGGAACTGGTTGAATTTAATGGAGGTAAGGCCCTCCATTACGAAAATCTCGCCTCGCGTGCTCCTTTTGAAGCCTATTTTACGTTAACTAGGCATGGCGCGGATGTTCTGATAGATTGCGTTTATACAAATATTCGGAACGAGCAGAATGGAGTTCTAATAAACAAAGCCGTTTGCGGCTTGGATCGCCCATTAGCTGAAGAATATGAGGAAGCAGTTTCTGAATTTTCGGATCAGTGGAAAAACTTGACTAGCAAGGTGGTTATAGCGCCTTTGTTGGCAACGCCCCCGGTATTGATAGAGGTTGAAGACTCGGCTTTCGGTGGGGTGAAGTTATCCAGAACCTATCATTCTCCCAATGACCTAAAGTTCTCGCGTCCCGAAAGCGTGGTAAAGAAAGACAAAGTCAGCCATTCCTTTGGTAATGGCTACGTATTTTCCGTTTACGCGCCTGGGGATTTAACTAGTCCGCTCTATATCGATGTGTCTTCTGGAAAGCTTGACAGTGCATTCGTTAGGTATGATCGGGCTGCTTTAAATAAGCTGTTCTGATCAACTCTTCTGGCCTCAAAGAAAGGACAGATCTGTTTGGTGTGCAATGCGATTTCTGTCTAGATTGCGAAGGCAAACAGATCTGTTCCGTTTACTCACTGGCTTAAATCATGGCAGTGGCACTTACAAACTAAGACCGGTTTTTCGTTACCAAGCCAAAGTCGGCATGTTTGAGAGTTACAACCGGACTGCGGCGATGGCTTCGTTAACCTGCGCGTCGACAAAAAACGTAAAGCGTTGCTCAGCACCTACTGGGGAACATACCCAAGCAATGCATCACCCGAATCACCAAACGCAAAGCCTGAATGACTCAAGGATGAACACAGTGAAACGTTTTGTTTTAACCCTGCTGGCCGTATTGCTGCCGGCTTCAGCTGCCTACGCGCAGGACGACTGCAGCCAGGTCACCTCAAGCCTGGAAATGGTGCCCTGCTCGGAGGCGGCGAAGAAGGCTGCCGATAAGCAGTTGAATGTCAGCTACAAGCAACTGATGACGCGACTTGAGTCTGACTATCGAGCGGATCCGGCATTGGGCGCGGAGTACGCCGCGAAGGTCAAAGAGTCGCAACGTGCGTGGTTGAAGTTGCGCGATGCGAACTGCCCTTTGGAGGCATTCGAAATCGAGACGGGGATGCCAGCGCATGTGTTTGCCGTTAACTCGTGTATCGCCAGAATGAGTCGCGAGCGCTCGGCATATCTGGACAAGATCGTCCCTGCTCTTGCATCCGACAAGAGCACTTCGACGGCACCCACCAGAGACGCTTGCCCCTCGGAGGAGTTCGCGCCTTTCCTGACAGCATTTTCCGCCAACAGCGAATCACAGCGCCGCCTGACTGCGATGACGGTCAAGTCGCTCGTGTTGAAGCCGGTAGCGGGGAAGGAACGTAGCACCTTTGAGCCTTCCACCTCGGGTGTCAGTGGAGCTACTTTTACCTACCCGCTGATGGCCGCAATCACACCCGGCAAAACGCCGGGAGTCGAGATCGAAGAGGTCGACGACAGTCACGTCAACGTTGTGGACAAACGGGCGGGCAACAGCAATATCAAGATTTTCAACTTCTCTCGTCAGGCGTTCTGGGTGCTTGAGGGGATTGAGGATTGGTCGATCAATGAGAAGGATCTTGTCTCAACAGATAACCCGGGAATGAGCCGCGCCGAGAACTTCTGTTATCAGCGTGCCGAAGCGCTAGGTGGGCTGGGGTTTCTTGAGCAATACCCGCTGACTGTGGAGTTGATTGAAGCGTCGCTGGAAAATTTTGTGTGTGCTGCAGAATCGGGTGATGCACAGGCGAGCCTGTCGGCGGCAAGCCTAAGTCTTTCGCAAATGGCGTCTCAGTTGGAAACCCCGAAGGTTGAGGCTTTGTTCAAAGCGGCTTCGAAAATACCAAAGGGTGCGATGGGCTATGCGACGTTTCTTTGTTCAGGAAACTCCACCGACTATAACGGCCCTTGCCTTCACCCCAAGCAGGCAGAAGAGCAGGTTATTCGGGCGATTACCATGGGCTCCACGGACGCGATGAATTACCTGGCCTCTACCTTTGAGGGTGGGGAGTTAGGAACGAAGGATATATCGCGGGCGTTAGCCTGTTATCAAATGGCGGCTGACAAAGGTGACCAGTTGGGCGTCTTCAACGTGGGGCGATTGGGATCGTCAGCCACGGCGCCGATCAAAGTCAGCCACTGCATTTGAGTTTCGAGGGGCTGTTTGAGGCGGTTTTGCACAAGTTTTGTCTGAATCCCCTACGCTAAAACGTTTAACGCTTGAGCATCTGACGACCCCGATTTTCCTTTAAACTCCCCACCCCCAAGGAACGCGCTCAGGACACGGAATGCCAGCCTCTTCTTCCTCGCTTCGCCCAGCGTTGGTGCTTTGGCTATATGCCGCTGCGATCACGCATATCCTCGCCGGTCTCACCCTGACCTGGGCCGGTGACTCCGGCTTGCTCGATGGCTACCTGCAAGTCCTCGAACTGTCGTTCTGGGGCGCCGACGCAGTACCCGCCGCCGGCCACGAACAACAAGTCTGGTGGCTCGCGCTGTTCGGCGCGACGCTGCAAAGTTATTCGTTGTACATGCTCGCGTTGGTGCACTTGGGCAATCGCTTGAAAGCCCCGGCAATCTGGGGCTGGTTGAGCGCCGGCATCCTGTTATGGGCGCCGCAGGATATGTGGCTCTCGGCGCAACAACAGGTCTGGTCGCACGTGTGGCTTGATGGATTTGCGTTGCTGGTGTTGTTGCCGCCGCTATTTTGGCTCTATCGACATGACTGTCGGAAAGGTAATTGCGAGACCGAATCGAGCGACCCGAGCCATGGCTGATGTATCACTGACAGGGCTCATAAAACCTCGCTACCTACGCAGCCTACTGTTTGGTTTTGCACTGACGCAGGTTAGTCATGCCATCGCCGCTAATAGCGTGTTGGTCGGTAATGCTTCCGATCAATCGCAGGCCGCTCAGGGGCCAGTTACCGCTTTGGTGGTTATGACACCCTGCCGGTTTTCGATGACGCTTACGCAAGATCAATGGTTGCAGTTCAATTCGCCTGATCTGATATTCGTTGCGGCAAAACAACTTCCCGACACATTGAACGCGCCGCACTTGTGGCAGGCGCAAAGCTCAAACAGCGCTGAGTGGAATTTCGAAAAGTCAGCGGGTCTGAGCGAGCCATGGTTTGGTGTTATGTGTGAAAGCGCGGGAAGTTTTTCCGCCCTCACTAGTCAGAAGTTGCCGTCCGATGGCGCGATTGAGCTGCAGCTGTTGCGTGAAGCCAACGACCGCAAGTGTCCGGCGACTCTGACTGATCACGGCTGGGGGCCAACGTTGTTGGCGGGCGATCCGCAAACCTACACGTTTGAGTCGCTGAACGGGGCGAAGTCGTCAGGATTCATCATCGGTTATCACGATGAGAGTCAACCTCTGTTCAGTCGCATCACCTTCTGCCTTTTGCATAACGAACAGGTACTGATTGGGTCCGCGGCGTCGGGCTCATCCGCCCCGTTGTCGATAAGCGCTGAAGGATTTGAAGAAATCAAAACAGCAGTGCGGAGCATCGCCTTCGAGTGAGGATGTTGACGATGCATTGCATAGATGGAGCTACAGCGTGAAAGGATTTTCAGTTCTTCTCGGCAGCTTGATATTGGCTGCCGCGTCCATGGCATTCGCTGCCGATCCAGCCTTCAAGGATTACACCGTCACGCCCGTTTTCACCGGCCCCAACCATAAGCTGGTGCCGCAAGAAAACAGCAGCTCAATGATGGATCAGGCACGGATGCAAGCCCTGAAAGGCAAGGTCAACTTCGCCGGCCATTACATCCTGCACAGGCTCGGTTGTGGCGGTAGCGCCATTTGCGGCGAAGTGCTGGACGTTCAGACCGGTGAAGTGGTTGGCGGTCTGCCGAATGCTTACGACGGCAGCACGTTCGGCATGGTTTACCAGCCCGATAGTCGCTTGATCATCGTGTCCGGCATCACGCTCGACGGCGAAGAAGATGCCCAAGGGAATGCGTTGGAAAGTGGTAACCGGGATCGTTACTACGAGTTTGTGAACAATGAGTTTCGGCTGCTAAGCATGACCGATGTGGAATCGTCGCCGATGGATGAGGAATGAGTGGATGAACCGTCTTCTCGCGGGCAGCCTTTCGCTACTGCTCTCTCTGCCAGCCTTCGCCGCGCCTTCGGACGCCTTTACTCAGCGCGATGTCATGCAGTGTGGCGGTGTTGAAGTGGTGTTGGTTTCGTCCTGTCGATCCGTGACAGTGGATGATGCGGAAACCCACGTCATCCCGGTCTGCTCCGACCAGACCATCAACATCGGTAGCAAGGTGCTTCGACGCGATATCAGCAAAGTTTCACAGCTCACTTCCGACGGTGCGAAGACGAAGATGTTGAGCAATGTTGTTGTGGCGATGGATTGCGTGGAAGGCACCAAGGGCAGCCTTGTTTCGATAGGCGGATATGGCGGTTGTAGTGCCTGCGCGGAGTGGCATGGGTATTACTCGACAGCAGGGCGATTGGAGCAATACAGCTTCGATAGTAACCAACGCTCTTTTGGCTCGAAGGGATCTCGGGAAGAGCTGATCAAGGCCTATGGCGTTACGAAGAGGCAGCTAATGTCAGAAAGCCCGGCGGTGACGAGGATCGTCTATGGTCAGCCTTAAGTGGGTAGTGATGATCAGCTGCCTTTTTGCCGCCACAAGCGCTCTTGCCGAGGACCCGCCCATAGTCGGTATCGACGGACACACCGTGACGTTTCGAGCGACAAAATGGACGATGCCCGGTGTGAATTCCGCGACCGCATGGTTCACCGCCAACGGCAAAACCTTCCCGCTCTTCAGTGCCGATGTTGGCGCCGATGGACACCCGGACTGGCTCAGCCCTGACAAGAAAACCTTGTTGCTCGACCCGGTGGTCTTCGGCATGTTGTCGGATGAGAATCAAGAAGAAAAACTCGTGTCGCAACAGCATTGCGATGTGATCTCCATGGAAACCGGTTGCGTGCTGGCCGAGCGTTCCCCTCGTTTTTGTCTCGGCAAATGGGTGGGTAATCAGTGGTTTTCGGAAGATGGCGAAGTCCTTACGCCTATCCTGGAAACGGAGTCCCCGAAGGAGTGGTTGAAATATATTTCGACCATCAAAGCTGCGCAGTCCCGCGCTGATACCATCGAATCGAGCCTGACTTTTTTGAGTCCAGAGTCCTACATGGCGTGCCATCCCCCGGCGCAAAATGTTCAGGCGTACAACGACCTGGGTTTTTATCTGGCCGAGGGCGGTAGAGATGAGCTGGCGCTGAAGTTTTATCGCGGCGTTGAGGCCGTTGGTAAACGCACAGTGCTGATGCTGAACATGGCTGATTCGCTGTGGCGACTTGATCGGCAAGAAGAAGCGCAGCGTTATTACCGCGAGTACCGCGACGCGATGAGTGCCGACGGCAAGGCGCAGAAAATTCCGCAAAGAGTGATTGAGCGAACTGCACATCAGGGAATGAAAAATTGAACAGGATTGTCCGTTTTATCGCATTGCCTCTTGGAACGCTGTGCGCATCAATCGCGCATGCCGAGGACACCTGCAAAGTCATCAACGTGAGCTGGCAATACGATGAGTGCTTGGAGGCCGACCGTAAGAATGCCGACGCACGACTCAATGCCAGCTACAAAAAACTGATGTCGCGTTTTGAGTCCAGCCCCGAACCGGAACTGACCAAGACAAATATGGCCGCTGCCAAAGAGTCGCAACGTGCCTGGATCAAATTGCGTGACACCACCTGCCCCCTTGAAACCACGGCTGTCGCACCCGGTTCGCAGGCTTATTCCCAAGTACTCAATAAGTGCATCACCAGAATGAGTCTGGAGCGTGCCGCCTACCTGGATGCGATTGCGCCTGATGGCCCGAGTGATGTGGTCGATGTGGCCAAGGTTTCTGCATCGGCCTCGCAACGTTTCGGCGATGTGGTAGCTCGCTACGTCACTACGTTTGGCAACCCTTGCCTCAATGTCCAGCTTCTCGCGCCCGAAGGCAATTGGCGAGTGCTGGCGTCCAAGCGGTTCTGCAGCTTCGAGGGCAAGTCGTTTTGGGATGGCTATGCCAGTGCGGTGTTTGAGGATCATGCGTTCGCTACTGATGGTTTACACCTGACGCTCAGCTTGTTCGAGCTTCGTGGGGAAAGAGAGAAGCGGCTCGCTTGTGTGATACTGATCCAGAATGAGCAAATCAAAGAGCTGAAGTGCGGCGCACCTGAGTCATCGTAAAACCCTCAGCCTAAACATTTGAAGATTGATTAACAGGGAAGTGAGTGGAATTGGCCAGGCTCTTAAGTTGTATGAGTGCGTTCGGATTCATGGTTGCCTTGTTGGCTCGGCAGGCAATAGCGAGTGACCCACAAACCATCGGTGAGCTGCATCCGCCTGTGATTGCATCGCTCGGTGATCAAAAGATCACAGTGTTCTTTTTGAAGAACAACCTCAAAGGTCAGGTAAAGGAAGGACATGTTCCTTATGCTGAGATCTTCTACACCTCAATGAACGCCGTGAAGCCTTCGCTGAATTATGTGTGGAAGGTCGAAGGTGAGCAGATCGCCTCGGTGTTCTTCTTCGAGCGCAAATTCCCGGAGCAAGCGGGGAAGTCCATGTTTGTTCTGACAAAACAAAAAGTCTCGCACAGTCAATTCGAAGGTGATTCCTATTCGGTGCTGGAATTGCCTTTGGTGAAGGACAGCGATCAGTTGGCCTTGCGGTTTTTTAGTGGCGACCCACCAGATCCCGAGCTTGAGAACTGCCTCGACGGTCTAAATCTGGCGGATGATGTAAAGGTCGAATGTGCTTACAAGGATGCGACCAGCATTAAAAAGCGCTTGGCAGACTTGGATGCAAAGATAATTGCGGATTCAAAACTGCATCAGAACATCGGCCAGAATCCACTCAAAGTCGAGGTTGATACGTCCAATGTTGCTTGCCCTTCGACCGACTTTTCAGCGTTCCTCTCAGCTTTCTCCGAACGCGCAGATGTGCAAAAAGCCTTCGTACAACAACCGCTGAGAATGGCCACGACCGTGGCCGGCGATCCTGAGCCTGAGATGGAAAAACGCAGTCTCAGCGGCGATCAACTTAAGTTTCCTGTCATTCCGGATCAAGCAAAGCGAGAGGCCCAGGGCCTGACGTTGACCGTCAAGGAACAGCGGGGTGACAAGGCGATCGCGATCCTGCAGAAGCCAGATACCGACTATGTTTTCGAATATCGGTTTGTTCGTGGGCAGTGTTGGCGGCTGGAAGAAGTGGCGGATTATTCGCTTTAGAAACGCTGGCGTTCATAGGCATAAGCGCATTCAACAGAACGGGTTCAGAGGGATTTGTGAAGAAGTTATTTTTAGTGCTGTTGTTGGTGTTGCCGTTGACGGCCCACAGTGAAGTTTCTACACAGGTAAGGTGCTTCCATTCGTTGGAAGGCAAAAACATCAATTTTGAGTTCAAAACCTCTTACGACGTGGCCGCTAAATGGAGCGGCGCAAGTGTCAGGTACAGCAAGTCGAAGAAAGCCATTACTTTGGTTCATCACCGAACCGAAGAGTACGTCATGACGGAGAGCGGGCCGTACGAATTCACGACGACTTGGGTGGAAGTTTCAGACGGTGCGGTGACGGGGCAGTATGTCATCGCAACGCAAGGCGCTCGGGTGAACTCGATGCGCTACACGAATTACAAATCCGGCAAACAGTATTCGTTCGACGAAGACTTTAGCATTGAGGCCTCTCCAGAGACGGGTTGTCAGTGGGGATGAACTCTTAAAGAAAGGGGGCTCAACGCCCCCTCTTTCTCATCCGCGGATCTCGCTAAAACTTGGCAGCCAGGTTCCGCACTTCAATGTGATCAAGCGTCCCTTCCACCATCAATCTCACCCCGTCCGCCATTCTACTCAATGCCAGTGCCACCGAGCGGCGTGAGCCATCTATGTCGTCCGCAAGGTCCGCAGCGATGACGCTGATGGACAGCAGATCTTCCGAGGCGTTGGCCAGGAGGGCTTCGGCATCGATGTCCGGGTTCAGGCTGAACAGGCCTTCGCGGCGTGGGGCCGGTGGATGGCCGGGGTTGCCCAAATGGTGATCAAGGGTGCGTTTGGCGGCTTCATGTAATTTTCCTGAATCGAAGGATTCGTAGGGGGAGGTGTCCTCGGTGTTGGCAGTTGAATTGGTCATCGGTGTAAATCCCTTGGAGTAAGAAGAAATTGCTCCCGAATTCGGACTTGCACATCCGGTCACCGAATAGCCGATGACGCAGGAAGCCTATCGGTGGTCTTCAAGCCCGCCTAGTTCACGGACAGCCCCGCACTTTGCAGGAAACTTCCCATGGATTCGCGGGGCGGAAGATCAAAAGATCGCAGGCTTCGCCAACTCCTACAGGTATGTGTTTCAACAGGTGTAGGAAAGGTGAGTGGTGAGACGCGGAGCGTCTCGGGATGCATTCCCACGCGGAGCGGGGGAACGATCAGTGGGCGAGCGCTTAATCGTGACTTGGCAGTCATCGTGCGGGAAATGGTCTGCATCCTCTTCCAACAGCTTCAGATACTGGCGTTATCGTTCGAATCCCTTACACTGCCCCGGCCGTTCATTTTCCTTTTGAGGCTGTGCGCATGAAATTTCGTTTTCTTCTGTGGATGATGGGTTTGTTGATGGGTAAGGCCAGCCGGACAAATCCTGCGTTCCAGCAGCAGTTGGGTGACAAGGATCTGGTGTTTCAGCTGCAGACGCTGGACGGGAAAGTGGCGCGGCATTTCGTGGTCAAGGATCAGCGCATCACCAGCAAATCTGGCGTGGTGGCGGAGCCGGCGTTTGCGATTGCGTTTAAAGATGCCGGTTATGGCTTTGCCACGATGCAGGCAAAGAACAAGCAGTTGGCATTTATGCAGGGAATTCAGGACAAGTCGATCCAGCTCAAGGGCAATCCGGCGCTGGTGATGTGGTTTCAGGGGTTGATGAAGTATTTGAAGCCGAGGAAGGCAAAGGCCAAGGCTTGAGATTCTCTTGGTTGGCTCAAAGCGAGGCGCATCAACAAATCGTGCGCTCGTTGGCTCGAAAAGTCGCTGTTCAGGTCTGTGAAGACAGTCGAACTGTCATTTCTATCAGGTGCTTCGCGCATCCCTACGATGCTCTACTCAAGCTCCGGTCCCGCAAGGACGCAACGCACTTGATGGAGCAAGAACATGACTCAGGCTCAAGTCTTAACCACCCCAGGTACCCCTGATCCATCTTTCGCCCTGAATGGTTTATTGAAGTTGCCGATACCGGGCATCGCGAGCCATGAGGCTGCGGCCGTTTTGGCACTCCCCGACAGGAAGTTGCTGGTCGCCCTTCCTCAGGAAGGAAATGATGCGCCGCTTGCCATCGCACGATTGAACGAAGACGGGACGCTCGACAAGTCCTTCGGCAGTCATGAGACAGGTTTCGTCGAGATATCTTTAAAGGACGCGAGCATCAGCGCCGTGTTTGGGCTCGATGCGTTGCAGGACGGCGGCTGGCTGGTGCGTGTTCAGTACTTCACACAGAAGGCCGTCGACGCTGGCCAAGCAATGATCCGCTTGAAAGGCAACGGTGAGCTGGACGATTCGTTCGGCGATAACGGTGTGAGTTTATTTTCTTTCTACAAGATCCCAAGCTCCACGCCTGCGTCGTCGGCAGGGGCGAAGTCAAGCCAAAAGTCCCCCGCTACAAATGCCTTTACCGGCTCTCCAGTTCAGCAGGCCGATGGCAAAATCGTCCTGCTCCATTTCCTGCTGATCGATGAGCCATGGCCATCGCCCGTCGTGATGCGTCTTTTGGCGAACGGCTCGCTCGATCAATCATTTAACGGCGCGGGCTACGTCTCGGTGGATGTCGGTGCCACCTCGAGCACCGCCGGCGCTATCGCTGTTCAAGCCGATGGCAAGGTGCTGGTTTGCGGATCCTTTCAGAATGGTGAGACAGGCTCCGGAGTTTTTCTGGCACGTTTGGACGCAGCGGGGAAGCTGGATAAGGATTTCAACAATGGCCAGGCGAAGCTGATTTTCAACGAGGATGGCGAGCGCTCTCTGAAAGCCATTTCGGTGCGGGGAAGTGATGGCCGGATCGTTGCGGTCGGTGATGCCTGGCAAGAAAACGTCCACGGCGGGTTAGTGGTTGTGCTGACCGCCAGTGGAGCGGCCAATCTTGTATTCAATAATGGCCAGCCTCTGTTTTCCCCGTTACTGCCAGACGGGTTGACGTGGTGGCATACATCACAGCTCGACGGCTCGATCATTGTCGTTGGTGCCGGGGATTCAGCGGTAATGACCGCGCGCTTTCTTGCTGAAGGCAAACTGGACACGGCCTTCAACGGTATTGGCTATACGCTCTTCGATGACGTCGCGGGGCCAGTGTTTCCTCGGGATCTGGCAATCATGGAGGACGGCCGGATAGTGGTGTCCATGACCCACACCAGCCTTTCTGATCCTTCACGGGTGGATGGCTGGATCGCTCGCTATCTCAGCGCAAACCTGACGGGTGGCACGCTTGATTTTGATCCGTCTTTTGGTGACAGCGGCATCGTCAGATTCCCCCTTGGAGGACTGTCTGAGTTTGACGTAAGAGCGCTGCTGGCGCTGCCCGACAACAAGTTGCTGGTGGCTGTCCGTCGACGCAAGGATGGCCTGGAAACGCTGATCGCCCGGCTTCTGGAGAACGGCCAACTGGACCTTGAGTTTGGTGAAGAAAGGACCGGATTCGTCGAAATCTCACTCAAGGACGGTCTATATATGCACTCGATGCTCGAGTTGACGCCGTTCCCGGATGGCGGTTGGCTCGTTCGTGCCGAGTATCAGAATAATGGGCCTGTTGTTTCTGCCGGGCTGGTTGTCGTGAAACAAGACAAAGATGGGCGGCTGGATCAGGACTTTGCTGAACAGGGTGTGCGTTACCTTCCTTATGCGCAGATGGGCAGCGCGGGCCCTACCGGCGACGCTGTTTTGCAGCTGGGCGACAAAATCCTGCTGGTCAGCTCCGTCGAAGACGGCACTGGCCGTTTGAGTGGCATCGTCATGCGGCTCAATCCGGATGGTTTCAACGACATCACATTCAATGGTGCGGGGTTCGCGTTTGTCGAACTCGCTGGCATTGCACACCAGCACAGTTCTGCGCAGGTGGTCGCGCATCAACCTGACGGCGGTGTAGTGGTTGGTGGCAGCTACAGCGGACCATCTCCGGGCGCGTACGTCATTCGATTCGACGCTAACGGCAAGATCGACAGGTCATTCGGCGAGAGCGGTAACGGCGTCGTGATCATCTCTGGAGAGGATGATATCCACCTGTCCGCCATTTCAATTGTGGATGGCAAAATTGTTCTTGCAGGGTCTGCCGTAAGGGACGGTGCCATGCGTGGAGTGATTGCGGTCCTCACGTCCAAAGGCTCCTACAATCTCGTATTCAATAACGGTAAACCGTTGTTCTCCGACTTCGTCCCGCAAGGCTTGAGGTGGTTGCACTGTGTGGCGCGACTTGACGGCTCAATCGTCGTCAGCGGCGATACCGGGATCGGAGTCACTGACGATGATCCGAGTGCGATTACGGCGAAGTTTTTGGCAGACGGAACACCAGACCTGTCATTCAACGGCACAGGGTTCAGTATTTTCGACGAGGACGGCGTCCTGGAAGCTCTTCATGACATGGCGGTTTTGACGGACGGCCGAATTGTAGTGGGAGGGTATTTCATTGGAAGCTTCCCGAACCCGCAGGGCTGGGTGATTCGGTACCGAGGTTGATTACGCCAATCAACAGTTGGCCGCAACACACCCGCTCCTGGGGATCGCATCGATCTCGTGGGAGCGGGCTTGCCCGCGAGCTTTTCAGCCCTGGCTGAATTGTGAAGCCAGTTCACGCAGCAGCACTTCAGCCTCAAGCACTTTGCTGACGACATCGTTGGCTTTGTCACGACTCAAACCAACGCGTTCGAGCAACGCATCCGGAATATCTTCATCCGGTCCGGAGCCAATCCCGCGACTGCGCAGCAGGCGTACGGCCAGGCAGACGAGGTTCGGGTATTCGGCGTAGGCGCCGTCGTAGCTTGGGTCGTGCTGGAAGCGCAAAGCGGTGGCCAGCTCATCCGGCATGTCCCAGTAGCGCATCAGCCACGAGCCGATCTGTTCGCGGCTGATACCGAGCAGGTGTTGCTCGATGTAGCTGTGGCACAGGTGCGGGTTGACCTCCAGGTGGCGGCAGATCAGCGAGAAGTGCGGCGGAAACACGTGGGCCAGCAGCAGGTAACCGAAGTTATGCAGCAGACCGGCCAGATACGTCAGGCCGGCTTCCGGGCGCTGGGCGCGCGGCATGGCGCGGGTCAGGCCTTCGATGACGGCGGCGGTGTAGATCGACTGCTGCCAGTACGGCGTGGTGTGTTGCGGATGGTCTTTCGGCAGGCTCAGGGTCTTGCCGAGGGCCAGGCCCAGCGCGAGGTTGATCACCAGATCGAAGCCCAGCACGCGGACGATCGCGTCTTCCACCGAACGAATCTTGCCCGGCGAGGCGTAATACGGCGACGCCGCCCAGCTCACCACTTGCGCGGCCAACGCCGGGTCGGTTTCGACCACGCCAGTGATGTCGTCGATGGTGGCGTTGGGATCGACGCGCAGCTTGATGATTTTTTGTGCAGTCTCGGCCAGCGGCGGAATCTCGATGGTCGCTTCCAGACGCTGTTGAATGCGCCGCGCAGTGAACGCCTGCACGGCCTGGGTGATTTCCTCGCGGTCATCGTCCGGGCGGTCGAGGTTGGGGCGAATGCTGCTCAGGGCTTCGCCGAAGTTGGCGGCGCTGGCTTTGGTCAGCATCGATTTGAAGTCTTCGCTGCTGATTTCCAGCAGCAGGCCCGGCTCGCCGGAGTTGATCAGCAGCTTCGGCTCGCGCAGCAGGCTTTCTTCGTAGAGGCACGGCGAACTGGTCAGCGCCGGCAGGCCCGGCAGCAGGCTGAGATTGTGTTTGCCGAGCATCTTCTCCAGGCGCTCGGTGGACACGGCTGTGAGGCGGCGACCAGTGAGTTCGGCGAGGCGATTGAGATCCAGCAACTGGCTCTGTGGAAACAGCACCATCAACGCGCCCACGGCGTCGTCCAGCAGTACGGCCTGCACTTTGCGCGAGGCATTGAGGCCGTGGTGGTCGAGCACTTCTTCGTAGGCAACGCCCAGCTTGTTGAGCAGCAGCCGAATAACAGACGGAGCTTGCGGAGATTCGGGGACGAGAGCAGCTTCGGTCATGGTCTGTATCCGTTTTTGAAACAATGGCAGGAGTATAACCAGCTCTGTAGGAACGATCCTGCACAAACTGCGACGGTGCTCACACTTGGCCGTATTGCTGCCCATGCCGCAGCCAACGGTCAAGCAATGGGCTGACGTGCGTCGGCCAGCGCTCCAGCAAAGCCTGGGCAGCATCGCGTACGGCGGGCAATAAGTCGGCGTCGCGCATCAGGTCGGCGACTTTGAATTGCAGCAGGCCGGTCTGGCGGGTGCCGAGCATTTCCCCGGGGCCGCGCAGTTCGAGGTCTTTTTCGGCGATGACGAAACCGTCGTTGGTCTCGCGCATGATGCCCAGGCGCTGACGACCGATCTGCGACAGCGGCGGATGGTAGAGCAGCACGCAATGGCTGGCGGCGCTGCCCCGGCCAACGCGGCCGCGCAACTGGTGCAGTTGCGCGAGGCCGAGGCGCTCGGGGTTTTCAATGATCATCAGGCTGGCGTTGGGCACGTCGACGCCGACTTCGATCACGGTGGTGGCGACCAGCAGTTGCAGGTTGCCGGCCTTGAACTCGGCCATCACTGCGGCTTTCTCGGCCGGCTTCATGCGCCCGTGAATCAGCCCGACTTTCAATTCGCCGAGGGCGGCGGTGAGGTCCTCGAACGTGGTTTCGGCGGCCTGGCAAGTCAGCTCTTCGGATTCTTCAATCAGCGTGCACACCCAATAGGCCTGCCGCCCTTCGGCACAAGCACTACGCACCCGTTCGATGACTTCGACGCGGCGGGTGTCGGTGACCAGCACGGTGTTGACCGGGGTTCGGCCGGGCGGCAATTCATCGAGGATCGAGGTGTCGAGGTCGGCGTAGGCACTCATCGCCAATGTGCGTGGAATCGGCGTGGCGGTCATGATCAGTTGGTGCGGGCACATGCGCCCGCCGACGCCTTTCTGCCGCAGCGCCAAACGCTGCTGCACGCCGAAGCGGTGCTGTTCGTCGATGATCACCAGAGCGAGGTTCTTGAACTGCACTTCGTCCTGAAACAGCGCGTGGGTGCCGACCACCATTGGCGTGCCGCTGGCAATCTGTTCCAGCGCGGCGACGCGATTCTTGCCCTTGAGCTTGCCGGCCAGCCACGCGACTTCAATGCCCAGCGGTTCGAGCCAGCGCTTGAAGGTGATGAAGTGCTGTTCGGCGAGGATCTCGGTCGGTGCCATCAGCGCGACCTGATAACCGGCCTCCAGCGCCTGCAACGCGGCGAGGGCGGCAACCACGGTTTTACCCGCGCCGACGTCGCCCTGAATCAGGCGCAACATCGGTTCGTGCTGGCTGAGGTCGTAGGCAATTTCATTGCCGACGCGCTGCTGAGCACCGGTTGGGCTGAAGCCGAGGTTCTTCAGGTATTTCGGCGGCAGCCTGGTGGCTTTCGGCATCGCTGGCGCGCGCAGCGAGCGCATGCTTTCGCGCAGACGCTGCTGCGACAGTTGATGGGTGAGCAGTTCTTCGAAAGCCAGGCGATGCTGCGCCCAGTGATGGCCGAGGGCGAGCTCATCGACATCGGCATCGGCGGGTGGGTTGTGCAGATAGCGGATCGCATCGGCCAGCGGCGCCAGTTGATAGTCGCGGGCGAGTTCGGTCGGCAGCCAGTCGGGCAGGGTGCTCGGCTTGAGCAGCGTCAGGGTCTGCATGCACAACTGGCGCAGGCGCTGTTGGGTCAGGCCTTCGGTGAGCGGGTAGACCGGGGTCAGGGTTTCATCGACTGGCGGCGGTTCATCGCCGGTGATCGCGCGGTATTCCGGATGATAGATTTCCAGGCCTGAGGCGCCGGGCCGGGCTTCACCGTAGCAGCGAACCCGCGTGCCACGCTTGAGGCCTTCTTTCTGCGCATTGCTGAAATGGTAGAAGCGCAGGCTCAGCCCGCCGGTGCCGTCCTGCAAGCGCACGACCAGGCTGCGGCGGCGACCCATGACTACATCGGCGCCGCTGACGGTGCCTTCAACCACGGCGTCCTGTCCCGGTCGCAGCGCACCGATCGGCACCACGCGGGTGCGATCCTGATAACGCAGCGGCAGGTGGAACAGCACGTCCTGCAGATTCTCCAGGCCGACCTTTGCCAGTTTCTCGGCCATGGCCTCGCCGACACCCTTGAGTGCCGTCACCGACACTTGCGACAGCTCCGTCATGACGCTCGCTTAACCGGCCGTAACCGGCGCGGCAGGCTTGGCCACCGAGCACAGGCGAATGGAGTCGGCGAGGATCTCGATGGCTTTCGGCCGTGGGAAGCTCGCGCGCCAGGCGATCGCCACGGTGCGGAACGGTACCGGCGCGGTCAGTGGGCGCACTTCGATCACGCCGGGGGCGTAGTGATGGCTGTCCACCGCTGACAGCGGCAGGATCGAGATGCCCAGGCCGGAGGCGACCATGTGGCGAATGGTTTCCAGCGAGCTGGATTCCACCGTGGTGTGCTTGGCGCCGTCGTTGCCCTTGGTCAGCGTCGGGCAGGCCTCGAGCACCTGATCGCGGAAGCAGTGGCCTTCACCGAGCAGCAGCAGACTCTTGTCATTGAGCAGGCCGGCGTCGATGGATTCTTTTTTGGTCCACGGGTGCTGGGCCGGCATCAGGACGTAGAACGGCTCGTCGTACAGCGGCAGGGTCAGCACGTCGGCTTCGTTGAACGGCAGGGCGATGATGATCGCGTCGAGCTCGCCGTTGCGCAGTTTGTCGCGCAGTACGTGGGTAAAGTTTTCTTCGATGTACAACGGCATCTGCGGGGCGACCCGGTGCAGTTGTGGAATCAGATGCGGGAACAGATACGGGCCGACGGTGTAGATGGCGCCGACTTTCAGCGGCGCGGTCAGCTGATTCTTGCCGGCCTGGGCCAGTTCGCGAATGCCTTGGGCCTGTTCCAGGACTTTTTGCGCCTGGGCGACGATGCCTTCGCCGACCGGGGTCAGGCGCACGGCGCTTTTGCTGCGCTCGAAAATCAGCACACCGAGTTCGTCTTCAAGTTTCTTCACGCCCACCGACAGCGTCGGCTGACTGACGTGGCAACGCTCGGCGGCATGGCCGAAGTGCTGCTCTTGGGCGAGGGTAACGATGTAGCGTAATTCTGTGAGGGTCATAGCAAGCGTCCATGAAGATGCGCGCCAAGCATACCGGCTGCAATCGATAGACGCACGTTATCAGACTGCGGGCTGAGTGCGACACCGGTCGAGGTCGGTTTGCCGCTGGCAGATACGCAAAAGGCACCTTTCGGTGCCTCTTGGCTGGATCTACTGGTTAGCACATCACTTTGTGGGAGCGAGCTTGCTCGCGAATGCGGTATGTCAGACGAAACTGCTCTGACTGACCTGGCGCCTTCGCGAGCAAGCTCGCTCCCACAGGTATTGCGGTGTTGCTTAGCGACGGCGTTCGAGCGAATAAACAAACGGCGCAACAATTTCGATCGAGCCGTTGTTGAGCATGTCGGCCGGCGGCTTTGGCAGTGGTTGGGCGCGGCGGATCATGTCCAGGGTGGCCCGGTCCAGATCAGCATTGCCGGAGCGGCCCACCAGTTCGAACGACAGCACATTACCTTCGCCATCAACCACGAAGCGCAGACGATTCAAGCCTTCCTTGCCCCGCGACTGCGCACTCTGCGGGTACTTCTTGTACTTGGCCAGATGCGTGAGCAGGGCGCCTTGCCAACTGGCCTTAGCCGCCACTTGAGCTGGCGATGGGCCCGGTGCAGGCTGGGCGGATTTCTCCGTCGGTGCCTGGGTCGGCTGGGTATCGGCCGGTTTCTCCTCGGAAGGTTTTTCCTTCGGCGGCTCGGGCAGCTTTTTCTCGACCGGCTTCGGCGGTTTTGGCTTGGGCTTCGGCTTGGGTTTGGGTACCGCGATTTCCGCTTTCGGTGCTTCAGCCAGTTTCGGAATCGGCAATTCTTCCACCGGAGCCGGTGGCTGCGGCGGTGTGACGACTTTCGGCGGAGCCGGCGGTGGCGGGGCAGGCAACGGGGCCAGCTCGACCATCATTGCCTGCGGCGGCAATTCGATGGGCGGGCGGGCAGTCCAGTTCAGCGCCAGCGCGATGGCCAGCGCATGCACGCCCAGCACCACGGCCAGGCTACCGCTGTAACGCGTCAGCTTATGGCGCGTCGTGATCATTTCTTGGCTGCCGTCTCGAGACCTACCAGGCCGACCTTCAGGTAACCGGCGGCGCGCAGGCTGTCCATCACGCTCATCAGGTCACCGTAATCCACGCCTTTGTCAGCCTGGAAGAAGATCGTGGTGTCTTTCTTGCCCTGAGTCTTGGCGTCGAGGGTGGCGCCGAGGGTTTCGGCTTTCACTTCGTCGTCACCGAGGAACAGGCGCTGGTCAGCTTTCACACTGAGGAACACCGGTTTCTCTGGCCGCGGCGCCGGTTTGGCGGTCGAGGCGGGCAGGTCGACTTTGATGTCTACAGTGGCCAACGGCGCGGCCACCATGAAGATGATCAACAGCACCAGCATCACGTCGATGAACGGCGTGACGTTGATTTCGTGGTTCTCGGCCAGATCGTCGTCTGCGCCTTCTTTCAAATGCAGGCCCATGGCCGATTACCCCACTTTAACCATGTGCGGCTGCGAGCTGCGCTCAGGCTGGTGGTCGAGATCGCGGCTGACCAGCAGCAGGACTTCTGCCGAGGCATCGGAGACCTGCGCCTTGTAACCGGCGATGGAGCGGGCGAAGACGTTGTAGATCACCACCGCAGGAATCGCCGCAACCAGACCCAGTGCAGTGGCCAGCAGGGCTTCAGCGATACCCGGTGCGACAACGGCGAGGTTGGTGGTCTGGGTTTTGGCGATGCCGATGAACGAGTTCATGATGCCCCACACGGTACCGAACAGGCCGACGAACGGCGCGGTCGAACCGATGGTGGCGAGGACGCCGGTGCCGCTGCTCATGTTGCGACCGCAGGCCGCTACGAGGCGCTCAAGGCGGAAGCTGACGCGCTCCTTGATGCCTTCTTTCTCGCGGCTGTTGACCGACAGGCGCATCTCTTCGAGCGCGTCATGCACCAGCAGGTTGGCGAGGGTGCCTTCTTTACCAGCGGTGGCACTGGCTTCCTTGAGGGTGGTGGCTTTTTTCAGTGCGGCAATTTCGCCACGCAGACGACGCTTGGCGCCCATCAGCTCGAAGCCTTTGGCGATCCAGATAGTCCAGGTGATGATCGATGCGATGGCCAGACCGATCATCACGATTTTCACGATGATGTCGGCGTTCTGATACATGCCCCACGGCGACAGGTCGTGGGCCATGCCCAAGGTGTTGTCGGCTTCGAGGACTTCAGGTACGTCGGCCGCGTCGACAGCCTGCACCGGATCGGTGGCGGCCGGTGCACCCGGAGCGGCAGCGGGTGCGCTCTGCTCGGTGGCGGCTGGGGTGGCGGGCGCTTGGGCGTCGGCGAAGGCGGCGGTCGGTGCCAGCATCAGGCTGAGCAACAGAGCCGCGACGGCGCTCCAGGCGCGAGGTCGAGTGGTTGGCGAAGCGGGAGTTTGATTACGTGTCATGCTGGCCGGACCTGAGATAGAAAAACGTTGTTGCTCTTCCAGGCCTCGTGAGGCCGAGAACAAAAGTGGCGTGCATTATTGCAAGTAATTCTTGTTAACAAAAGTAATAGAGTAACTTTTTTTCCTTCATTGCTAGCCGTTCGTCCTGTGCCAGAGCTAGTCTGTGCCTTTCCGATGGGAGTTTTCTGATGTCCGCGCCTTCTGTTTTGATTGCCGGTTGTGGTGATGTCGGCAGTCGTCTGGCCACGCAATTGCTGGCGGCTGGCTGGCAAGTCCATGGCCTGCGCCGCGACGTTTCCAAGCTGCCGGAGGGTGTCATCGGCGTCGCCGGCGACCTGTTCAGCGAAGAATGCCCGGCGACCTGGCCGGTGGGTGCCGTGGATTATCTGGTGTATTGCGCAGCGGCCACCGATCACGATGAAGAGGGCTATCGCAAAGCTTACGTGCAGGGTTTGCAGAATGTGCTGAGCTGGCTGGGTGACTATGGTCAAGTGCCCGAGCGGCTGATCTTTGTGTCCAGCAGCAGCGTGTACGGCCAGCAGGATGGAGCATGGGTGGATGAGACCTCCGAGACTGTCGCGGCCGGATATTCAGGTCGCTTGATGCTCGAAGCCGAGCAGGTCGCGCTCAATAGCGGCATCCCGGCTAGCGTGCTGCGCCTGACCGGCATTTACGGTCCGGGGCGCGAGTGGCTGCTGACCCAGGTGCGTCGCGGCTATCGCGTGGCAGTCGAGCCGCCGCTGTATGGCAATCGGATTCATGCCGATGATGCAGCGGGGCTGCTGGCGTTCTTGCTGGAAAAAGACCGCGAGGGCGTCAAGCTGGACCAGCTCTATATCGGTGTGGATGACGCGCCAGCGCCGTTGGCCGAAGTGGTGGGCTGGTTGCGCGAGTATCTGGGCGTGACTGAATGGGCCGAAGACGCCAGCGTGCGGCGCACTGGCAGCAAGCGTTGCAGCAATGCGCGGGCGAAAGCGTTGGGGTGGGTGCCGAAGTATCCCAGCTACCGTGAAGGCTACGCAGCTATTCTTGAAGGTAAGTGCTGAATTACCAGCAACACAAATACCACTGTGGGAGCGAGCCTGCTCGCGAATGCGGTATGTCAGTCATTATCAGTTTGACTGACCCACCGCGTTCGCGAGCAGGCTCGCTCCCACATTTGATCTTCTGAGATTTCGGAGGCAGGTTACTGTTTCTCCAGCAACCACTTGCGCTCACCTGCGGCGAACTGCGGTTGCTCATCCGCCAGCGCAGCGTTCACTGCCTGCAGAATCTCCAGCTCCTTGCCCTTGCGCACAAAGATCCAGTTGTTGCCCTGGCCATTGAGTTGCAGCCACATGCTGTCGTTGCCATTGCTCATGGACGCGCAATCGCCGGCCAGACACAAGGCATAACGATCAACGCCCGGCAGGCCGGTCACCTGGCCGTCGGCCTGGAACTGCACGGTGCCGCCTTCACCCTGGCCGCTGGCGATGATCCAGTTACCGCCCAGATATGCCGAATACAGAGCGCGTTCGAAGCTGGCCCCGATTGGCGCGCCTTCCGGCACCGGGATCTGTGCGCGATCGAAAAGCTGTTCGGGTTCGTTGTCGCTGGCAGCTTGCTGCAGGCGCCCGCCATCGCGTTTCAGTTCGCTGGCGGAGCTGCCGTAGAAGTCGACTTTCCAGGCGCCGGACTCTTCGCCCAGCAGCCGTCCTTCGACGTTCTCAAAACCGTTGGTGTAGCGGGCCTGACCGGCCTTGGTGTTGACGTCCCATTCCAGATTCGGGCCGTAAGCCTGCAGCGCTTCACGCAGGGGACCGCCCTTGGCGGCGGCATCGATCGCCACCTGGTTGATCCAGGTGCCGCTGATGTCACGGTCGGCAGGGTCGCTGGCGCAGCCGCCGAGAAACAGGGCGAGCAGCGAGAGAGCTAGCGCTTTGCGCATGGTGGAATCCTTTCAAAACCTTTTCTTGCAGCAGTCGGCGCGGCGTGGAGGCCGCGCCGTGCGCATCACTCGATGACCAGAATGGCATCCATTTCAACCTGCGCACCCTTCGGCAGGGCGGCCACGCCAATGGCGGCGCGGGCAGGGTATGGCTGGTCGAAGTACTTGCCCATGATCTCGTTGACCTTGGCGAAGTGGCTCAGGTCGGTGAGGAAGATGTTCAGTTTGACGATGTCCTTGAACGAACCGCCGGCGGCTTCGGCCACGGCTTTGAGGTTCTCGAAGACCTGGACGGTCTGGGCTTCGAAGCCCTCAACCAGTTCCATGGTTTTCGGGTCCAGAGGAATCTGGCCCGACATGTAAACGGTGTTGCCTGCCTTGATCGCCTGGGAGTAAGTGCCGATGGCGGCCGGGGCCTTGTCGCTGGTGATGACGGTTTTGGTCATGTAGGACTCCTTGTAATAGGCAGGTTATGCACGCATGCGGGTGATGCGGATCACCCCGGTCAAAGCGCGCAGTTTCTTGATCACGCGGGCCAGGTGCACACGGTCGTGAACGCTGACCACCAACTGCACGACGCTGATGCGACCATCGCGTTCGTCCATGCTGATTTTCTCGATGTTGCCGTCGGCCGCGTTGACGCTGCTGGCCAGCAGGGCGATCAGGCCACGCTGATGTTCCAGCTCGACCCGCAGCTCGACGTTGAATTCGCCGGTGACATCCTTGGCCCACGAGAGCTGGATGCATTTTTCCGGGTTGTGCCTGATTTCGCTGATGTTGCGGCAGTTGTCCAGGTGCACGACCATGCCTTTGCCCGCCGACAGGTGACCGACAATCGGGTCGCCGGGGATCGGCGTGCAGCACTTGGCGTAACTGAGCACCAGGCCTTCGGTGCCGCGAATCGCCAGCGGACCTTCCGGACTTGGCAGTTGTTCGCCTTCGCCAAGCAGGCGGCGGGCGACCACGTAGGCCATGCGGTTGCCCAGGCCGATGTCTTCGAGCAGGTCTTCGATCAGTTCGAGGCGGTACTCGGTAAGCATTGCCTTGACGCGCTCTGCCGGGATCTTCTCCAGCGAGCTGTCGAAACCGTTAAGCACCTTGTTCAGCAGGCGTTCGCCGAGGCTGATGGACTCGGAGCGGCGTTGTAGCTTCAGCGCATGACGAATGTGCGTGCGCGCCTTGCCGGTAACGACGAAGTTGAGCCACGCCGGATTTGGCCGTGCGCCGGGGGCGCTGACGATCTCGACCGTGGAGCCGCTTTGCAGCGGTTCGGACAGCGGCGCGAGACGACGGTTGATGCGGCAGGCGATGCAGCTGTTGCCGACGTCGGTGTGTACCGCGTAAGCAAAATCGACCGCCGTGGAGCCTTTTGGCAGCTCCATGATCCGGCCTTTGGGCGTGAACACGTAGACCTCGTCCGGGAACAGGTCGATCTTCACGCTTTCGATGAATTCCAGCGAGTTGCCGGCGCGTTGCTGCATTTCCAGCACGCCTTTGACCCATTGGCGGGCGCGGGCGTGCGTGCCTTTCGGCTGCTCGTCGCCGCTGGATTTGTACAGCCAATGGGCGGCGATGCCGTTGTTGGCCATCTCTTCCATTTCGCGGGTACGGATCTGGATCTCGATCGGTACACCGTGCATGCCGAACAGCGTCGTATGCAGCGACTGGTAGCCGTTGGCCTTAGGGATCGCGATGTAATCCTTGAAGCGCCCCGGCAACGGTTTGTACAAATTATGCACAGCACCCAGTACGCGGTAGCAGGTATCGACCTTGTCGACGATGATCCGGAACGCGTAGACGTCCATGATTTCGTTGAAGGCCCGACGCTTGCCGCGCATTTTCTTGTAGATGCCGTAGAGGTGTTTCTGCCGACCGCTGACTTCGCCCTGGATGCCGTCGATGGCGAGGCAGTGGCCGAGGGACTCTTCGATCTTGTTGACGATTTCCTTGCGGTTGCCCCGGGCGCGCTTGACCGCCTGGTAGATCCGCGCGGAACGCATCGGGTGCATGGCCTTGAAGCCGAGGTCTTCGAATTCGATGCGGATCGCGTGCATGCCCAGCCGGTTGGCGATGGGTGCGTAGATCTCGAGGGTTTCCTTGGCGATGCGCCGGCGCTTTTCGCCGGACAGCACTTCCAGCGTGCGCATGTTGTGCAGACGGTCGGCGAGCTTTACCAGGATCACCCGGATGTCGCGCGCCATGGCCATGGCCATTTTCTGGAAGTTTTCCGCCTGGGCTTCGGCCTTGGTCTCGAAATTCATCTGGGTCAGTTTGCTGACCCCGTCGACCAGTTCGGCCACGGTTTCACCGAACTGCGCTTGCAGCGCTTCCTTAGCGATACCGGTGTCTTCGATCACGTCATGCAGCATCGCGGCCATCAGGCTCTGATGGTCCATGTGCATGTCGGCAAGAATATTGGCCACGGCAAGAGGATGCGTGACATACGCCTCGCCGCTGCGACGGCGTTGACCGTCATGGGCTTGTTCGGCGTAGAAATACGCTCGGCGGACCAGGTTGACCTGGTCATTGCCGAGGTAGGTCGATAAGCGATCGGCGAGGGCGTCTATGCTCGGCATGATGATTCCTGCCGAAAGCTGTGACCCCGCGCCGTGCTACGTCGACCAGGCATAGGCTTAGACGGCCTCGTTCGACTCGTCCTCGAACGCTGCGAACAGCGGTTCATCCTGGACGATTTCCTGCTCGGCGATGAACTCGTAGCTCATCAGGCCTTCAGCAATTTCACGCAGCGCGACAACGGTCGGCTTGTCGTTTTCCCACTGCACCAATGGCTCTTTGCCGCCGGTGGCCAGTTGACGGGCACGCTTGGTAGAGAGCATGACCAGCTCAAAGCGGTTTTCCACGTGTTCTAGGCAGTCTTCAACGGTTACGCGGGCCATGGTATTCCTCGGAGCGAATGCAATATGCGCGCTGCCCGGTTGGGCGAGCGGACTGAGCAGTTTAAAAAATCACCAGCGATTAGGGAAGCGCTGATTTTTTGACCAGACCCTTCAACGCGCTGCAAGCACCAATGTAAAGCGCTTGCAGGCATTTTGGGAAGTGCTGTTTTAGCCGAGCAATTCAGCCAGCAATTTGCCGAAACGCACTTGCTGGCGTTTCTGTTGCAGCTGATTGGCGCGGAAAATCGCTTTCAGATCGTCCAGCGCGTGGGCGAAATCGTCGTTGATGATCAAGTAATCGTAATCGACGTAATGGCTCATCTCGCTGACCGCCTCGCGCATGCGGCCGTCGATGATCTCGTCGCTGTCCTGGCCACGGTTGGTCAGGCGCTGGTGCAGGGCTTGCAGCGACGGCGGCAGGATGAAGATCGAGCGCGCCTGCGGCATCAGCTTGCGCACTTGCTCGGCGCCTTGCCAGTCGATTTCCAGAATCAGGTCGTGACCTTCGTCCAGGGTCTGCTGCAGGCGGCTTTGCGAGGTGCCGTAGAAGTTGCCGAAGACTTCGGCGCGCTCAAGAAAGTCGCCGTGCTCGCCCATCTTCACGAACTCTTCGCGGGTCACGAAGTGGTAGTTCACGCCATCCACTTCGCCCGGGCGCATGGCGCGGGTGGTGTGCGAAACGGAAACGCGAATCTCCGGATCGGCGTCCGTCAAGGCCTTGACCAGACTGCTCTTGCCCGCGCCCGACGGCGCGGAAATGATGTACAGGGTGCCGGTGTGTTGGGTCATGTCAGGGTAGCCTTACTCAATATTCTGCACTTGTTCGCGCATCTGCTCGATCAACACCTTGAGGTTGACGGCGGCCTGGGTGCTGCGCGGGTCGAAGGCTTTGGAGCCCAGTGTGTTGGCTTCGCGGTTGAGCTCCTGCATCAGGAAGTCCAGACGCCGCCCGGCGGCACCGCCGGACTTGAGCACCCGGCGAACTTCGATGATGTGAGTGCTCAGGCGATCCAGTTCTTCGGCCACGTCGCTTTTTTGCGCGAGGATGACCATTTCCTGTTCCAGGCGCTGCGGGTCGAGCTCGGCCTTCATGTCGGCAAAGCGGTCGAGAACCTTCTGGCGCTGGGTGGCGAGCATCTGCGGCACCAGTTCACGCAGGGTCACCACGTCTTCTTCGATGGACGTCAGGCGGTCATTGATCAAGCGAGCCAGCTCCGCGCCTTCGCGCTCGCGGCCAGCCTTCAGATCTTTCAAACCCTGATTGAACAGCGCCAGCGCTTCGGCGTTCAGCGCCTGCGGGTCGGTCGCATCGGCCACCAGCACGCCGGGCCAGGCCAGCACTTCCAGCGGATTCAGAGCAGCGGGATTCTTGATCAGCCCGGCAACGGTTTCCGCAGCAGCCACCAGTTGCGCGGCGCGCTCGCGGTCCACTTGCAGCGGTTTGCCGGTGCTTTCTTCGGTGAAGCGCAGCGTGCATTCCAGTTTGCCCCGCGACAGGCCCTGACGCAGCGCTTCACGCACGGCGCCTTCGAGGTCGCGGAACGATTCGGGCAAGCGCAGGTGCGGTTCCAGATAGCGGCTGTTGACCGAGCGCAGTTCCCAGCTCAGGGTGCCCTGAACGCCGGCTTTCTCGACGCGGGCGAAGGCGGTCATGCTGTGCACCATGGCGGTGACCTCGCAATGCAGATCGGCGCGAAACGCTGTTTCGCAGGCGCGATTTCAATGAATTTAAGCCGACTGGCAGCAAAGGCGCAGGATTGTAGCGCAGTGCGGCGAATGCGCCCAAACACACGGTGTGACAAACCGCTGCAGCCCGTCGGTTATGCGCGCTTGAGGGGCTTCGGTCGTCGGCCGGCGGTTTTAACCAGTGCCCACTCGCGGTGCAGCGCTCTATAATGCTCGGCAGTTTTCCGTCCTCAGTACAGGTATCCCTATGAAACGTCCAAGTGGTCGCGCTGCCGATCAGCTCCGCTCGATCCGCATCACCCGCAACTACACCAAACACGCCGAGGGATCCGTACTGGTCGAATTCGGTGACACCAAAGTCATCTGCACTGTCAGCGTCGAGAACGGCGTGCCGCGCTTCCTCAAAGGCCAGGGCCAGGGCTGGTTGACTGCCGAGTACGGCATGCTGCCACGCGCCACCGGCGAGCGTAACCAGCGTGAAGCCAGTCGTGGCAAGCAGGGCGGGCGTACTCTGGAAATCCAGCGCCTGATCGGCCGCTCCCTGCGCGCGGCACTGGATATGTCCAAGCTCGGCGACGTGACCCTGTACGTCGATTGCGACGTGATCCAGGCCGATGGCGGTACTCGCACCGCGTCCATCACCGGCGCCATGGTTGCGCTGGTCGATGCCCTGAAAGTGATCAAGAAGCGCGGCGGCCTGAAAGGCGGTGACCCGCTCAAGCAGATGATCGGTGCGGTCTCGGTCGGCATGTACCAGGGCGAGCCGGTGCTGGATCTGGACTATCTTGAAGATTCTGCAGCTGAAACCGACCTGAACGTGGTGATGACCAGCACCGGCGGCTTCATCGAAGTGCAGGGCACCGCTGAAGGCGCGCCGTTCCAGCCTGATGAGCTCAATGCCATGCTGGAACTGGCCAAGCAGGGCATGAACGAAATCTTCGAATTGCAGAAGGCTGCGCTGGCCGACTGAGGTTTTGACCACAAGGAGGACGTGATGAGTGACGAGCAAGAGTTGCTGCCCAAACCGAGCCAGGAGGTTCGCCAGTGGGCAATGTTCTGTCACCTGTCCGCCTTGCTGGGGATCTGGATTCCGTTCGGCAATCTGATCGGGCCGCTGATCCTTTGGCAGATGAAGCGCGAGAAGGACCCGTTCATCGATGCACAGGGTAAAGAGGCGCTGAATTTTCAGATCACTGTCGCCATTGCCTCGATGATCTGCTTCCTGCTCATGCTGCTGATCATTGGTTTCTTCCTGTTTGGCTTGCTGGCGATCGCGGCACTGGTCCTGACGATCATTGCAGGGGTCAAAGCCAACGAAGGTTTCCCATACAGATATCCGTTCACTTGGCGACTGATCAAGTAACAGTCTGTTGTATCGCTATATGGAAATGCCCCGGCTTATCGGGGCATTTTTATTTGTGCAACTCAATAATTGTTTTTTGTTGTAGGACTAGTCTGTTGTCGATGTGCGGTTTGGCATTTATTTGCTGATATTTCTCTATTACATCTTTGGTCACAACTGATCGACCGCGTGCTTATTCTCGTTCTTGTTATTGGCGCGAGCTGGTTGTTAAAGTTGCCCGATGTAATGTTTCGGTTGAAACATTCCGATATGTTCAAGCCATCGATGGCACTTGAATTCCCCAGTAATCAGTGTTGATAAAATCAGCCGGTTCACCCGTCGAGCCCAGGTAAACGCTCGCCTCGTGAATACTTAGCCAAGAATAATCCACATGATTGAGCTCGATTTCTACGGCACGCTCGTGGCCGCTTCTTTAGTACTGCTGCTCGGACGCGGACTTGTTACGCGTGTCGGCTTTCTGCGAAGTTACAATATTCCTGAACCGGTAGCAGGCGGCCTTGTGGTTGCCGTGCTCCTGTTGATATTGCGCACGTTCGATATTGAAGTCCGCTTCGATACATCATTGCAAACACCGTTAATGTTGGCTTTCTTTGCCACCATTGGCTTGAGTGCCGACCTTGCCAGTCTGAAGAAGGGCGGCCGCATTGTCGGTATCTTCCTGCTGGCGGTCATTGGCTTGCTGGTGGTGCAGAACGCCATGGGCATCGGGTTGGCAACCCTGCTCGGGCTCGACCCTTTGATGGGCTTGCTGACGGGCTCGATCACGCTGGCCGGCGGCCACGGCACTGGCGCTGCATGGGGCGCGGTGTTCAGCGAGAAATATGGCCTGGCCTCGGCTTCAGAGCTGGCGCTGGCCTCAGCTACGTTCGGTCTGGTGCTGGGTGGTCTGATTGGTGGGCCCGTTGCCCGGTTGCTGATCAAGCGCGTGGAAGTGCCGGGCTGCAGTCCCCAGCAAGCGCCGCGACTGCCGAAAGGTTTTGAACAGCCAAACAAGGAACGTTCGATCACGCCGTTTTCGTTCGTCGAGACGCTGGCGCTTATTGCCGTCAGCCTGCTCGCAGGCAACCTTCTGAATGGCTTGCTGCATGGCACTGCATTCGAACTGCCGACGTTTGTTTGCGTGCTGTTTGTGGGTGTGGTGTTGCGCAACAGTCTGTCAGCGCTTGGCTTGTATCAGGTATTCGAGCGCGAAGTTTCCGTGCTCGGCAATGTCAGCCTCTCGCTGTTTCTGGCAATCGCTTTGATGTCGCTGAAGCTTTGGGATCTGGCGGCGCTGGCATTGCCGATCTTCATCATCCTGGCCGTGCAGGCGCTGGTCATGGCGCTGTTCGCGATTTTCGTGACGTTCCGGGTGATGGGCAGCAACTACGATGCCGCAGTGCTGGCTGCGGGACATTGCGGCTTCGGTCTGGGCGCCACGCCGACGGCGATTGCCAACATGCAAGCGGTGACGCAGCGCTATGGGCCATCGCAGATCGCGTTTCTGGTAGTGCCGATGGTAGGAGCGTTCTTCATCGATATCGTTAACGTCATCGTGATCAAGCTGTACCTGGCCTTGCCATTCTTCGCTGCCGTCTAGAAAGCACGGCGCATAAAAAATGCCCGCATCTCACGATGCGGGCATTTTTTTGGCTGCGATACGACGCTTAGATGGTCAGCGTCCAGTCGTAGTCGACGATCAACGGCGCGTGCTGCGAGAACCGTGGCTGACGCGGCAGGCGTGCACTGCGCACCGAGCGACGCAGGCCCGGGGTCAGGATCTGGTAATCGAAACGCCAGCCCAGATTGAGCATCTCGGCCTGTTCGTTATCCGGCCACCAGCTGTACTGGTCGCCTTCGCGGCTGACTTCGCGCAGCGCATCGACATAGCCCATGTTGCCGACAATCTCGTCCATCCAGGCGCGTTCCGGCGCCAGGAAGCCTGGAGATTGCTGGCTGTCGCGCCAGTTCTTGATGTCGAGTTTCTGCTGCGCAACGTACAGCGAGCCACAATAAATGTACTCGCGACGTTTGCGTCGCTGTTTGTCCAGGTACTTGCCGAAATCGTCCATGAGCTTGAACTTCTGGTTCAAGTCTTCATCGCCGTTCATCCCCGAAGGAAACAGCAAGGTGGCAATACTGACTTTGTCGAAATCTGCTTGCAGGTAGCGCCCGTAGCGGTCGGCCGTCTCGAAACCGAGACCGCTGATGACAGCCTTCGGTTGCAACCGCGAATACAAAGCCACGCCGCCTTGGGCAGGGACTTCAGCATCGCAGGCATAAAGGAAGTAGCCATCCAGTTGGAAGGCTGGGTCATCCAGTTCAAAGGCGGAGGCACGGGTGTCCTGCAGGCAGATGACGTCGGCATTCTGGGCTTGCAGCCAACTGAGCAAACCGCGCTCGACTGCCGCCTGAATACCATTGACGTTCACACTGATGATCCGCATAAATGGCCCCAAAAATCGCGTGCGTGTATGATACACGGCGTCAAGCTAATTAGCTAAATCCGTGGTATTTGGGGTTTTTTTCATGCAAGCGTATCAGCGCGATTTCATTCGTTTTGCCATCGATCGCGGCGTTTTGCGCTTCGGTGAGTTCACCCTGAAGTCCGGGCGCACCAGTCCCTACTTCTTCAACGCCGGCCTGTTCAACTCGGGTTCGGCCCTGGCGCAGCTGGGGCGTTTCTACGCCGCCGCCATCGCCGAGAGCGGCATTTCCTTCGACGTTCTGTTTGGCCCGGCTTATAAAGGCATTCCGCTGGCGGCCACGACCGCCGTTGCGCTGGCCGAACATCACGGCCGTGACCTGCCATGGTGCTTCAATCGCAAGGAAGCCAAGGCCCACGGCGAGGGCGGCAGCCTGGTTGGCGCACCGCTGACTGGCGAAGTCTTGATCATCGACGACGTAATCACCGCCGGCACCGCCATTCGTGAAGTGATGCAGATTATTGCTTCCCAGGACGGCGCCAAGGCCGCCGGTGTGCTGATCGCACTGAACCGCCAGGAGCGTGGCAACGGCGAATTGTCGGCCATCCAGGAAGTCGAGCGCGACTTCGGCATTCCGGTGATCAGCATCGTCTCGCTGAATCAGGTGCTGGAATTCCTCGCCGATGATCCGCAGCTCAAGCAGCATTTGCCAGCCGTGGAAGCGTACCGCGCGCAGTTTGGCGTGTGACCAATGTGGGAGCGAGCCTGCTCGCGAATGGCCGTCACCTGTCAGCGATGTGAGGCACATTACGCTTTCGCGAGCAGGCTCGCTCCTACAGAAAAAAGACCCGGTTCAGGCAGGCTGAGTTGGGTCTTTTTTGTTGGTGATCAACGCAGTTTTTGCCATTTCATCAGCAGTCTCAGCGCCAATGCAGCGTTCACTAGCGCAAACACCAGCAGCGCAACCACCACCATCACGTACAACGTGCGATCCACATCGAAATCCCAAAGGTCCAGCGTGCTGCTGCGCATGATCCCGACTGCTGCCGGCAAGTTAACGTAAAACAGCGCCACGAACGTGCACGTCAATGGCAATGCTCGCCAGTAGAAAGCAGCCATCACCTTGTCTCGACTGCGCTTGCGGCCCTGCGAACCTTTTTGAAATTCATCCTCAGCCAGCGCTTCATTGAGCGCCGGCCACGCCAGATTGAACATGAACGTGGTCAGGGTCAGCAGCAAGCCACTGACCGCGACGATGTCACTGAACGGCATTCAGACCCAGCGTTGCAGAGAGCAATGCGTGGGAATCTTCGCTGATCTCGAATTGTCCGGCGCTGCCCTTGCGTTTGGTGATGGGTTTGAAGGTCGGCTCGTTCTGGGTGATGAGCATGTTCAATTCATCGCGGATCACGTCCGAGCTGATCACCACCAGAAACACGTTTTGCGCATGCTCGGCGGACTGGATTACGGCGCGCATGCTGTGCTGCAGGATGTCGTCGAGCTGGTTGCGAAAACGCGAAACGGTGTTTTTCAACAGGGTTTTGCTTTGGCTCTGGGTCAGCTGAAAGATCGTCGAGATCTGCGATTCGGTCGGCAGGGTTTGCCCGAAGTAACTCTGAATCAGATACAGCAGGCGATCTTGCTTGGCTTCGTCGGCCCGGCTGGGCATGCCGCCCTCGACCAGCATTTTCAGGTATTCGGTCAGGCTGGCTTTGGCGATGCGCTCCAGCGCATGGGCGATTTCAGCGTCGCCGATGCGCAAGGTCTTTTTTACCGGTTCCTTTTGTTCCTGCTCGAAAGCATCGGCGTCGATCGTGAACGAGATCTGCATGAGTCGCCGCTCCGGTTATTTGACACTGGCGGCTGGGTAGGGATCCTGGGGTGCATCTCCTTGGCCGGTGAGTACTTTCCAGCCCTTGAGTGGGTGAGAGGCTTCGGTGAAGTCAGGGCAGGGCGGCATCGAAGTCTGCGAAGGGGCTGAATATTCTCGGCCGCAGTCCACGCAGGCGTAAGTGCCAGCCGAAATGTCACTGCCGTAAGGAACGCTGTTTTTTTGCATGGGAAGATCTCCGTTGGATGAGGGGAAGATCCTATGGAGATTTATTCTGAAGGGATGTCGGACGTTTCGCTGTGTGGAGTCAGGCTTTTCCTGCGCGCATAAAAAGATCGCAGCCTTCGTCAGTTCCTACAAAAGCGGATTCTCGCGTGTGCGAAATCCCTGTAGGAGCTGTTGAAGGCTGCGATCTTTTGCTTTCAGCTATTAGCGATCAAGGACGCTTGCGATTGCTGATCAGCGTGCCCACACCGGTATCAGTGAAGATTTCCAGCAGAATCGCGTTCGGTACACGGCCGTCGATGATCAACGAACTGCCAACCCCACCCTGAACCGCTTCCAGTGCGCAGCGGATCTTCGGCAGCATGCCGCCGTAGATCGTGCCATCGGCGATCAGGTCGTCGACCTGCTGCGTGCTCAGGCCGGTCAGCACGGTGCCCGACTTGTCCATCAGGCCGGCAATGTTGGTCAGCAGCATCAACTTTTCAGCTTTCAGTGCTTCGGCAACCTTGCCCGCTACCAGGTCGGCGTTGATGTTGTACGACTCGCCGTTCTCACCGACGCCAATCGGCGCGATGACCGGGATGAAGTTGCCTTTGACCAGCAGATTCAACAGCTCGGTATTGATGCCGACGACTTCGCCGACATGGCCGATGTCGATGATTTCTGGTTGGGTCATCTCCGGGGTCTGGCGGGAGACGGTGAGCTTCTTCGCCCGGATCAGCCCGGCATCCTTACCGGTCAGGCCGATGGCGCTGCCGCCATGGCGGTTGATCAGATTGACGATGCTCTTGTTGACCTGACCGCCAAGGACCATTTCCACCACGTCCATGGTCGCCGCGTCGGTGACGCGCATGCCGTCGACGAAATGGCTTTCGATCGACAGGCGCTTGAGCAGATCACCGATCTGCGGGCCGCCACCGTGCACGACCACCGGGTTGATGCCCACGGCTTTCATCAGCACGATGTCGCGGGCGAAGCCGGTTTTCAGCTCCTCGCTTTCCATCGCGTTGCCGCCGTATTTGATCACCAGGGTCTTGCCGACATAGCGTCGGATGTAAGGCAGCGCTTCGGACAGGACCTTGGCAGTGTTGGCGGCGGCTTCGCGTTCGAGGGTCATTCAGGGCTCCGGGTGGATCAGAACGGTAGTTGGAGATCAGGTGCAACGCGTTTCAGTTGGGCGTGGAACACATCCTTGATGCGCTGCAATTCAGCCTCGTCATCGGCCTCGAAGCGCAGCACCAGCACCGGTGTGGTGTTGGACGCGCGCACCAGGCCCCAGCCTTTGGCGTAATCGACCCGCACGCCGTCGATGGTGGTCAGGTCGGCGCCTTCGCCCCACTGAGCATCGTGCAGTGCATCAATGATGCTGAATTTGCTCTCTTCGGTCACATGGATATTGATTTCCGGCGTGGAAATATCGTTCGGGAAGGTCGCAAACAGCTCTTCCGCGGTGGATTTTTCCTTGCTGAGGATCTCCAGCAGACGTGCGGCGCTGTAGATGCCGTCGTCGAAACCGAACCAGCGCTCCTTGAAGAAGATGTGCCCGCTCATTTCGCCGGCCAACAGCGCGCCGGATTGTTTCATTTTCTTTTTGATCAACGAGTGACCGGTCTTCCACATTAGCGGCCGACCGCCGTATTCCTTGATCAATGGCACCAGGCGACGGGTGCATTTGACGTCGAAAATGATTTCCGCGTCCGGGTTGCGTGCCACCACATCGCGGGCGAACAGCATCAGCAGACGATCCGGGTAGACGATACTGCCGGTGTTGGTCACCACGCCGACGCGGTCGCCGTCACCGTCGAAGGCCAGGCCGATATCGGCGTTGGTTTCCTTGACCTTGGCGATCAGGTCGACAAGGTTTTCCGGTTTGCCCGGATCCGGGTGATGGTTAGGGAAGTTGCCGTCGACTTCGCAGAACAGCGGGATGACTTCGCAGTTCAGCGCTTCGATCAGTTGCGGGGCGATCACGCCGGCCGCGCCGTTGCCGCAGTCGACCACGACTTTCAGGCGACGAGCGAGTTTGATGTCCTGGACGATTTCGGTGTTGTAGCGGTCGAGGATTTCGACCTGAGTGACGCTACCCTGGCCGCTGCTCAGGTCATTGTTCTTGATGCGCTCGTGGAGCACTTGAATCTGCTCGTTGGCGAGGGTGTCGCCGGCGATGACGATTTTGAAGCCGTTGTAGTTCGACGGATTGTGGCTACCGGTGAGCATCACCCCGGACTTGCCGGCCAGCACGTTGGCGGCGTAATACAGCGCAGGCGTTGGCACCAGACCGACATCGCTGACGTGGCAACCGCTCTCGGCGATGCCGCGAATGAGTTCCGCGACCAGCTCCGGGCCGGACAGGCGACCGTCACGACCGACCGACACGTTCGGTTCGCCCTGTGCCAGGCTCTGCGAGCCGATGGCACGGCCGATCCAGTAAGCGGTTTCACCATTGAGGAATTCCGGCACGGTGCCACGAATGTCGTAGGCGCGGAAAATGCTGTCAGGCAGCTTCGGGGCGATCTTGGCGGGGGTGCTCATCTGTGGACATGCTCCATCTCGAAAAGGGCGGGACAGACCGGCGAATGATTCGACGGCAGGCTCAAACTGAAGGGTATGACGGCGTTTTCCACAGAGAGTTCGTGCTATGAAAGGGCCATGACGCCCCGGCTGGCGTGGCTTTGGGCCGGCAAAACCTTGATTTACGGTGTTAAAACCTGCTGCCGATGTAGCGCATTTTTTGTGGTGAGGGGATAAATCCCCTCACCACCATAATTTCTGTCCGGTTATTTGGTGCCAGTGTGGCCAAAGCCGCCGGTACCGCGCTCGGTCTCGACAAACTCTTCAACCATTTCGAAATGTGCTTGCACTACCGGTACCAGCACCAATTGCGCCAGGCGTTCGCCGACGGTCATGGTGAAGTCGCTCTGGCCGCGGTTCCAGCAGGAGACCATCAGCGGACCCTGGTAATCGGAGTCGATCAGGCCGACCAGATTGCCCAGCACGATGCCGTGTTTGTGGCCCATGCCCGAGCGAGGCAGGATCAGTGCGGCGAGATTCGGGTCGCCGATGTACACCGACAGGCCGGTGGGAATCAGCACGGTTTCACCCGGTTTGATCACGATGTCCTGTTCCAGCATGGCGCGCAGGTCGAGGCCGGCGGAGCCCGGCGTGGCGTATTGCGGCAGCGGGAATTCGGTGCCGATGCGTGGATCGAGGATCTTGGCTTGCAAAGCGTGCATGTAAATTAAACCTGGTTCAGACGTTCGGCGATAAAAGTGACCAGTTGGCGAGCGATCTTGCTCTTGCTGGTCTGGGCGAAAACCGTGGCGTGCAGCTCACGGTCGATGACGCTGCAGGCGTTTTCTTCGCTGTTGAAACCGATGCTCGGGTTGGCGACGTCGTTGGCGACGATCAGATCGAGATTCTTGTCCTTCAGCTTGCGTGCAGCGTAGTCGAGCAGGTGTTCGGTTTCGGCGGCGAAGCCGACACTGAACGGACGGTCGGGACGGGTCGCGATGGTGGCCAGGATGTCCGGGTTGCGCACCATTTGCAGGACGAAGCCGTCACCGCTCGTAGGATCTTTCTTGAGTTTATGCGGAGCTACTACTTCCGGGCGGTAGTCCGCCACCGCTGCCGACGAGATGAACACGTCGCAAGGCATGGCCGATTCGCAGGCGGCGAGCATGTCGCGGGCGCTGACCACATCGATCCGCGTCACGCGATCAGGCGTCGGCAAGTGCACCGGGCCGCTGATCAAAGTGACACGGGCGCCGGCTTCCACGGCTGCTTCGGCGAGGGCAAAACCCATTTTGCCGGAGCTGTGGTTGGTGATGTAGCGCACCGGGTCGATGTTTTCCTGAGTCGGGCCGGCGGTGATCACCACATGCTTGCCGGTCAATGCCTGGCGCTGGAAGCAATCGGCGGCGAGCAGTGCCAGATCGGTGGCTTCCATCATGCGGCCCATGCCGACGTCGCCGCAGGCCTGGCTGCCCGAGGCCGGGCCGAAAGTCTTCAGGCCACGGCTCTCCAACAGTTGCAGGTTGGCCTGGGTCGCCGGGTCGCGCCACATCGCCTGGTTCATCGCTGGTGCGACGGCAACCACGGCATCAGTGGCCAGCACCAGCGTGGTCAGCAGATCGTTGGCAATGCCTTGGGCCAGACGGGCGATCAGGTCGGCGGTGGCCGGGGCGATCAGCACCAGATCGGCCCATTTCGCCAGCTCGATATGGCCCATGGCGGCTTCGGCGGCAGGGTCGAGCAAGTCGAGGTGAACCGGGTGGCCCGACAGGGCCTGCATGGTCAGCGGGGTAATGAATTCGGCGCCGCCATGGGTCATGACCACGCGCACTTCGGCACCCTGGTCGATCAGGCGGCGAACCAGATCGGCGCTCTTGTAGGCCGCAATGCCGCCGCCGACGCCCAGAACGATGCGTTTCCGATACAGCCGCTGCATAGGTCTGCCTTTCATTTCGTTGATGACGGCGGTGCGATGCCCCTCCCCAGGGTTGAATCGACCGCCAAAAAGATGGGCTACGATATCACAGCGACCGCTACGGAACAGCGGCGCCCACAGACAAGGAGGTGCTATGAGTATTCGCGATTGGCCGGCGGCGGAACGGCCGCGGGAAAGGCTGTTGGAACACGGCGCAGGGAGTCTTTCGGACGCTGAGTTGTTGGCGATTTTTCTGCGCACCGGATTGCCCGGAAAAAGCGCTGTCGACCTCGCCAGACATCTGCTGACGCAATTCGGTGGCCTGCGTTTGCTGCTCGAGGCCGATCAGGACGCATTCAGCAAACAATTGGGCCTCGGCCCGGCCAAGTTCGCCCAGCTGCAAGCCGCGCAGGAAATGAGCAAGCGCCATCTGGCCGAGCGCTCACGGCAGAAACCGGCGCTGGAGAACCCTCAGGTCGTCCGCGATTACCTCAAGGCGATGCTGCGGCATGAGCCGCACGAGGTGTTCGGCTGCCTGTTTCTCGATTCAAAGCACCAGGTGCTGAATTTCGAGGCGCTGTTTCGCGGCTCGATCGACAACACCAGCGTGCATCCTCGGGAGGTGGTGAAGCGCGCGCTGGCCAATAACGCCGCAGCGGTGATCCTGTGTCACAACCACCCGTCCGGCAACACCGATCCGAGTCAGGCCGATCGGCTGCTGACCAAGCGCCTGCAGAAAGCGCTGGAGCTGATTGACGTGCGAGTGCTCGATCACTTCATCATCGGCGACGGCGAACCGCTGTCGATGGCGGAGTGTGGCTGGATGTAAAAGAGCAGCGGCAAGCCTCTAGCTGCAAGCGGCAAGCTGGAGCTGCGCGCGGAGTGCTCTAGCTTGCCGCTTGCCGCTTAGGGCTTGAGGCTGATCTTGGAGTAATCCTGGCGGCCGAACGGGCTGACGGAATACCCCTGAACATCCTTGCGCGTCAAAGCGTAGGCCGTCGGGTGCGCCAGTGGCAGCCACAACGCCTGCTGCTGGATCTGCGCCTGTGCCTGTTCATACAGCTTGGTGCGTACGCCTTGTTCGCTGGTGGTCTTGCCGGCGCTGATCAGCTTGTCCAGATCGGCGTTGCAGTACCGCGCGAAGTTGGTCCCGGATTTCACCGCCGCGCAGGAAAACTGCGGGGTGAGGAAGTTGTCCGGGTCGCCGTTGTCGCCGGCCCAGCCCATGAACAGCAGGTCGTGTTCGCCGGCCTTGGCGCGGCGAATCAGTTCGCCCCACTCGATCACGCGGATCTCCGCCTGGATGCCGATCTCGGCCAGATCCGACTGCAACATCTGCGCGCCGAGACTCGGGTTCGGGTTGAGCAGGCTGCCTGATGGACGCGTCCAGATTGTGGTCTGGAAGCCATCCTTCAAGCCGGCCTTGGCCAGCAGCGCCTTGGCTTTGGCCACGTCGTGTGGATAGCCCGGCAGGTTCTTGGCATAGCTCCAGGTGTTCGGCGGGTACGGGCCGTTGGCCGCTTCGGCGGTGTCTTCGAACACGGCTTTGATGTAGTTGGCCTTGTCGAAAGCGAGGTTGATCGCCTGGCGCACTTCCGGTTTGTCCAGTGGCGGATGCTGGCTGTTGATGCCCACGAAAGCGGTCATGAAGGCGTCAGTCTTTTCGACTTTCAGCGTCGGCTCCTTCAGCGCAGCCTGTACGTCCAGTGGTTTTGGCGACAGGGCGATCTGGCATTCGTTGCGCCGCAGCTTTTGCAGGCGAACGTTGGCGTCCGGCGTGATGGCGAAAATCAACGGGTCGATGGCAGGCTTGCCACGGAAATAGTCCGGATTGGCCTTGTAGCGAATCGCCGCGTCTTTCTGGAAGCGATTGAACACGAACGGGCCGGTGCCGATTGGCTGGCTGTTGAGTTTGTCGGTGGCGCCGGCCTTCATCAGTTTGTCGGCATATTCGGCGGAATAGATCGAGGCGAAGCCCATGCTCAGGGTCGCGAGGAAGGTCGAATCCGGATGGTCGAGGGTAAAGCGCACGGTCAGCGGGTCGAGGGCGTCGATCTTCTTGATCAGGGTCGGCAGTTGCATCGACTGCGCATGGGGGAAGCCGCTCTGGGCGACTTTGTGCCAGGGGTTGGCCGGGTCGAGCATGCGGTCGAAGCTGAACTTGACGTCTTCAGCACTTAGTTCGCGGCTCGGCTTGAAATAATCGGTTGTATGAAATTTCACCTGCGGGTGCAGCTTGAACACGTAGGTCAGGCCGTCGGTGCTGACTTCCCAGCTGTCGGCCAGGCTCGGGATGACCTTGCCACTGGCGGTGTCGAAATCCACCAAGCGGTTCATCAGTACGTCAGCCGAAGCATTGGTGGTGGTCAGCGAGTTGTACTGCACCACGTCGAACCCTTCGGGACTGGCCTCGGTACACACGCTCAACGCAGCGGCCTGGGCGAGGGGGCTCAGCAACAGCGGAGCGAGTAACAGGGGTAGGGCAGCGAGGCGCATGGTCGGTTTCCTTTACAGATCGAAGGCCCATCTGCAAGTGCAGTCTGGAAAAGTCCTACCCTAGAGCTCTGAATTGCAAATGACTATCCCCTTTTTGCATTTTCAGGCGCACTCTTGCGCGGTTTCGAGCGTGGGCAGGGGGATGAAAAGTCTGAATCGCCTGTAGGACGGGATTTCTGCGACGAGTGGTCAAAACTGGCCGCAGCCTTTGTCCAAGGCGTCTGCGGCGGAAAAAATCGCCCTTTTGCCGATTGATTGCACACCGATTGTTGTTGCACCCCGGTCTTTCTGGTATAAAGCAGCGCTCTTTTCTAGGGGCCCGGTTCCTTCACTGTAGGTGTAGCCGGTAAGACCTCTAAAGAAACGCGGCGCCTGGCGCCAAATGACTGAGAGATTAAGCGGCCAACCCATGCCGGGTTGGGCATGTGGTTTTAGAGGGCTGAGGCATGTCGAGAGTATGTCAAGTTACCGGTAAGGGTCCGGTGACTGGGAATAACATTTCCCACGCAAACAACAAAACCCGTCGTCGTTTCCTGCCGAACCTGCAGCATCACCGCTTCTGGGTTGAAGAAGAGAAACGTTTTGTGCGTCTGCGCGTATCTGCCAAAGGCATGCGTATCATCGACAAGCGTGGCATCACTGTCGTGCTCGCCGAACTTCGCCGCGATGGCAAGATTTAAGGGAGCTAATCATGCGTGAATTGATTCGTTTGATCTCGAGCGCCGGTACTGGTCACTTCTACACTACCGACAAGAACAAGCGTACTACCCCGGACAAAATCGAGATCAAGAAATATGATCCGGTTGTTCGCAAGCACGTGATGTACAAGGAAGGCAAAATCAAGTAATTGATTTTTCCTGACTGCGAAAAAGGCCCGTATCGTGAGATGCGGGCCTTTTTTGTTTGCCTCGGATTTGGTGTTGCCTGTCCTGCGCTCCCACAATGGAATGCGTTCGAATGTGGGAGCGAGCCTGCTCGCGAAGGGGCCGCTAAGGTCAGCGCGAAGACTCAAGCCTTCTGTTCAAAGATCACATAAACCTTGCGGCAAGCCTCCAGCACTTCCCAAGTGCCGCGAAACCCCGCCGGAATCACGAAGCGATCACCAGCGCGCAAGGTCTTGGCATTGCCATCGCTGTCACGCAATACCGAAACCCCCTGCAGAATCTCGCAGTACTCATGCTCGGTGTAATTCACCGTCCACTGACCTACCGCGCCTTCCCACACGCCCACGCCCATTTGCCCACAAGGGCTTTCGTATTGATGAAACACCGCCTGCTCAGGATCGCCCTTCAGCACTTTCGCCGGGTCCGGCCGATAGCGCTCGGCTTCGCTGCTGGCGAGGCTGATGTCGACGACGTTCTGGATGTTCATTGTTGTTTTCTCCGCTAATGACGGCGCGTGGGCTGGAATGGGCCAAAGTCTATGTTTATTAAAATGAACACCGCAAGGCCGTATGGCCAGCTTATGTCAAATATATTGAAACAAACCCGGCCGCTGGTTTAGGGTGGCGGGTGCCTCGGGCCGAAAGTGCAGGCTGGCCGGGCAGAATTCTTGAACAGCGCCGCAGCGCTTGCGGTGCTCGTATTCAATAAGAGGAGGACACCCGAATGACCACCCTGACTCGTGCCGACTGGGAACAACGCGCCCGCGATCTGAAAATCGAAGGCCGCGCCTTCCTGAATGGCGAATACACTGACGCCGTCTCCGGCGAAACCTTCGAATGCATCAGCCCGGTCGATGGCCGCCTGCTCGGCAAGATCGCCAGCTGTGACGCCGCCGACGCCGACCGTGCTGTAGAAAACGCCCGCGCTACTTTCAATTCCGGCGTCTGGTCGCGCCTGGCGCCGACCAAGCGCAAAGCCACCATGATCCGCTTCGCCAGCCTGCTGAAACAGCACGCGGAAGAACTGGCACTGCTGGAAACTCTCGACATGGGCAAGCCGATCAGCGATTCGCTGTACATCGACGTGCCGGGCGCGGCGCAGGCGCTGAGCTGGAGCGGCGAGGCGATCGACAAGATCTACGACGAAGTCGCCGCGACCCCACATGATCAACTGGGCCTGGTAACTCGTGAGCCGGTCGGCGTGGTCGGCGCTATCGTGCCGTGGAACTTCCCGCTGATGATGGCCTGCTGGAAACTCGGCCCGGCGCTGTCGACCGGTAACTCGGTGATCCTCAAGCCGTCGGAAAAATCGCCGCTGACTGCCATCCGCATCGCTGCGCTGGCCATTGAAGCCGGTATTCCCAAAGGCGTGCTCAACGTACTGCCGGGCTATGGCCACACCGTCGGCAAGGCGCTGGGTCTGCACAATGACGTCGACACGCTGGTGTTCACCGGTTCGACCAAGATCGCCAAGCAACTGATGGTCTACGCCGGCGAATCGAACATGAAGCGCGTCTGGCTGGAAGCCGGCGGCAAGAGCCCGAACATCGTCTTCGCCGATGCGCCGGATCTGCAGGCCGCCGCTGAATCCGCCGCCAGCGCCATCGCCTTCAACCAGGGCGAAGTCTGCACCGCCGGTTCGCGTCTGCTGGTCGAGCGCTCGATCAAGGACAAATTCCTGCCGATGGTGATCGAAGCGCTGAAAGCCTGGAAGCCGGGCAATCCGCTGGACCCGGCGACCAACGTCGGTGCGCTGGTCGATACCCAGCAGATGAACACCGTGCTGTCGTACATCGAATCCGGCCATAGCGATGGCGCCAAACTGGTCGCCGGCGGCAAGCGCATCCTCCAGGAGACCGGCGGCACTTACGTTGAGCCGACCATTTTCGATGGTGTGAGCAACGCGATGAAGATTGCCCAGGAAGAGATTTTCGGCCCAGTGTTGTCGGTGATCGCTTTCGACAGCGCCGAAGAAGCCATCCAGATTGCCAACGACACGCCATACGGTCTGGCCGCAGCGGTGTGGACCCAGGACATCTCCAAGGCGCACCTGACCGCCAAGGCCTTGCGCGCCGGTAGCGTGTGGGTCAACCAGTACGATGGCGGCGACATGACCGCGCCGTTCGGTGGCTTCAAACAGTCGGGCAACGGTCGCGACAAATCGCTGCATGCCTTCGACAAGTACACCGAGTTGAAGGCGACGTGGATCAAGCTGTAAGCCGCTGACGGGAGCCCGCTACTCCGGGCTTCCTGACCAAACAGAGATCCCCTGTGGGAGCTAGCCTCTGTGGAGAGGGGATTTATCCCCGTTCGGCTGCGAAGCAGTCGCTAAACCATTGCACGCGGTGTACCTGGTACATCGTGGTTGCAGGTTTTGGGGCCGCTGCGCGACCCAACGGGGATAAATCCCCTCGCCACAGGGGCTCGCTCCCACAGTGATTTTGTGGTGCATATAAAAATATCCACAGGAGCGTGGAACATGCGGTGGGCGACGTATTTCGCCGTGTTGGCGTCTGTCTTGAGTGTCGGTCTGGCCCTGGGGGTCAGCATGCCGCTGGTGTCGTTGCGCCTGGAAGGCTGGGGCTACGGCTCGTTCGCCATCGGTGTGATGGCGGCCATGCCGGCAATCGGCGTGCTGCTGGGGGCGAAGATTTCCAGCCATCTCGCCGCGTATTTCGGCACGGCGAACCTGATGCGACTGTGCCTGTGGGCCGGGGCATTGTCGATCGGCCTGCTGGCGCTGCTGCCGAGTTACCCGATCTGGTTGCTGCTGCGCCTGCTGATCGGTGTGATCCTGACCATCGTGTTCATCCTCGGCGAGAGCTGGATCAATCAGCTGGTGGTCGAGCAGTGGCGCGGGCGTCTGGTGGCGCTGTATGGCAGCAGCTATGCGCTGAGCCAGCTGTCCGGTCCGTTGCTGCTGGGTGCGCTGGGTACCGAGCATGATTACGGTTTCTGGGTCGGGGTCGGTCTGCTGACGCTCTCGCCTTTCCTGCTGCTGGGGCGCAGCGGCGCGCCGAGCAGCGAGGCCAACAGCGTCACGTTTGGTGATCTGTGGGGCTTCGCCCGTGAGCTGCCGGCGATTGCCTGGGCGGTGTCATTGTTCGCCGCGTTCGAAGCGATGATCCTGACGTTGCTGCCGGTGTACTGCCTGCAACAGGGGTTCACCGCCGAAATCGCGCTGGCCATGGTCAGCACCGTGGTGGTCGGCGATGCGCTGCTGCAATTACCGATCGGCGCGTTGGCCGATTACCTGTCGCGGCGCACGCTGTTCGCCGGATGCGCGGTGGTGTTGATGCTGTCGAGTCTGGCCATTCCGATGTTGCTCGACACGCTGCTGATCTGGCCGTTGTGGGTGCTGTTCGGCGCCAGTGCCGGCGGCTTGTTCACCCTGTCGCTGATTCTGATTGGCGAGCGTTATCGAGACGATGCGCTGGTTCGCGCCAATGCGCACATCGCGCAATTGTGGGGTGTCGGTTGTCTGGTCGGGCCGCTGGCGGCGGGGGCGGGGAGTCAGTGGATCAATGGGCATGCGTTGCCACTGTTGATGGCGGCTGGGGCGTTTGGTCTGGTGCTTTTGTTGTTGCGCCAAGGCGCCTTTGGCACAACAGCAGAAGCAGCCTGAGCGCATCCCACAAGGGATCATTGACAGACGGACTTACAACATCCGCTCCAGGCCGACGCTGGTGCTGAACCATGAGTTGAAGCGCCGCCACCAGCTCCCCGGTTCCTTGGTCAGGGTGTGCATCTGGCCGTTGTCCTCGGTGACCCAGACGACCTTGCCGTCCTCGAGTTTCGCCTGATAACTCAAGGTCGGCGCCATGCCTTGCAATGCCAGTGCGCGCACATGCTCGGCCAGTTCCGGGCTGTCGACGAGCACGCCGACTTCGGTGTTCCACAGCACCGAGCGCGGGTCGAAATTGAACGAGCCGATAAACGATTTGCGTCGATCAAAGATCATCGCCTTGCTGTGCAGGCTGGAATCCGAGCCGCGAAACGACTTGCTGTAGAACACGCGTGGCCCGCTGCCGTAGTTATCCCCAGGCTGGCGGCGCAGTTCATAGAGTTTCACGCCGTGTTCGAGCAACGCCTTGCGATAGGGCGCGTAACCGCCATGCACCGCCGGCACGTCGGTAGCCTCCAGCGAATTGGTCAGCAGGCTCACGGAGACCCCGGCATCGGCGCGCCCGGTCAGGTAAACCAGCCCTGGCTGGCCCGGCACAAAGTAGGCGGAAATCATGATCAGCTCTTTGCTGACGCCGGTCAGCTCCGGTGCCAGTTGCGTGGTCAGCAGCAGATGCGGATCCGGTTCGCCCTTGGACAGCACCTTGCTCGGCGCGTCCCACAAGGCCTGGTTCCAGGCCCAGATCAGCTCCTTGCGCCAGATGTCCATGCGCGGGTCCGTGGTGAACTTCATCAACTGCTGATACAGCGCGTGGTTCTGCTTGCGGGTTTCTTCCAGCGACTCTTCCAGGCGCGTGCGCGTGTTTTGCAGGTCGGCGGCGGTCGGTTGGCTGGAGAGGAATTCGTCGATCGGCTTGCTCAGCGCGCTGTTCCAGTACTGGTCGAAACTGTGCCCGAGCTGCTCGGCCACCGGGCCGATGCTGAGCATGTCGATGTCGGTGAAATTCAGGTTGGCTTCGGCATCGAAATATTCATCGCCCAGATTGCGCCCGCCGACGATGGCCGCGCTGTTGTCCGCCAGCCACAACTTGTTGTGCATGCGCCGGTGCTGCACGGACAGATTGAACAGTCGCCCGGCCGCGCGTGTTACGCCGGTGCTGCGCCCCAGGTGCAACGGATTGAACAAGCGAATCTGGATCTGCGGATGTGCCGCCAGCGTCGCGATGATCTGGTCGAGGCCGTCGCTGGTGGTGTCGTCGAGCAGGATGCGCACGCGCACACCACGGTCGGCAGCCTTGAGCACTTCCTCCACCAACATCCGCGTGCTGATGCCGTCGTGGACGATGTAGTACTGCAAATCGAGGCTGACCTGGGCATGGCGAATCAGCTCGGCCCGGGCGGTAAAGGCCTCACCGCTGTCCGAGAGCAGACGAAACCCCGATTGCCCTTTGTAGGGTGCGGCCTGAGCCTGGATCGAGCGGCCGAAGCTGGAGTCCGACGCCGGCAGGGCCTGGCTTGGTTCGCGCGGCACATCGAGGCTGGCGCAGCCGCTGAGGAACGAGGCGAGTATCAGTGAAGCGAGTAAGGGCTGTCTGAAGCTCACGTAGGATCGTTCCGGTTGGCGGCTGAGGTCGGCAATTTGGACGCCGGGCGCGCAAAAAAGGTCAGTCGGTCTCGGCGAGTAATTTGATTGCCGCAGCGCCGACCTTGCGCACCGCTTCTTCGATCTGCGCTGTTGGTTTGGCAGCGTAGTTCATCCGCAGACAATTGCGGTACTTGCCGGAGGCGGAAAAGATGCTGCCAACGGCAATCTGTACGCCCTGATCGTGCAGCGCGCGATTCAGTTTCAGCGTGTCGAAGCCCTCCGGCAGTTCCACCCAGAGCATGAAGCTGCCCTGCGGGCGACTGGCGCGGGTGCCGGCCGGGAAATAGCGCGTCACCCAGTCGATCATCGCGTCACGATTGCGTTGGTACTGCATGCGCATACGCCGCAAGTGCGGCTCGAAATGGCCGGCCTTGATGAATTCGGCGATGGCGATCTGCGGTTGTGGCGCGGTGGAGCCGGTGCTGATGTATTTCATGTGCAGCACCCGCTCGAGATATCGGCCCGGCGCCACCCAGCCGATGCGCAGCCCCGGCGCCAAGGTTTTGGAGAACGAGCTGCACAGCAACACGCGGCCGTCTTCATCGAAGGATTTGATCGTGCGCGGGCGCGGATAGGTGTAGGCAAGTTCGCCATACACATCGTCTTCAATGATCGCCACGTCGAAACGCTGGGCGAGCGTCAACAGCGCGCGTTTGCGCGACTCGGGCATGACGTAGCCGAGCGGGTTGTTGCAGTTGGGCGTGAGCTGAATGGCCTTGATCGGCCACTGCTCCAAGGCCAGTTCCAAGGCGTCGAGGCTGATCCCGGTGAGCGGGTCGGTGGGGATTTCCAGGGCTTTCATGCCCAGGCCTTTGAGGGTCTGCATGGCGCCGTGGAAGCTCGGCGAGTCCACCGCGACGATGTCGCCCGGCTCGCAGATCGCGTGGATGCTGGTGGACAGCGCTTCGTGGCAGCCAGTGGTGATGACCAGATCGCTGGCGCTTAACTGACAGCCGGAATCGAGCATCAGCCGTGCGATCTGTTCGCGCAGTTCAAGGTTGCCGTGGATGTTGTCGTAATACAGGCCGGGCATGTCCTGCCGCCGGCTGATTCGCGCCAGTCCGCGCAGCAGCGGCTTCATGGTAGGTGAGCCAACATCGGGCATGCCACGGCCCAATTGCACGACATCCTTGCGTGGCACCGCGCGAATGAGTTCCAGCACCTGATCCCATTGCGAAATCTCCACTGGCCGCTGCGCCGGGCGGCCTACGGCGGGGAGCTCCGGCAACTCGCGGCCGACTGGGACAAAGTAGCCAGACTTGGGTTTCGGCGTGGCGAGGCCGCTGTCTTCAAGCACGCGATAGGCCTGCTGCACCGTGCTCAAACTGACTCCGTGCTCGACACTCAAGGCGCGCACCGACGGCAAGCGATCGCCGGGGCGATAGAAACCTTGTTCGATGCGGGTGCCGAGCAATTCGGCGAGGTTTACATACAGAGTCATGGCAGCCTCGGTGCGTCTTGGTGGAAACCAGTACAGATTCGGCAAAAATCAGTCATTCAGTCGACGAATCGGCAAATCTGTATGGAGTTAATACAGGTTCGTTGAGTCTGTAATGGTTTTGCTCGCCCGCGCATCATGGAATCTCTGGCTACCCAAGTAAACAGGAGCAACGAAAATGAACGGCTTGAGCGATGTGCGGCTGACGTTACACAGTCAGGAACTGGCGGCAGGGCAGAAGGACAACGCGCGCAATCTGCTGCGTAACGCGCCGTCCGGCCTCAGTCGCTGGGGTCTGTTCTGGCATCGTCTGCACACGCGCAAGGCGTTGTTGGGACTGACGCCGGAGCAGCTCAAGGATGTCGGGCTGACGCTGGAGCAGGCAAGGGAGGAGGGGTTGAAGCCGTTCTGGCGGATATGAATACCACAGAGCGTTCCCACGCTCTGCGTGGGAACGCCGCCCCGCACGCTCTGCGTCCGCTGTGACGCAGAGCGTCACTGGATGCATTCCCACGCGGAGCGTGGGAACGATCCTGATTCGTCAGACCAACTCTTTCAGCCGATGCCACAACATCCCCAACGCCAACAACGGCGAGCGCAAGTGCTTGCCGCCGGGGAAGGTGATGTGCGGCACCTGGGCGAACAGATCAAAGCCGCCGCTGTGCTGCCCGCTGATCGCTTCGGCCAGCAGCTTGCCGGCCAAGTGGGTGGCATTCACCCCATGTCCGGAATACGCCTGGGCGTAATACACGTTCGGCTGCTCGGCGAGCCGGCCAATCTGCGGCAGGCGGTTGGCACCGATGCCGATCATTCCGCCCCACTGATAATCGATTTTCACCCCGGCCAGTTGCGGGAACACTTCAAGCATCTTCGGCTGCATATAGGCGCCGATGTCTTTCGGATCGCGTCCCGAGTAATGACACGCGCCGCCGAACAGCAAACGTCGATCCGCCGAGAGCCGGTAGTAATCCAGCGCCACCCGCTGGTCGCAGACCGCCATGTTCTGCGGCAGCAGGTTGTGCGCCTGCTCTGCGCTCAGCGGTTCGGTGGCGATGATGTAACTGCCGGCAGGCAGGACCTTGCCGCTCAGTTGCGGGTTGAGGTCATTGAGATAGGCATTGCAGCCCAATACCAGAGTTTTGGCCCGCACCGAGCCTTGCGCGGTGTGCACCTTTACTTCGGGGCCGTAATCGATGCGCGTCACGGCCGAACGCTCGAACAACTGCACGCCCAGTTGCTGCGCCGCTGCCGCTTCGCCCAGCGCCAGATTCAGCGGATGCAGATGTCCGGAGCCCATGTCGATCAAGCCGCCGACATAGCGCTTGGAACCGACCACGGTGTGCATTTCACTGGCCTGCAACAGACGGGTTTCGTAGCGGTAACCCAGGCTGCGGAGTTCTTCGGCATCTTCGGCGAAACCGTCGAGATCGGAAGGCTTGTTGGCGAGGTCGCAGTAGCCCCAGGTCAGGTCGCAGGCAATGCCGAAACGCTCGACGCGCCGGCGGACAATCTCCACCGCTTCCAGGCCCATGAGTTTCATCTCGCGCACGCCTTCGGCACCGATGACATTGGCGAACTGATCAAGGCCGTGACCGACGCCGCGAATCAACTGCCCGCCGTTGCGACCGCTGGCGCCCCAGCCGATCCTGTGCGCTTCCAGCAGCACCACGCTGAAACCGCGTTCGGCCAGTTCCAGCGCCGTATTCAGCCCGGAAAAGCCGCCGCCGACCACGCAGACATCCGCCACCACCTCGCCTTGCAGCACGGGATGGTCAGGCTGCGGCAGGCTGCTGGCGGCGTAATAAGAGGCAACGTGGGGTTGGCTCGCGGTGGTCGGGGCGCGGGCGGTCATGGGCATCATCCAACGGCTGAGTGTCGAGAAAATTTGACGGAGCATAAGCCGCCCGCCCGAACGTGGGCAACATCGGTCGGCCTGCGGTGTCTGGATCCGGGCTTTTGCGGCACAATCATCAGCCCGCCACTTTGGTCACCGTTTCGATGAGCTGCAACAGCCAGAAAATCCGCAACCTGCGTCAGCAGATCCCCACGTTCGACTGCGTGCCGGGCTGCCACGACTGCTGCGGGCCGGTGACCACTTCGCCCGAGGAAATGGCCCGGCTGCCGCGCAAGACCCGCGCCGAGCAGGATGCCGCGCTGGAAGAACTCAACTGTGTGCACCTGGGGCCGAATGGCTGCACGGTGTATGAAGAGCGGCCGCTGATCTGTCGATTGTTTGGTACGACCAAGACCCTGCCGTGCCCGAACGAGCGGCGGCCGGTGGAGTTGATACATCCACGGGTCGAGAAGCAGATTTTCGAGTACATGGCGGCGAATCGGCAGGTGTTGGTGTAAGCGATCGTTCCCACGCTCTGCGTGGGAATGCCTCTTCGGACGCTCCGCGTTCGGCCTTTGAGACGCAGAGCGTTCCGGGCTGCATTCCCACGCAGAGCGTGGGAACGATCATTGCGGTGATCAATCCGGAATCGGCAGGCACAGGCTCTCTTTCACCTCTTCCATGACGATATAGCTCTTCGATTCACGCACATGCGGCAGCTTCAACAGAATGTCGCCGAGCAGTTTGCGATACGAGGCCATCTCGGAAATCCGCGCCTTCACCAGATAGTCGAAATCCCCTGACACCAAATGGCACTCCAGCACATGCGGCAGCTTCAGCACCGCGCGTCGGAACTCTTCGAATGTGTCACCGGATTTGTAGTCGAGGCTGATCTCGACGAACACCAGCAGGCTACCCTTCAAATGCTGCGGATTGAGCCGGGCGTTGTAGCCCATGATGATCCCCTCGCGCTCGAGACGCCGCACGCGCTCGGTGCACGGCGTGGTCGAGAGGCCGACCTTTTCGCCCAGTTCGGTGAAGGAAATCCGCCCGTCCGCTTGCAGGATGCGCAGGATGTTGCGGTCGATCTTGTCCAGCTCACGTTTGGTCTGAGTGTTGGTACGCATAGGGGATGCGCCTCCGTGAAAAGGGTTTTTGCCGAGAATTGTCGCCAAATATAGGCGCTTATATAGTGAAAAGCACTGGCATTTCTTTTTTACACTGCGCCCATCATTGCTCTAACAAACAGTTCGGCGAAAAGCCGCGATGAGGGATTGAAAATGCGCGTCATGGTCTTGGGTAGCGGCGTCATCGGTACCGCCAGTGCTTACTATCTGGCCCGTGCCGGGTTTGAAGTGGTGGTGGTCGACCGGCAGCCTGCTGCGGCCATGGAGACCAGTTTCGCCAACGCCGGCCAGGTATCGCCGGGTTACGCCTCGCCGTGGGCTGCGCCGGGCGTCCCGCTCAAGGCCATCAAGTGGCTGCTGCAACGCCACGCGCCGCTGGCGATCAAAGCCACTGCCGACATCGATCAGTACCTGTGGATGGCGCAAATGCTGCGCAACTGCACCGCCAGCCGTTACGCGGTGAACAAGGAGCGCATGGTGCGTCTGTCCGAGTACAGCCGCGACTGCCTCGATGAATTACGCGCCGAAACCGGTATCGCCTACGAAGGCCGCAGCCTCGGCACCACGCAGTTGTTCCGTACTCAGGCGCAACTGGATAACGCCGCCAAAGACATCGCCGTGCTGAATGAATCCGGCGTGCCGTTTGAAGTCCTCGACCGCGCCGGCATTGCCCGCGTCGAACCGGCTCTGGCGGGCGTGACTGACATTCTCGCTGGGGCCCTGCGTCTGCCCAACGACCAGACCGGCGACTGCCAGATCTTCACTACCCGTCTCGCCGAAATGGCGCGCAAGCTCGGTGTGGAATTCCGTTTCGGCCAGGACATCCAGAAGCTCGATTACGCCGGTGATCGCATCAACGGTGTGTGGATCGACGGCAAGCTGGAAACCGCTGACCGCTACGTGCTGGCGCTCGGCAGCTACTCGCCGCAACTGCTCAAGCCGCTGGGCATCAAGGCTCCGGTGTATCCGCTCAAGGGCTACTCGCTGACCGTGCCGATCACCGATCCGGCGATGGCGCCGACTTCAACCATTCTCGACGAGACCTACAAGGTCGCGATCACCCGTTTCGACAACCGCATCCGCGTCGGCGGCATGGCCGAGATTGCCGGTTTTGACCTGTCGCTGAACCCGCGTCGGCGCGAAACCCTGGAGATGATCGTCAACGACCTTTATCCTCAGGGCGGCAATCTGGCCGAAGCAAGTTTCTGGACCGGCCTGCGCCCGACCACGCCGGACGGTACGCCGATCGTTGGCGCCACGCCGTTCAAGAATCTGTTCCTCAACACCGGTCACGGTACGCTCGGCTGGACCATGGCCTGTGGTTCCGGCCGTTTGCTCGCCGACCTGATGGCGAAGAAAAAGCCGCAGATCAGCGCTGAAGGCCTCGATATTTCCCGTTACGGCAACCAGACCCAGGAGTCCGCAAAACATGTCAATCCAGCGCCAGCTCACCAATGAGCGCATGAGTCAGATCGTCAGCCACAACGGCACCGTGTATCTGGCCGGGCAGGTCGGCGACGACTTCGACGCCGGAATTGAACAGCAGACCCGCGACGTGCTCGCCAATATAGAACGTCTGCTCGATCTGGCCGGGACGGACAAACAGCATCTGTTGTCGGCAACGATCTATTTGAACGACATCGAAGCGCACTTCGCCGGGATGAATGCGGTGTGGGACCAGTGGCTGCCAAAAGGCGCCGCGCCGGCCCGCGCCACCGTCGAAGCGAAGATGGCCAAGCCGAGCATTCTGGTGGAGATCTCCATCGTCGCCGCGCTGCCATAACGTTCCCAAGATCCCTCTCCCGGTGCTGTTGGCGGTTCACGTCGTCAGTCAGCGCCGGTTTTTCTTCCCATGACCGCCCAGAAGTCTGCCGCCATGCGTCCTGCCCGTGCCCTGATCGACCTTCAAGCCCTGCGTCACAACTACCGAATTGCCCGTGAAGTCACCGGCGCCAAGGCGCTCGCGGTGATCAAGGCGGACGCCTATGGCCATGGCGCGGTACGTTGCGCCCAGGCGCTGGAAGCCGAGGCTGACGGGTTTGCGGTGGCCTGCATTGAAGAAGCACTGGAGCTGCGTTCCGCCGGGATTCGCGCGCCGGTATTGCTGCTGGAAGGCTTCTTCGAAGCTGACGAGCTGGCGTTGATCGTTGAGCATGATTTCTGGTGCGTGGTGCATTCGCTGTGGCAGCTCGAAGCGATCGAGCAGGCAGTCCTGAGCAAACCGATCACGGTATGGCTCAAGCTCGATTCCGGCATGCACCGCGTCGGCCTGCATCCGAAAGATTATCCAGCGGCCTATCAGCGTCTGCTGGCCAGCGGCAAAGTGGCAAAAATCGTGTTGATGAGCCACTTCGCCCGCGCCGATGAACTGCATGCGCAAAGCAGTGCCGAGCAGGTCGCGGTGTTCGAAGCGGCGCGTCAGGGGCTGGCGGCGGAAGTCAGCTTGCGCAACTCGCCAGCGGTGCTCGGATGGCCAGAAATCCAAAGCGACTGGGTACGTCCGGGCATCATGCTCTACGGCGCGACCCCGTTCGAAGAAGCCAACGCCGTCGCTGAACGCCTGCAACCGGTGATGACTCTCGAATCGAAAGTCATCAGTGTGCGTGAATTGCCGGCCGGCGAACCGATCGGCTATGGCGCCAGATTCATCACCGACAAGCCGATGCGCATCGGCGTGGTCGCCATGGGTTACGCCGACGGCTACCCGCGCCAGGCGCCGACCGGCACGCCGGTGCTGGTGGCTGGCAAACCCAGCCGCTTGCTGGGGCGCGTGTCGATGGACATGCTCTGCATCGATCTGACCGACGTAGCGGAAGCGGGGCTTGGCTCGACCGTCGAGTTGTGGGGTAAGAACATCCTCGCCAGCGACGTGGCAAAGTGGGCCGATACCATCCCGTATCAGATCTTCTGCAACCTGAAGCGGGTGCCAAGGCTCTATTCCGAGGGTTGACGCCGCTGCGGGGGCCAGCTGTTGTAAATACTGAACGCTGTCGCCATGATAACGCTCAATATTCTTACAACATCAGGAGGCTCCCGCCTTGGACGTCGGTGAACGACTGCAATCGATCCGCAAGCTCAAAGGGCTTTCCCAGCGTGAACTCGCCAAACGCGCGGGCGTCACCAACAGCACCATTTCGATGATCGAAAAGAACAGCGTCAGCCCTTCGATCAGTTCGCTGAGAAAGGTGCTCGGCGGGATTCCCATGTCGATGGTCGAGTTCTTTTCCGAAGAGATCCTGCAGGACCAACCGACCCAGATCGTCTACAAGGCCAATGAGCTGATCGACATCTCCGACGGCGCCGTGACCATGAAACTGGTCGGCCGCGCCCACCCGAGCCGCGCCATCGCCTTCCTCAACGAAATCTACCCGCCGGGCGCCGACACCGGCGAAGAAATGCTCACCCACGAGGGCGAGGAAACCGGGATTCTGGTGGAAGGCCGCCTCGAACTGGTGGTGGGTCTGGAAACTTTTATCCTCGAAGCCGGCGACAGCTACTATTTTGAAAGTACCAAGCCGCATCGTTTCCGTAACCCGTTCGACGTGCCGGCGCGACTAATCAGCGCAGCCACGCCGGCGAATTTTTAAGCAGAAGGCGCCAGGCCGATATGGCAAAGGCCCCAGAACCGTTTTACCGATGGGCAACAAGACCCCTCTAACCATGGGGTTGTTTCAGTACAGCGGCCTACCCGCTATACTTGCGCCCGCCTGCGAACCGTGGCCGCAGGCGTGAATAGCCACCATTGAGGGTGAACGCGTGAACCTAATTATGAAAATGCTGGCTGCACCAGCAACCGTACTGGCCCTCTGGGCTGTCAGCGCTCAAGCTGCGACAAATGACGACATCGCCAAACGCCTCGAGCCCGTCGGCCAGGTGTGTGTTCAAGGGCAGGAATGCAAGGGTATGGAAGTGGCCGCGACGGCTGGCGGCGGTGGCGGGGCGAGAACCCCGGACGAGGTGATTGCCAAGCACTGCAACGCTTGTCACGGTACCGGCCTGTTGGGCGCGCCGAAAATCAAGGACACTGCAGCCTGGAAGGAGCGCGCTGACCATCAGGGTGGCCTCGACGGCATCCTCGCCAAAGCTATCACCGGCATCAACGCCATGCCGCCAAAAGGCACCTGCGCCGATTGCACCGATGAAGAGCTCAAGGGTGCGATCAAAGAGATGTCCGGTCTGTAATCAGCGCCGGCTTTGAAAAAAACCGTCTTCGGACGGTTTTTTTGTGTCTGTGGTTTCTGGTTTCCCGATTCATCCAGGCCTTGGTCCCTCCGAACCAAACGCTGTCCTTTGCAGCAAACTCAAGGCAATCTCGGTCTACCCCTATCAACGGAACGGGCGGGAGGCTTCAGATGGTGCAGTTGTGTTCGATCGAACAGGCGGTGGACGACGTGCTGGCGCGTTTGCCTGCGCACATCCACATGGGCCTGCCGCTGGGGCTGGGCAAGCCGAATAACTTCGTCAACGCGCTGTACCGGCGCATCCAGGACCTGCCCGAGCGGCAGCTGACGATCTATACCGCGCTGTGCCTCGGTCGGCCGAATCTGGGCGATGGCTTGCAGAAGCGCTTTATCGAGCCCTTCGTCGAGCGCGTGTTTGGTGATTATCCGGAGTTCGATTTCCTCGCCGATCTGCAGCGCGACAGCCTGCCCGCCAACATCCGTATCCAGCAGTTTTTCATGCAGCCGGGCAGTCTGCTCAACAGCGCGCCGGCGCAGCAGGATTACGTCAGCAGCAATTACAGCCATGCCGCTCGCGACATCAACGCAGCGGGTCTCAATCTGGTGGCGCAATTGCTCGCCAGCAGCAGCGAACACCCTGATCGCTTAAGCCTGAGCTGCAACCCGGACATCACCCTCGACCTGTTGCCGATGATCGCCAAGCGCCGCGAGGCGGGGGAGACCATTGTGCTGGTCGGCCAGGTGCATACGGATCTGCCGTACATGCCCGGCGATGCGGAAGTCGACATCGACACGTTTGATTTGCTGATCGACGAAAAGGACAGCAGCACGCTGTTTTCCACGCCGAACATGCCCGTGGGCTTTCAGGATCATTTCATTGGCTTGCACGCCAGTACGCTGGTGCGCGATGGCGGCACATTGCAAATTGGTATCGGCTCGATGGGGGACGCGTTGACTGCTGCGCTACTTGCCCGTCAGGCCGATAACGCCGGTTATCAGGCGTTGCTCGATGACATCAACCTCAGCCAATGGGCGCAATTGATCCAGCGCGAGGGCGGCACCGCGCCATTTGCCAAAGGCCTTTACGGTTGCAGCGAGATGTTCGTCAACGGGCTGTTGGTATTGGCGGATGCCGGGATCATTCGGCGCAAGGTCTATCCGGATGTGCCGACTCAGGAGCAGGCCAACGCCGGTACCCTCGACGAAGCCGCGCAGCCCGACGGTATCTCGGTGCACGGCGGCTTCTTCCTTGGCCCGCGCAGTTTTTATGAGCGGCTGCGCGAGTTGCCGCAAAGCAAGCTGCTGGAATTCAACATGACCCGCATCAGCTACATCAACGAGCTGTACGGCCAGGAAGAGCTCAAGCGCTTGCAGCGCATCGATGCGCGCTTCATCAACACCGTGTTCACCATGACTCTGCTCGGCGCCGGCGTGGCTGATCAATTGGCGGACGGACGCGTGCTCAGCGGGGTTGGCGGCCAGTACAACTTTGTTGCTCAGGGCCACGCGCTGGAAGGCGCGCGATCGATGTTGATCCTGCGCAGCTGGCGCGAATCGGGCGGCGAGGTCAGTTCCAATATCGTCTGGGACTACGGCCACTGCACGATCCCGCGGCACCTGCGCGACATCGTCGTCACCGAGTACGGCATCGCTGATCTGCGCGGCAAATCCGACGCGGCGGTGATCGAAGCGTTGCTCAATATCAGCGACTCGCGGTTCCAGCCGGGACTGATCGAAAAGGCGCAGACAGTCGGCAAGCTGCCGAAGGACTTCCGTCTCGATCCACGATTTGCCGACAACACACCGCAACGCTTGCAGGCGATTGCCGCACGGCATCCGAATCTGTTTCCGGAGTATCCGCTGGGCTGTGATTTCACCGCCATCGAACGGGATCTGCTGCGGGCGCTGAACTGGCTGAAGAGCAAGTTCAAGCTGACCGAGATTCTCGACTTGGGCAAGGCAGCGCTGGATGCGCCGGAGGCCTCAGTGTTCCCGGAACATCTTGAACGGATGCAACTGACGAATCCGGAGGGCCTGAAGGAGGACCTTTTCCAACGCCTGCTGCTCACAGGCCTGAAAGCTACCGCACAGTAACTGCCCCCACAAAACCGAATGCGGGAGCTTGCTCGCGATGATGGTGTATCAGAGCCGAATATGTTGGCTGTTACTACGCCATCGCGAGCAGGCTCATTCCTACCGTCAAATACATGCGCGTGAGCAGACAGGGATGACATTTACTCCTGGGCTCAAAAAGTCTATGTGGTAGCCAGATGAACCATCCCCGATAGCCAAGTGAACCCCGCTGATACCTTCATTCAGTTGAGAATTGACTCCGTAATCGATAACGCTTGAAATCGATTCGTTCACGCCGATAGCAAATTCCGTAAGTTTCAACCCACGAGTACCCGCCGCGAAATCCAGAAGCTTTATCTGCTCCGTATTATTTACTATTAGTGAAGTTAAGTTGTTTTCTCTGACTGTGAGCCTTGCTCCCTCTTCTGCTATCCGGTCACTAAGCCATTTCAGCGAGGTTCTTAGGCCCTCGGGAAGTTGGGGGTTGGGTTTTCGGAGTACGGTCAGTATTCCGGAGATTTTCAAAGTGCCAGAGAACTCAAACGGACAACGCTCTAGTGGATTCATATGTGCGTAATGAACTTCAAAAAACTCTGCGACAGACTGCACGAAGTTCTCAGTCACGTCTTCACTAAGCAGTGCGTAAGGCTGTGCCCATGAAGGAATGGATACGGTTGCATCTGATTCATTGCCTGATAAACAAAATGTCTGGTTTGAATTAAGCATATTCAATACTGCTCTCTGAGCAGACAGGGACTGCGTAAAATCGCTTCTAAGTAAAAGGTCGAGACTGTAGATTGCCGCTCTTACAGAGGGCTCAAATACTTGGGTCGCGCAGAAAATGATTTTATTGCGCAGCGGTTTCTTGGCGATTTCGAACGTTTTTTTCGCAGCCTCGTTAGTGAAAGAAAAAACTATACAGTTCGCAGGGAATTCCTTTAGCAGAGAAATATTTGCCGTGTCGAGACCCAAGAGTTTACATTCTTCAAGAAAGTCATCTGAATCGGCAATAATAGAATAGCGGTGATCGTCGAAGAGTGCGGAGATGTTGTTTGGCGGTGACATAGACCCTCCTTGTTCTGAAGTCCGCGGCAACGAGCGTTGCCGCGGACTGATAGGGATTAATCGTCTGTATATGCCCAAGCCAGAGGTGCCCATCCAAAGTTGTTTGGATCAGAAGCGATGCGGCTGAGATTTTCTTTGATGACTTTTTCAGATTTCATTTTTGGTTCCCTTTTTTTGATTTTTTTGTGAACCCCCATTTGGATGGAGGTGAGTGGATTAATGCATATGTAGATAACTGGTTGAATCGTTATTTTAATATTTTAAGAATTAATTCTTCTGTGGGTTTTGCCTGCTATGTGGTTCGGTTATTTGAGTGGTTTCTATCTGTAGTACTGTTCCGAAAATTGTAAAATTCATACTTCATCGGTTGTGGTTGCGAGCTCTAGTTGAGTAGGTTTTATTTATGGGCTCTATGTTTTGCGTGCTCATGCCAACTCTAATTACGGGAGAACAAAGTGCATACATCAAAGAAATATCTGACAGACGCGTCTGTCCACCAAGCATTGCTCCTGACTGATTTGACCGAAAAGAGCCAACCCGATCACGCTGTCCGGTTGTTGCTGAATGAAGTACTTACAGGGCTCGCAGAACGGGGGTGGCCCGAAGCACAACTGCAAATTGGACCAAGGATTGTGTCGGCAGAAGAAAACTACGGGTTGCTCGGTTACGACCCGGCCGAAATTACTCTCGGCAGTGAGCACACACGTTGGGTTGATGAGCACTCGCTATTGCGCACACAGACCACCAGCCAAATTCCTGCAGCGCTTCAGCAGGCCGCGAAGATTCGCCAGCCGGGGCAGACCATCTTGCTGGCAGCGCCGGGAATAACGTTCAGGCGTGACAGTCGCGACCGCTGGCATTGTGCTGAACCGCATCAAATGGATATTTGGGTACTCGGCGATCCCGATCTGGCCTCGCACGAGCATTTACTGCGTCTTGTCAGCGATATCTTGCAGTCAGCTGTCCCTGGCAAATCCTGGGTCTACGGCGACAGCCCGCATCACTACACCGAAGGTGGGATTGAAGTGAATGTGTTGAATGATGGCGTGCCGGTCGAGGTTCTGGAGTGCGGGCGTATCGCGAAGTCGCTATTACAGCGTTTGCAGATTGATCCGATGCGCCATGGTGGGCTTGCTCTTGGGATGGGGCTGGATCGCTTGACGATGTTGCGCAAAGGCATACCTGATATCCGTTTGTTACGCGATCAGAATGTGCGCGTGCAGGCTCAGATGCATGATCTGGACACTTGGACTGCGGTGTCTCGTTTGCCATCGATTGCACGCGACATCTCGCTGGCAGTGACGCCGGGATTGAGTGAAGAGGTATTGACCGAGAGGATGTTGCAGGCGGCAGGGGATTGCTCAAACTGGATCGAGGAGATGCGAATCAAAGGGCGTTGGCAGCGTTCGGATTTACCACCGCAAGCCATTGAGCGACTCGGAATGCTGCCGGGTCAGGAGAACGTGCTTTTACATGTGGTGCTGCGGGATTGTTCACGCTCAATTACTACCGGCGAGGCGAATGCCTTGTATGCGGAGATTCAAGCTGCGATGCATGAAGGGGTGCCGGGGGCAGGGTACAGAATGGATTTCTCGAAGGCTTGAGACTCACCTCTGGGAGCGGGCTTGCTCGCGAAAGCGCCGGATCAGTCAAAGATTATTTTGACTGACACAATGCATTCGCGAGCAGGCTCGCTCCCACAGGGGTAACTCGGTGCCGCTGGTTACTCGATGAAGGTGACGACGCCATCCTTCAGCGATTGCACGCGAGCCAGCGACTCGACGCGGTAGCCCTGCGAGTCCAGTTCGGCGCGGCCGCCCTGGAACGACTTCTCGATGACGATGCCCAGACCGGCAACGGTGGCGCCGGCCTGTTTGATGATCGAGATCAGCGCTTGCGAGGCCTTACCGTTGGCCAGGAAATCGTCGATGATCAGCACGCGGTCGCTGCTGGTCAGGTGGCGCGGGGAGATGGCCACGGTGCTTTCGGTCTTCTTGGTGAACGAGTAGACGGTCGCCGAGAGCAGGTTTTCAGTCAGGGTCAGTGACTGTTGCTTGCGGGCGAAGATCACCGGCACGCCGAGGTTCAGACCGGTCATGATCGCCGGGGCGATGCCCGAAGCTTCGATGGTGACGATCTTGGTGATCCCGGAATCCTTGAAGAGCGCGGCGAATTCGTCACCGATCAGCTTCATCAGGGCCGGGTCGATCTGGTGGTTCAGGAAAGCGTCGACTTTCAGGACCTGATCGGAAAGCACGATGCCTTCTTCGCGGATTTTTTTGTGCAGTGCTTCCACAACAGCTTCCTCTGTTGGCGCGATGGGCGCCGAAGGTAGATTAAAAAGTAGTCGATTCTAGCGCTTTAACATCGCGCGTATGTCGGCCAATGCGCTATTGCCACGCACGGCTTTGACTTCAGTCGGGGTGTCGTCGTTGCCTTCCCAGGCCAGATCGTCCGGCGGCAGCTCATCCAGAAAGCGACTCGGCGCGCAGTCGATGATTTCACCGTACTGCTTGCGCTTGGCTGCGAAGGTGAATGCCAGGGTCTGGCGGGCGCGGGTGATGCCCACATAGGCCAGGCGGCGTTCTTCTTCGATGGTGTCGGCTTCGATGCTGGAACGGTGCGGGAGTATTTCCTCTTCCATGCCCATGATGAACACGTAGGGAAATTCCAGCCCTTTGGACGCATGCAGCGTCATCATCTGCACACCTTCGGCGCCGTCCTCTTCTTCCTGCTGGCGCTCGAGCATGTCACGCAGCACCAGTTTGCCGATGGCGTCTTCGACGGTCATTTCGCCGTCTTCGTCTTTTTCGAGGGTGTTTTTCAACGCCTCGATCAGGAACCAGACGTTGCCCATGCGGTAGTCCGCCGCCTTGTCGCTGGAGCTGTTGGTACGCAGCCAGTTCTCGTAGTCGATGTCCATGACCATGCTGCGCAGCGCCGAGATCGGATCTTCGCCGGCGCACTGCTCGCGGACCTTGTCCATGAAGCGCTTGAAGCGCGCCAGACGATCGGTGAAGCGGCTGTCGAGATGTTCGCCGAGGCCAATTTCGTCGGTGGCGGCGTACATCGAGATCTTGCGCTCGGTGGCGTAGTTGCCGAGCTTTTCCAGGGTGGTCGAGCCGATCTCGCGACGCGGCACGTTGATCACGCGCAGGAAGGCGTTGTCGTCATCCGGGTTGACGATCAGGCGAAAGTAGGCCATCAGGTCCTTCACTTCCTGGCGACCGAAGAAGCTGTTGCCGCCGCTCAGGCGATACGGCACCTGATGGTGCTGCAGCTTCAATTCGATCAGCTTGGCCTGGTAGTTACCGCGATAAAGAATGGCGAAATCGCTGTACGGGCGGTCGGTGCGCAAGTGCAGGCTGAGGATTTCCATGGCCACGCGCTCGGCTTCGGCGTCCTCGTTGCGGCAGCGAATCACGCGGATCTCGTCGCCGTGGCCCATCTCGCTCCACAGCTGTTTTTCGAATTCGTGCGGGTTGTTCGAGATCAGCACGTTGGCGCAGCGCAGGATGCGGCTGGTGGAACGATAGTTCTGCTCGAGCATCACCACTTTCAGGGACGGATAGTCGTCCTTGAGCAGCATCAGGTTTTCCGGGCGCGCGCCACGCCAGGCGTAGATCGACTGGTCGTCGTCGCCGACCACGGTGAACTGGTTGCGCTTGCCGATGAGCATCTTCACCAACAGATACTGGCTGGCGTTGGTGTCCTGGTATTCGTCGACGAGCAGGTAACGGACCTTGTTCTGCCACTTTTCGAGAATGTCGGCGTGTTCTTCGAAGAGCTTTACCGGCAGCAGGATCAGGTCATCGAAGTCCACCGCGTTGAACGCCTTGAGCGTGCGCTGATAGTGGGTGTAGACGATCGCGGCGGTCTGTTCCTTGGGATTGCGCGCGTTTTCCAGGGCCTGGGCGGGCAGGATCAGGTCGTTTTTCCAGGCGCCGATCATGTTCTTGATCTCATCGACGCCGTCGTCGCCTGCGTATTCCTTCTGCATGATGTCGGTCATCAGGGCCTTGACGTCGGTTTCGTCGAAGATCGAGAAACCGGGTTTGTAGCCCAGCCGCGCATGCTCCTTGCGGATGATGTTCAAGCCCAGGTTGTGGAAGGTGCAGACGGTCAGGCCACGGCCTTCGCCGGCACGCAACAGGGTGCCGACCCGCTCTTTCATCTCGCGCGCGGCCTTGTTGGTAAAGGTCATGGCGACGATGTACTGGGCGCGGATGCCGCAGTTCTGGATCAGGTGCGCGATCTTGCGCGTGATCACGCTGGTCTTGCCGGAGCCAGCACCGGCGAGCACCAATAGAGGGCCGCCGACGTAGTTCACGGCTTCTTGCTGCCGGGGATTGAGTCGGGACATACGAAAATTCGGGAGTCGTTGACGAAATGGGCCGGCATTTTAACAGGCTCAGCGATTTCTGCTGCTCTGTCCGACTTGTGACGCAGCACGCGATTCAGATTTGCCGCTTTTGTTACTTTCACGCAGGATACGCGGGGATTTTGCGGCTAATGTTCTCATTCGTGACACAAAATAACGTTTCGATGCCGTTGTCATCAGACAACGCATTGGTCATTGTTCAGCACAACGGCATAATGCCCCGCCTACATCATTGCAGAGTCTAGGGAGTCAGCTTGTCTACGCCTGTCGAACCCTTGCGTTTGCTGCTACTGGCCGAAGAGCCAGCGTGGACAGCGTTGTTGCGTGAGTGTCTGGCTCCGATGGGGAGCGCGGCGGTGCTGATCAGCGCGCCGAACTGGGATTCGGTCAGCCGCCTGTTCGAGGACAACCGCCACGCGGTACTGCTGACCCTGCCAGCGTTGCAACCGCCGCCCGGGCGCTGCAGCCTGCCGACCGTTCTGCTGCTGGAGCACGAGCCGGCCACCGCGCCGGTCGGTGTCAGCGACTGGCTGGTGTTCGACGCCCTCGACGCCGGCATGCTCCAGCGTTGCCTGCGCCATGTGCGCGAGCGCGGCGTGCTGGAAAACACTCTTCAGCGCCTCGCCGAACAGGACCCGCTGACCGGTATCGCCAACCGTCAGGGCTTCCAGACCCTGCTCACGGCGCGCCTTGCCGAAGGCGACGGTCGCGGTCTCGCCCTCGGCCATCTCGATCTCGACAACTTCCGCCATGCCAACGATGCCCTTGGTCATCAGGCCGGCGATCGCTTGATCCTGCAAGTTGTCGCGCGGCTGAAAAGTCAGCTGGAGGCCGGCGATCAACTGGCACGGCTGGGCAGCGATGAATTCGCTCTGCTGATCGATACCCGTCGTGCACCGCAACGCGCCGAGTGGATGGCCGAACGCATTACTGAGGCGTTGGCCGAACCTTATTGGGTCGACGGCGAGAGCCTGCTGATCGGTTCCAGCCTCGGCATCGCCCATGCCCGCGCCAATGGCGGTGCCGATCCACTGATGTGGCACGCCCATATCGCCATGCAGCAGGCCAAGAGCACGCAGGGCTGCACCTTTCATATCTTCAACGAACGCATCAACCGCAACGCGCGGAGCATGGCCGACCTCGAAAGCGAACTGCGCCGGGCGTTGCGCCGCGATGAGCTGGAACTGCATTACCAGCCACGCCTGAATCTTGAAGACGGCCGGATTGTCGGCCTCGAAGCGCTGGTGCGCTGGCGTCATGGCGAGCGCGGTCTGTTGCCACCGAGCGAGTTCGTCCCGCTGGCGGAGCAGAGCGGTCTGATCGTGCCATTGGGTTACTGGGTGATTTCCCGCGCCTTGCGCGATATGCAGGCCTTGCGCGAGCAAGGTCTGCCGGCGCTGCACATGGCGATCAACCTGTCGTTCCGCCAGTTTCAGGACAGCCAGTTGCTGCCGACGCTCAGCCGCCTGATTGCCGAACGTGGGGTGGAGGCGCAGTGGCTGGAATTCGAACTGACCGAAACCGCCGTGATGCGGCGTAGCGATCTGGTCAAACAGACCATGGATGCGCTCGGCCGCCTCGGTGTGCGCTTCTCGCTGGACGATTTCGGCACCGGGTTTTCGTCGTTCGTGCACCTCAACAGCCTGCCGATCACCTTGTTGAAGATCGACAAGAGTTTTGTCGGCGGCATGGAACAGCGCGAAGAGAACCGCAAACTGGTGCACGCGATGATCAACCTCGCGCACAACCTGCACCTGGAAGTGGTCGCCGAGGGCGTCGAGACGCCGGAGCAACTGGAATTGCTGCGCGGGTTCGGCTGCGATCAGGTACAGGGTTATCTGATCAGCCGGCCGTTGCCGCTGGATGAGTTGGTGGAATATCTGACCTTTGGAGCCAGTCAGCAGGCTTCGGTGGAAGCCATTTAAAAGATCGCAGCCTTCGGCAGCTCCTACCTTGGAATGTGTTCCCTCGTAGGAGCCGCCGAAGGCTGCGATCTTTTGATCTTAATCCGCGCCGATGGCCTCGAACCTCTCTGCAACTGGCTCGCGCCGAATCATCCGCTGCATCTTCCATTCAAACGCCAGCGTCAGGCTCACCGCCGCGCAGGCCAGGCCCAACGCCAGACCCCACCAGACACCCGTCGGCCCCCAATTGAGATGGAACGCCATCCACCACGCCGCTGGCGCGCCAATCAGCCAATAGCAAGCGAGCCCCACGAGAAACGTAGTCTTGGCATCCTTGAGCCCACGAATACAGCCCATGGCAATCGTCTGCGTGCCGTCGAACAGCTCGAACCACGCCGCTACTGCCAACAGGCTCACCGCCAGACGGATCACTTCGGTAAACGCCGGATCGTTGTGGTCAAGGAACAGGCCGACCAACTGGTTCGGCCACAGCCAGAACACCAGGGCAAAGCCGAGCATCACCACCGCACCGAAAGTGATGCCGACACGCCCGGACATGCGCGCATCGACCAGTTGCCCGGCGCCATAGTGTTGGCCGACGCGCATGGTGATGGCGTAAGACATCCCGGCCGGGACCATGAAGGCCACCGACACGATCTGCAGGGCGATCTGATGCGCACCCATTTGCGTACTGCCCATGGTGCCCATGCACAGCGCAGCGAAAGCGAACAACCCGACCTCTACCGCATAGGTGCCACCGATCGGCAGGCCCAGGCGCCAGAGTTCTTTCAAGTATTGCCGGTTCGGCCGCGACAGGCCGGCGCGCAACGGATAAGCGTCATACGCCGGATGCCGACGGATATGCCAGGCCAGCGCCAGTGCCATGCAGTTGGCGACAATCGCCGTGACCAGACCGATGCCGGTCAGACCCAGCTGCGGCAGGCCGAACATGCCGGTGATCAGCGCGTAGTTGAGCAGGAAGTTGGCCACCGTACCGGCGAGGCTGATGACCATCACTGGCGTCGCCCGGCCGATTGCACTGGTAAAGCCGCGCAGAGCCATGAAGCTCAGATAACCGGGCAGGGCGAAAGGCAGGGCGATGAGGAATTGCCCGGCGGCGTTGACGTTGGTTTCGGTCTGGCCGAACAGCAGCAACACCGGTTTGAGGTTCCACAACAGCAGCCCGGCGCCGAGGGCCATAAGCCAGGCCAGCCACAACCCGGCCTGCGTCAGCCTCGCCGCGCCGATGATGTCGCCGGCACCCTGACGAATCGCCACCAGTGTGCCGACCGCTGCAATCACGCCGATGCAGAAAATCGACACGAACGAGTAGCTCGCGGCACCGAGGCCGCCACCGGCCAGCGCTTCGGGGCTGAGGCGCGCCATCATCAGGGTGTCGGTCAGCACCATCAGCATGTGCGCCAACTGCGAAGCAATCAGCGGCCCCGCCAGCCGCAGAATGGCCCAGAGTTCGGTACGCACAGGATGCTGCATGGTCATCACCACCCAAATATCAGAGGAAGCAGAAGAGCGTCGATTCTCGGCGCTTGGCAGGCTTTGCACAAAGGGATAAAAAGGATGGGTGGCATGATTAATACTCATCCTGAAACGTACCCGCCGGATTGGCTATATCCGCGCTATTGGAGCTTTTTGCATGTCCCGACGCCTTCCGCCGTTGTATGCCCTGCGCGCATTCGAAGCGGCAGCGCGACACAGCTCGTTCACCCGCGCGGCGGAAGAGTTGTCGATCACCCAGAGCGCGGTCAGTCGGCACATGCGCACCCTTGAAGAACACTTCGCCTGCCGGCTGTTTCATCGCAGCGGGCGCAACCTGCAACTGACCGAATCGGCGCGGCTGCTGCTACCCGGAATCCGCGAAGGCTTCGCCGCCCTTGAGCGCGCCTGCAATACCTTGCGCGCCGAGGACGACATCCTGCGCATGAAAGCGCCATCGACCCTGACCATGCGTTGGCTGCTGGCGCGGTTGAGTCGCTTCCGCCATTTGCAGCCGGGCAATGAGGTGCAATTGACCAGCGCATGGATGGATATCGATTCGGTGGACTTCAACAATGAACCGTTCGATTGCGCGGTGTTGCTCAGTGACGGGCATTTCCCGCCGGACTGGGAAGCGAGCCTGCTGTTTCCCGAGGAATTGATCCCGGTCGGCGCGCCGAACCTGCTCAATGACCAACCATGGGACGTAGCGCGTCTGGCGGCTGCTGAACTGCTGCACCCGACCCCGGATCGCCGTGACTGGCGCAGTTGGCTGGAGCGCATGGGCCTGTCCGATCAGGTCTCGCTCAAGGGCGGACAAGTGTTCGATACGCTGGAGCTGGGCATGATCGCCGCGGCGCGCGGCTACGGCGTTTCGATGGGTGATCTGTTGATGGTCGCCGAAGATGTCGCGCAAGGGCGCTTGAGCCTGCCATGGCCGACCGCCGTCGCCAGTGGCCTGAATTATTACCTGGTGTGGCCGAAACCGCGTCCGGGAGGTGAACGTTTGCGCCGTCTCAGCGATTTTCTCCAAGGCGAAGTCCGCGCCATGCAATTGCCGGCGGTAGAGCGCTTGAGCTGAAACGTTCGAGCCGGCACAATGCCACCACTGCGCCATACCCACGCAATGCGCTCAAGTATTCGGTTTTACCGCCGACTACGAGCTTGTGGAACCGTCGTGCCGGTTTCGCGTTACACCCCACTATTAGAATATTTTCCGGGCAATTACCGCGATCAAGGAGGATTCGGTGGCTCGGCCAGGAGCTGTTCATGTCTCAACCTCGTGCTCGGATCGCCTCGCAGCTGGGCCTTGCCCTTGCTGTGATACTGGCGATAGTCATCAGCGGCAGTACGGTGTTCGCCTTGCGTTCGCTGGATTCCGCCAACCTCGCCACCCGTGAAGAGCATCTGGCCAGTGAGGCCCGGCTGCTGGCCGATCAGCTGAGTACCTTCCACGGTACGCTGCGCGAAAGCACCCTGCGCCTGAGCGGGCTGTTCGAAAAGCGCTTCGGCGGTGGCTTGAGTGTGCACCCCGATCAGCCAGTGACCGTGGCCGGCGTGCAGACTCCGGGCCTGCATCTGGGCAACGAGGTGCTGAACAACAACTTCAAGGAAGTTGACGAGTTCAAGCAGATGACCGCTGGTGTGGCCACGGTATTCGTGCGCAGCGGCGAAGACTTCATCCGCGTCAGCACCAACGTCAGCAAGCAGGACGGCACCCGTGCCATCGGCACCGTGCTCGATCATGCCAACCCGGCGTACGCGAAGTTGATGGCGGGGCAGAGTTATGTCGGCCGCTCGTTGCTGTTCGAGCGCTACTACATGTCGCAGTACACCCCGGTGCGCGATGCGGGCGGCAAGATCATCGCCGTGCTGTACGTCGGCTTCGACTACACCGATGCGCAGAACGCGCAGTTCGCCAATCTCAAGCGCTTCCGCATTGGCAAGACCGGCTCGCTGGCGCTCCTCGACGAGCAGAACAAATGGCTGGTGCCGATTGCCGGCGTCGAAAACCTGGATCAAGCCGCCCCGACCATCAACAACCTGGTGAAAACCCCGGGCAAGGGTGAGTTCTGGAGCGACAAGGGTGAGGACTTCTACAGCATCGCCGTGCCGTTCGAAGGTGGCCCGTGGTCGGTGGTGGCGAGCATGCCGAAAGCCGAGATCCGCGCGGTGACCTGGAGTGTCGGTACGCAACTGGCGATCGGCAGCCTGCTGGCGATGTTGCTCGCGGTCGGTTCCGTGGTCTGGCTGCTGCGCAGCAAACTTGCACCGCTGGGCGATCTGGTGCGTCAGGCCGAAGCCTTGGGCGCGGGTGATCTGAGTGTGCGGCTGAACGTATCGAGCCACGATGAAATCGGTCAGCTGTCCCGCGCGTTCAACCAGATGAGCCAGGCGCTGTCGACCATGGTCGAGCACATCCGCCGCGCTTCGGAAGAAGTCAATAGCCGTGCGCAGGCGCTGTCCGGTTTGTCCGGTGGTGCTTACGAAGGCATGGAGCAACAGTCGGGCGAAATCACCAGCATGGCCGGTGCCGTGGAAGAGTTCAGCGCGACGTCGTTGAACATCGCCGACAACATGGGCGCGACCCAGCGCTTGGCGCAGGAAAACGCTCAGCAGACCCAGATCGGCCGCAGCTCGATGGAAGAAGCGTCGTCGTCGCTGGAGCAGATCGCTGGCGCGCTGAACAGCACCGCCAGCGTGATCAACACGCTGGGGCAGCGCTCTCAGGAAATCGGCGGGATTGTCGGCGTGATCACTTCGATCGCCGAGCAGACCAACCTGTTGGCACTTAACGCTGCCATCGAAGCCGCTCGTGCCGGTGAACAAGGTCGCGGTTTTGCCGTGGTCGCGGACGAAGTGCGCAGCCTCGCCTCGCGTACCCGTCAGGCGACCGATGAAATCTCCAGCATGATCCACAGCATCCAACAGGAAACCGGCAACGCGATCAGCACCATGGAACAGGGCAATGTGCTGATGCAGGAAGGCCTGTCGCGCAACGCCAATGTCGCCTCGGCACTGGCGCGGATCGATGAGCAGAGCCGTTCGGCAGGCCAGCAGTTCGCCGCGATCACCACCGCCACTCAGGAACAAAGCAGCACTGCGACGTTGCTGAGCAGCAATTTGCAGAGCATCGCACTGGCCAACAGTGAGCAGCGTGAGGTTGTGTCGAACCTGGCTGTCACCGCGAAAGAGCTGGAGAAGCTGGCGGCGGATCTGCGCTCCGAGGTTGATCGCTTCCGCTGATGTGTCGTTGAAACAGTTTTCGCGAGCAAGCTCGCTCCCACAGTTTCCACGGTCGTTCACAAATCGTGTGAGCAGCCGAAAATCCGGTGGGAGCGAGCTTGCTCGCGAATGCTCCGGCACAAACCGGTTTTTGCACTTGCTGAAACGTTTCCGCAGCGCTATAAAAATGGCACAACTCCAATAAAGGCTGCTGCCATGACCCCGCTCAAACTCCTCGTCGCCCTCGGCGCATTCTCTGCCGCTTCTCACGCCATGGCCTGGGACTATGTCCTGCTCGACGCCAATACTCCGGCAAAAAACCGGACGATCACCAGTGAGCAACTCGGCGTAAAAACCGCCAAACCGTTTTCCGTGACCCTGCGTACCCTGCATGGTGGTCGTCAGGAGGGCGTCAGCATTGTCGACATCGATAACGGCACGATGAAGCTGTCGGTCGTGCCGACCCGTGGCATGAATGTGTTGCAGGCTTCGGTGGGCGACGTGCGCATGGGCTGGGACTCGCCGGTCAAGGACGTCGTCAACCCGGCGTTCATCGAACTCAACGGTCGCGGTGGCCTGGGCTGGCTCGAAGGTTTCAATGAACTGGTCACCCGTTGCGGTTACGAGTGGGTTGGCCATCCCGGCATGGACAACGGCGAATTGCTGACCTTGCACGGTCGCGCCGCCAACATCCCGGCCAGCACCGTCACTTTGCACATCGACGAGAAGCCGCCGTATGCCATCACGCTGCGTGGCGAGCTGAAAGAGCAGGCATTCAAGAAAGTCGATTTCTCGGTAGCGACCGAACTGGTCACCGAACCGGGCAGCGCCAGCTTCGCCCTCAACGACACCCTGACCAACAACGGCGACTATGCGAAGGAATATCAGGCGCTGTATCACAGCAACTTCAGCACGCCGTTTCTTGAGCAAGGGGCAAAATTCGCTGCGCCGGTGAAGCAGGTGTCGCCGTTCAACGAGAAGGCCAAGGGCGATCTGCCCGACTGGCAGACCTATCGCGGGCCAACCAAGGACTACGACGAAACTGTCTACAACGTCGTGCCGTATGCGGACGCCAAGGGTGAGACCCTCACCGTGCTGCACAACAAGGCCGGTAGCCTCGGCGTATCCGTTGGCTTCAACACTCAGCAGTTGCCAGTGTTTTCGCTGTGGAAAAACACCGACACCCAAGGGCAGGGCTACGTCACCGGGCTGGAGCCGGGAACCAGTTTCTCCTACAACCGTCGCTATCAGCGGCCGTTGAATCTGGTGCCGACCATTGCCCCAAAAGAACATAAACAGTTCCAGATCAGCTACAGCCTGCTGGCCGACAAAGGGGCGGTGGACAAGGCCCTCAAGCGCGTGACCGAGATTCAGGCCGGTCGCGACACTGAAGTGCGTCAGGCACCGCTGGTTGATCTGACTGAGCATTAAGGTGTCGCCGGCCGGTATTGCAGTGCCTCGGCCAGATGCTCGCGGGTAATCGCATCGGCCTGTTCAAGATCCGCCAGCGTGCGCGCGACCTTGAGCAGGCGATGCGCCGAGCGCAGCGACAGGATCAATCGCTCGCAGGCCGCTTCCAGCCATTTTTCATCGGCTGTGGATAACGTGCAGTGACGCTTGAGCCCCGGCAGATCGAGAAACGCATTGGCACAGCCCTGACGTTTCTGCTGACGCTCCCGCGCTTCGGCCACCAACGCCGCAGCGCTGGCGCTGTTTTCGCCGGGCTTGGCTGCCGGATTCAATGCGGTTGCCTCCCGCGCGACGGTCAGGTGCAGATCAATCCGATCCAGCAGCGGCCCTGACAGCTTGTTGCGATAGCGCTGGACCATGTCCGGTGTGCACGAGCATTTGCCGCTGGGTTCGCCAAGATATCCACAGGGACATGGATTCATCGCTGCCACCAATTGAAATCGCGCGGGGAAACGTACGCGATCCTTGGCCCGGGCGATGACGATATGCCCGGACTCCAACGGCTCGCGCAGCACTTCCAGAACCTTGCGATCAAACTCCGGCAACTCATCGAGAAACAGTACGCCATGGTGGGCGAGGGTGATTTCGCCGGGTTGCGGTTTCGAGCTGCCACCGACCAATGCCGGCCCGGACGCCGAATGGTGCGGTTGCCTGAACGGCCGCTGCGGCCAGTGAGTCAAGGGAACCCCGCTGGCGACCGATTGAATCGCTGCCACTTCCAGCGCCTCGCATTCGGATAGCGGCGGCAGTAATCCTGGCAGACGACTGGCCAGCAGCGTCTTGCCGGTTCCCGGTGGCCCGCTGAACAACAAATTGTGCGCGCCCGCTGCGGCAATCAGCAGTGCGCGTTTGGCGGCTGTCTGCCCCTGCACCTCGTTAAGGTCGGGATAGGGTTTGGCAGCGTGCATCAAACCATCGGAAACGTAAGGCTCGACCGGTGTGTGCCCATTGAAATGCGCCACCGCTTCCAGCAAGTGATCGACTGCGAACACTTTCAGCCCCGAAGCCAGGCACGCCTCTTCCGCATTCGCTCGAGGCACCACCAACGCCCGCCCGGCCTTGCGCGCCGCCAGTGCTGCCGGCAGCACGCCACGCACTGGTCGCACGGCACCGGACAATGCCAATTCACCCAGACATTCCACCTCGTCCAGGGTCAGGCAGGGCACCTGCACACTGGCCGACAAAATCCCCAAGGCAATCGCCAGATCGAAGCGTCCGCCATCCTTGGGCAGGTCCGCCGGCGCCAGATTCAAGGTGATCCGCCGCGCCGGAAATTGCAGCCCGGAATTGATGATCGCACTGCGCACCCGATCCTTGCTCTCCTTCACCGCCGCCTCGGGCAGGCCGACCATGGTCAGCGACGGCAGACCGTTGGCCAGATGAACTTCGACGGTAACAGCGGGGGCTTCCACGCCAATCTGGGCGCGACTGTGGACGATGGAGAGGGACATGGTCGTTCCTTGAGTTGAATCGGGGAGCCGCTTCATGCGGGTTTTTGAAGGGTAGTTGAGCCGGGTTTCAGTGCTGAAATAGAGGTTTACAAGACGTATCAAGACCCGATGGGCTGTCATTGCTTGCCTGAATTGGACCGTTGACTCTCGACCGGCATTGACGGATCATCCCGTTCGAGGACTGCAACTGCGCATTCGTCGGGACTGGGCACCAGCAAAAGCTCCCCCGCATTTTTGGCAGCAGAGAAAGCTGGTTTCTCTGAAGTAGTGACGACGGGCTAGCCTGTCGGATTCTGAACCCAAGGCTGTGAAGCCCGGAGCTAAAGAATCGCTGCGACTACTCCTCAAAAAATACTTAAAAGGCGTCCATCGGACGCCTTTTTTTATTTCTGATTTGGTGGTGCTCGTGGTATCTGCCCCACTAACGTGCCATGTGCACGTTTTTGCGGGTACCAAGTCACCACGAAGTAACCAAATCCTGTGGCGCGCTCGTGTCGCGGTTCAAGAATCAGTGTTCCCATAGATGTCCTCAGTACCGCGACCCTGTTTCCACATCGCTGTTCTTTGAACTCACAATAGATTTGTGCCCCCGGGACGATCATTTTCGCAACAATCGCTGCTACCCCATCGGCAGTCTGGCAACCATGCTTGAGCAAATCGGCACTATGGGCTTCCCAAATGTGCACTACGCCAAAACCACTATTCGCTCGACGGTGAATACCTACCCGCAGATAAATCTTCCCGCCTGGCAAGCCGAATTTTGGCATATCGGGGATCGTGCCAAAGATGTAACCACCATCTGGATGCTGAACCAGCGTGTTTTCTTTGAGCTTGAGCAAATGAGACAAGAGGGATCCAGAACCAGAGTGTCTGGCGATCAATGTGTATCGCCTGGAACTCGACGAATAGGATCGACCAGCGCAGGCGAAAGCCACCAGCCTAATCACAGCCAAGAACTCACGGAATCAGGCGCAGACGCTGATTCTCGTAGGGTTATGCCCTATTAGTTGTAGGACGCCGGCCAAACGGTTTTGATGGTCTTGTTTTCCTGAATCGGATGCTCCAGTTTGGTCACTCAACGCAGCCTCTGGAGGCGAAAAATGAACCGCAATGGTATGCGCCCGATTCATCCGGGCGAGGTTCTGAATAAGGAGTTCATGGAGCCGTTGGGCATGACTGTCATGGATCTGGCCATGCCCACGAACTGGCCCGAAAGTGAGATCGAAAAGCTTGTGAAATGCCAGCTCAGGATCTGCGCCGATCTGGCAATCAGCCTTGCCACTCATCTCAACACTACGCCTGAGTTCTGGATGAATCTTCAGTCGACTTACGATTTGCGCAGAGCCCAGCTCCGGCATGCGGGCTCATAGCGATTGCAGCATCCGCGAAGCCCTTTTCCACCATGGCCCTGCCCGGGTCGCCCAACCCTCTGCTGAACATTCAGCATCAGATGAGCTTAGAAACCTGGGCTTTTTTGGCGCAATCGGACGGCGGTCATTTAAGGTTTTAGGACGTTGCCGGGATGGTCGAAGGGCTATCGATCAAAAGATCGCAGCCTTCGGCAGCTCCAGGAGGCGCGAATTATTCCGCGGGCGGTGTCAGTTTCGCTTCCATCTCGGCGACTTTGGCTTCGAGGCTTTCGAGGCGGGCCCGCGTGCGAGCCAACACCACCATCTGACTATCAAACTCTTCCCGGCTGACCAGATCGAGTTTGCTGAAGGCACTTTGCAGCAGCATTTTGAACTGGCTTTCGATTTCGGCTTTCGGCAGCGGGGTGTCGCCGTTGAAGAGGCGGGAGGCGGTGCCGCTCAGGGCGTCGAGGAAGTCTTTGGGCGCGAGCATGGGGAATGTCCTGGAAACAATGGCCGGCAGTGTATCACGCAGTGTCTATAGTCAATCCCGTTGCACGGATGCACGCTTTTCGCGCAGGGGGACGGACGGTGGCGCACCGTTGTTGTGCGTATCGGCAAAAGCTTTTCTGCCCGAGCGCGTGCAACAGGTGCCAAGAGATTGAAATGCAGGGTTTTTGCCGAGCTGGCAAGGTTTCTGCTTAGTCACCCTCGACCCATGCACTGATGCAGTCGCTGTGACGAATGCAGTGCGGCAGACGAAGCGGGGAGTTTCGTCTGATGCGGTTAGCTGGCGTCAACGATGCGTTACAAAGCCAGGCACTGCGCTTAGACTTGAGACGGGTTTGTTTTCCTGGGGCAAGTCCACCAATTCGGGAGAGAGTTTCATGAAGCTAGTCACTGCCATCATCAAGCCGTTCAAGTTGGACGACGTGCGCGAGTCGCTGTCCGAAATCGGCGTGCAGGGCATTACCGTCACTGAAGTCAAAGGCTTCGGCCGGCAGAAGGGTCACACCGAGCTGTATCGCGGCGCGGAATATGTGGTCGATTTTCTGCCCAAGGTGAAAATCGACGTGGCCATCGACGACAAGGATCTGGATCGGGTTATCGAGGCGATAACCAAAGCGGCCAACACCGGCAAGATCGGTGACGGCAAGATCTTCGTGGTCAATCTGGAACAGGCGATCCGCATCCGTACCGGCGAAACCGATACCGACGCGATCTAAGCGCCGCCACAAACCCAACGCCCCAGGAGAAAACAATATGACTCTGCGTAAATTCGCAGGGCTAGGCGCCCTGTTGTCCATCGTAATGCCCGGCATCGCCATGGCGGCAGACGAAGTGGCAGCGCCAGTCCTCAATTCCGGCGACACCGCCTGGATGCTCACCTCGACAGCGCTCGTGCTGTTCATGACCATTCCCGGCCTGGCGCTGTTCTACGGCGGTATGGTTCGCTCGAAAAACATTCTTTCCGTGCTGATGCAGTGCTTCGCCATTACCGGTCTGATCAGCATCCTGTGGGTCATTTATGGCTACAGCATTGCCTTCGACACCACCGGCATGGAGCAGGGCGTCGTCAACTTCAATTCGTTCTTCGGTGGCATGGGCAAGGCGTTCCTCGCCGGTGTCACGCCTTCGAGCATCACCGGCCCGGCGGCGCTGTTCCCTGAGGCGGTGTTCATCACCTTCCAGATGACCTTCGCGATCATCACCCCGGCGCTGATCGTCGGTGCGTTCGCCGAGCGCATGAAGTTCTCCGCGATGCTGATCTTCATGGGTATCTGGTTCACTCTGGTTTATGCACCGATCGCGCACATGGTCTGGTCTGGTAACGGCGGCCTGATGTGGGACTGGGGCGTGCTCGACTTCGCTGGCGGCACCGTGGTGCACATCAACGCCGGTATCGCCGGTCTGGTCGCGTGCCTGGTGCTGGGCAAGCGCAAAGGCTTCCCGACCACACCAATGGCTCCGCACAACCTCGGCTACACCCTGATGGGCGCGGCGATGCTGTGGGTCGGCTGGTTCGGCTTCAACGCCGGTTCCGCTGCTGCTGCCAACGGCACTGCCGGTATGGCCATGCTGGTTACCCAGATCGCCACTGCCGCTGCGGCACTGGGCTGGATGTTTGCCGAGTGGGTCACCCACGGCAAGCCAAGCGCACTGGGTATTGCTTCGGGTGTGGTCGCCGGTCTGGTCGCGATCACTCCGGCCGCTGGCACTGTAGGCCCGATGGGTGCACTGGTGATCGGTCTGGCCGCAGGCGTGGTGTGCTTCTTCTGCGCCACCACCCTGAAACGCAAACTCGGCTATGACGACTCCCTGGATGCCTTCGGCGTGCACGGTATCGGCGGTATCCTCGGCGCGATCCTCACCGGTGTGTTTGCCGCACCGGCACTGGGCGGCTTCGGCACCGTGACTGACATCGGCGCGCAGGTCTGGATTCAGATCAAAGGCGTCGGCTTCACGGTGATCTACACCGCGATCGTGACTTTCATCATCCTCAAGGTGCTGGACGCCGTCATGGGTCTGCGCGTAACCGAGGAAGAAGAGTCGGTCGGCCTCGATCTGGCACAACACAACGAACGCGGCTACAACCTGTAAGTACGCGCGATAAAAAAACTGCCCGGTTCGCCGGGCATTTTTTTGTCCGGGATTTGTCATTCAAGGTGCGGCTGAAAGGATTTTTCTTACGGCTTTGGTCGTCTTTACGACGAGGCTTTTTCTGCGGGCAATCGCTTACATCGCTGCAGGAATATTAGGGCCTTTGTTTTTTTTCAGAGCACGCTAGAATGCGCCCCGAACGAGCGGAGAACTGTATGTGGCAACAGACTCTGATAACCCTGCGGGCAAGGCCCCGGGGCTTTCATCTGGTGACGGACGAGTTGCTCGCAGGCTTGCCTGAACTCAAGACCTGTCGGGTCGGTCTGTTGCATTTGTGGCTGCAGCACACGTCGGCGTCGTTGACCATCAACGAGAACGCCGATCCGGCAGTTCGTCGCGACTTCGAACGATTTTTCAATCGTCTGATCCCACAAGGAACAGACGGCTACGAGCACAACGACGAAGGCCTGGACGACCTCCCGGCGCACTTCAAGGCCAGCGTGCTCGGTTGCCAGATCAGTCTGCCGGTTGCGGCAGGGCGGCTGGCACTGGGTACCTGGCAAGGGATTTATCTGGGCGAGCACCGTGATCATGGCGGTGCACGTAAAGTCCTCGCCACCTTGCACGGTGAACAGGCATGAGCCGCTGCCGGGCAGCGGCAGAAGATTTTTCAACGGCGGCTTCGACAGTCGCCAAAGCTGGTCTATAACTAATCTGCTTTTGGCAAGTCATGAGGTAGAACATGAGCGACGATGATCTGGAAAACGACGACCTCGAAGTAGGCGACGAAGACGAGGCCGAGGAAGGCCTGGAAGCGGCAGCGGAAGACGTTGCCGAAGACGATGGCGGTGACGACACGCCGGCCCCGGCTGCCAAAGGCAAAGCCAAGGCTGCGGTATCGGTCGACGAGTTGCCGAGCATCGAAGCCAAGAACAAGGAGCGTGACGCCCTGGCCAAGGCCATGGAAGAATTCCTTGCGCGCGGCGGCAAGGTGCAGGAAGTTGAGGCCAACGTGGTCGCCGATCCGCCCAAGAAGCCGGATAACAAGTACGGCAGCCGCCCTATCTGAGGCGCGTCGCTCGCTTGCTGAAAAAGCCCGCCGTCGCTGCGGGCTTTTTTATGCCTGGAATAAATGCGTTGAAAACAAATGCAGTCCCCTGTGGGAGCGAGCCTGCTCGCGAAGAGGGCATGTCAGCCGACATACATGTTGGATGACACACCGCATTCGCGAGCAGGCTCGCTCCCACAGGGCTGTAGATCAGTTCGAGGAAGCATTCCAGCGGGAGAGGACGGCTGGCAGTTCAGTGAGGCTGCGAATTTCCGCATCCGGCAAGCGCTCCGCTTCCCAGACCTTGCCCGTCGGGTTGAACCACACCGCGCGCAAGCCTGCCTGCTGAGCGCCGGCAATGTCATCGCCAGGATGATCGCCGACATGCACCGCCGCTGCGGGGCTTACACCGCCGCGCTGCAACGCTTCATGAAACAGCCGCGCATCCGGTTTGGCGATGCCGATGTCTTCGGCGCACAAGGCGAACTTGAAGTAATCCGCCAGCCCCAGCCGACGCACGTCGGCATTGCCATTGGTGACCACGCCGAGGGCGTAATGATTGGCGAGCAGCTCCAGCAGCGGCTCGACCTCCGGGAACACTTCGATCTGATGCCGCGCATGCAGGAACACTTCAAAAGCCTTGTCAGCCAGCTCCGACGCCTCGCCGTGGGCATACCCGGCTTCTTCCAGCGCGTGGAACAGCACACGTCGACGCAGCGCGCTGATGCGGTGCTTGAGCCCCGGTTCGCCCGCCAGCACTCGCTCGCGAATCGACCACAAATGCTCCACCGGCACCGCGCCCAGACTCGACGCATGTTCGCTCAGCCATTCGCGCAATACGGTTTCGGCGCTGGCGATCACCGGAGCGGTGTCCCACAGGGTGTCGTCGAGGTCGAAGGTGATCAACTGAATGCTCATGAATCATCGCCTTTCATGCGTTTGGCCCGGGGATGGGCGCTGTCGTAGACCGCCGCCAGATGCTGGAAGTCGAGGTGGGTATAGATCTGTGTGGTTTTGATATCAGAGTGACCGAGCAATTCCTGCACCGCGCGCAGATCCTGTGAAGACTCGAGCAAATGGCTGGCGAACGAGTGCCGGAGCATGTGCGGATGCAGGTTCTGCCCCAGCTCGCGCTCGCCAGCCAGTTTGACCCGCACCTGAATCGCCCGGGGGCCGAGACGCCGACCTTGCTGGCTGACAAAAACCGCATCGTCCGCCGGGTTGGTCATGGCTCTAAGCGGCAACCAGTGTTCCAAGGCTTCGCGGGCCTTGGTGCCAACCGGCAACAGTCGGGTCTTGCTGCCCTTGCCGAGCACCTGAACCATGCCGTCGGCGAGGTCGAGTTGATCGAGATTGAGCCCGGTCAGCTCGGACAGGCGCAGGCCAGAAGAATAGAACAGCTCAAGAATCGCCTGATCGCGTCGGGCGAGAAAATCGTCCTCGACCGCACCTTCAAGCAGCTGCAATGCGCGATCGGTATCAAGGGTCTTCGGCAGGCGCCGTTCGCCTTTCGGCGGGGCCAGGCCGGTGGCCGGGTCGTGGTCGCACAGGCCTTCGCGATTCAAGTAGTGATAGAGCCCGCGCACCGCCGAGAGCAGGCGGGCGAGGCTGCGCGAGGACTGGCCTTGCGCATGCAACCGGGCGATCAGGCTGCGCAGGCGCTGGATGTCCAGCGCGGCCCAGCTGCCGATGTTCTGCTTGATGCACCAGCCGAGGACTTTATCGAGGTCGCGGCGATAAGCCGACAGGGTGTGCGGCGACACCTGTCGCTCACTGCGCAGATGTTCGCAGTAAGCGTCCAGTTGTCGTTCCATGGTCAGCGTACCGAGCGCAGCGAGCTGTTGACCCGTGGCAGCACGCGGCCCATGACCTCGGCGATGTAACTGAGGAACAGGGTGCCGACCGAGCTCTTGTAATGCTGCGGGTCACGGCTGGCGATGGCCAGAATGCCGTGAATGCCCTGATGGCTGACGGCAACCACGGCGGTCGAGCCGATCTGCTGGCGCTGTTCTTCGCCGAAGAGGAAATCCAGCTCATGTTCACGCAGGCTGCCGCTGACGCTTTTGCCTTCGGTGAGCAGGCCGCCGATCGCGGTTTGCGCATCGGCGTGGGTAACCCAGCGGCCGACCGGGGCCGGGTTGTCGCCGAGCAGGATCAGGCTGACGAAGGGCACCTGGAAATCCTGACGCAGGCTGTCTTCAACGCTGATGACCACGTCTTCCAGGGTCGATGCATCCATCAGCGCGAGAATCAGGCGGCGGGTCTTTTCGAACAGGCGATCGTTGTCGCGGGCCACGTCCATCAGATGCGAAAGGCGATGGCGCATCTCGATATTGCGGTCGCGCAGGATGGTCATCTGCCGCTCGACCAGCGACACGGTGTCGCCACGTCGGTGCGGAATGCGCAGCGACGGCAGCAGCTCTTCGTGCTCGACGAAGAAGTCCGGATGAGCCTCCAGGTAGGCGGCAACCGCGGCTGCCTCGAGGCTCTCGGACGCTGATTCGTCGGCTGGTCGGGCGGGTACCTGTGGCTTGTCGGTCATGATTTCTGCTCGCTCAAAGACGCACTTGTCCTTCGTATACACGCACTGCCGGACCGGTCATCAACACCGGTTCGCCCGGGCCGGCCCACTCGATGGACAGACGCCCGCCGGGCAGGTCGATCAACAGCGGCGAATCCATCCACCCCTGACTGATAGCCGCCACCGCCGCCGCACAGGCGCCGGTGCCGCAGGCCTGGGTTTCCCCGGCGCCGCGTTCCCAAACACGCAGTAGCGCGCGATGGCGGTCGATGACCTGAAGGAAGCCGACATTGACCCGCGCCGGGAAGCGCGGATGGTGCTCGATCTTCGGCCCCAGTTCATGCACCGGTGCGCTGTTGATGTCGTCCACGCGGATCACTGCATGGGGATTGCCCATCGACACGGCGGCCAATTCGACCGTAGTGCCATCGACGTCCAGCTGATAGCTGCTGGCCTGCGCTGGTGCCTGGAATGGAATGTCCGCCGGCACCAGGCGCGGCGCGCCCATGTTCACGCCGATCTGGCCGTCGTTACGCACGTCCAGTTCAATGATGCCGCCCTTGGTCTCGACGCGGATCTGCCGTTTCGCAGTCAGACGCTTGTCGAGCACGAAGCGGGCGAAGCAGCGCGCACCGTTGCCGCATTGCTCCACTTCCGAGCCGTCGGAGTTGAAGATCCGGTAGCGGAAATCCACATCCGGGTTACTCGGTGCTTCGACGATCAGCAACTGGTCGAAACCGATCCCGGTGTGGCGGTCGCCCCATTGCTTGGCGTGTTTGGGCTGAATGTGCGCGTGCTGGCTGACCAGGTCGAGGACCATGAAGTCGTTGCCCAGGCCGTGCATTTTGGTAAAACGCAGCAGCATGGGTTACTCCGGCAGCAGGCTTTCGCCGGCAAACAGCTCGGCCACGGTTTCGCGGCGACGCACTTCAAAAACCTGATCACCATCCACCAGCACTTCAGCGGCACGGCCGCGAGTGTTGTAGTTGGAGCTCATCACAAAACCGTAGGCGCCAGCCGAATGCACTGCCAGCAAGTCGCCTTCTTCCAGCGCCAGCTCGCGGTCCTTGGCGAGGAAGTCGCCGGTTTCGCAGATCGGGCCGACGATGTCGTACTTGCGTGCAGCGCTGTCGCGCGGTTTCACCGCCGTGACGTCCATCCACGCCTGATACAGCGCCGGACGGATCAGGTCGTTCATCGCCGCATCGACGATGGCGAAATCCTTGTGCTCGGTGTGTTTGAGGTATTCGACCTGTGTCAGCAACACGCCGCCATTGGCAACGATGAAGCGACCCGGTTCGAACACCAGCGCCAGGTCACGCCCGTCGAGACGCTCGCGCACGGCTTTGATGTAATCAGCAGCCAACGGCGGCTCTTCATCGCGATAACGCACGCCCAGGCCGCCACCGAGATCGATGTGGCGCAGGTGAATCCCGCAATCGCCCAGACGGTCGACCAGATCCAGCAGGCGATCCAGGGCGTCAATAAATGGTGGCAGCGTGGTCAGTTGCGAACCGATGTGGCAGTCGACACCGATCACTTCCAGGTTCGGCAAATGCGCGGCGCGTACGTACACGTCTTCGGCGTCGGCAATGGCGATGCCGAACTTGTTCTCTTTCAGACCGGTGGAAATGTACGGATGGGTGCCGGCATCGACGTCCGGGTTCACGCGTAGCGAAACGGGGGCGCGAACACCCAGCTCGGCGGCGACCACTTGCAGGCGCTCAAGCTCATCGGTGGACTCGACGTTGAAGCAGTGCACGCCGACTTCGAGCGCGCGGCGCATGTCGTCACGGGTCTTGCCGACGCCGGAGAAAACGATCTTGTCGGCGCTGCCACCTGCGGCCAGTACACGTTCCAGCTCGCCACGGGAAACGATGTCGAAACCGGCGCCGAGACGGGCCAGGACATTCAGTACACCGAGGTTGGAGTTGGCTTTGACCGCGAAGCAGACCAGATGCGGCATACCGGCCAGCGCATCGGCGTAGGCCAGATACTGCGCTTCGATGTGCGCGCGCGAGTAGACATAGGTGGGCGTGCCGAAGCGGTCGGCGATGGCGGACAGCGCCACACCTTCCGCGAACAGCTCCCCGCCACGGTAGTTAAAAGCGTCCATGGCGATCCCTTAGTAAACGTCGTGCTTGTGAGCCTTGGATGGCTGCTTCTGCGAAGACTGGGCTTGTTCGGCCGGGTCCTGGTCGTCATCGGGCAGGTACAGCGGGCCTTTTTGACCACAGGCCGAAACCAGGCAGGCAACCGCGACGAGCGCAGCAAGGGAAGAGATCAGGCGCTTCATGGCGAAATCCTTGAAAATGCGTTAATTGCGCCGGAGTATACCGGCCACCCGGCAGCTTGCCTATGCGAGGGGGTTCCCGTCCGGCGGGGCTTGCTGGATACCGGATGGATACCTGCAATACCTGTGGGAGCGAGCTTGCTCGCGAAGAGGTCGTCACATTCGATATGTTTGTTGCCTGACACACCGCTTTCGCGAGCAAGCTCGCTCCCACAGAGGGCGATGTTGGATGGAAACTGGTGCTTGGTCGTTAATCTTTGCAATCGGCCGGCAGCGTCCGTATCTTTCGGCGCTTGAGCCTGATCAGACATTTTTGAGGTTGCCGCAATGAGTTTGTCCGAAGCCCGTTTCCACGATCTGGTCGATGAAACCCAGGAAAAACTGGAAGACATATTTGACGAAAGCGATCTGGACATCGATCTGGAAAGCTCGGCAGGTGTCTTGACCGTCAAGTTCGAAAACGGCTCGCAGCTGATCTTCAGCCGCCAGGAGCCATTGCGCCAGCTGTGGCTGGCGGCCGTGTCCGGTGGTTTCCACTTCGACTATGACGAAGAAAGCGAGCGCTGGATGTGCGACAAGAGCGAAGAGCAATTGGGCGAAATGCTTCAGCGTCTCGTCAAGCAGCAGGCTGGCGCCGAGTTCGATTTCGAAGGTCTGTGATTCGTGACTGATGCCGCGCCTGTTCGCCCGCCGAAACCGCTCTACAGCAACGTCAGCCCGGCGGTGCCTTCGCCGTGCACGGGCGTATGTCGGCTGGACGAACAGAAAGTCTGTCTCGGCTGCGCGCGTCACGTCGAAGACATTCGCGAATGGCGCTCGGCCGATGATCAGCGGCGCCGGGTGATATGCCAGCAGGCTGCCGCACGAAAATCCCAAGCCTGTTGATATCGTGGCGAGGGGATTTATCCCCGTTGGGTCGCGTAGCGGCCCCAGAATCTATACGGCTGCTGCGCAGCCGAACGGGGATAAATCCCCTCGCCACAAGGGTTTCACCCAGGCAAAAAAGGGCGTGACTTGTATATTTTTTGAGCTGTGATAGTGTCCGCGAACGCCTCAAACCACCGAGGCACGGTGAAAACCCCGTCTTTTTTGGCGGGGTTTTGCTTTTTTTGTGCAGAAGAAAGGAGTCTGCCTGGATCATGACCGCACCTTCCATCACCCTTACCCGTCTGGACGTGCAACGTCTGCAGCGCCTGATCGACAACCTGATCGATAAAGACCAGGCAGCGCCGGGCGTGATTGCGCTGCAAACCGAGCTGGACCGCGCCGATACCGTGGTCGGCCACGATGAAGTGCCCGCCGATGTCGTGACCATGAATTCCCGCGTGCATTGCCGCGAAGAAGGCAGTGGCAAGGATTACCACCTGACGCTGGTCTATCCCAAGGACGCCAACGCCGATGAAGGCAAGATTTCCATTCTCGCGCCGGTCGGCAGTGCGCTGCTGGGTCTGAAGGTCGGTCAGCACATCGATTGGCCGGCGCCGGGTGGCAAGTCGCTGAAGCTGACCTTGCTGGAAGTGGAATCGCAACCGGTCAACGGCGGCGCCTTCCCCGAATAACTCCCCGCTTCAAACCTGTTCGAGCGCTTCATTCAACGAGCGCTCCAGGTCCGCCTTGTAGCGCAGATACAGATTGCTTGAACTGTGCCCGTCACCGAGCAGCCCCGAGAGATCGAGGTCGGTGATGTAGCAGCGATAGCGCTCGGTCTCGCGGCGCTGCTCGACGATCTCCCGGGCGACCACGCTGAACAACTGGTCGCCATGCTCCAGCTCGCTGAATTCGCGCTGATTGCAATACAGGGTGACCTGCACTTCGCCCGGTGCGGCTTTGCCGATGATCGCCTGCACATCGTAGAACGGTTTGTTCACCGGGGTCTGCGGTGCTGGTCGGGTTTCGACCCTGCGCGAGCGCCCCGGGCCTGACGGCAACAGCTGGTAATACAAAGTCTCGGGGCTGCCTGCAGGGCCACCGTCCATCGGCAATTGCGCTTCACGGCGGTACTGGATCGATTGCAGAAAACGCTGCAGCGGTACCAGCAGACTCTGCTCGTCGTGGTACGGCAGTTGCTGCTGCCACAGCGCATTGAATTCATCCAGCACGTACAGCTCCGCCTGCTGCTCGCTGATGCGGTAGAAGACCTGAATGCATTCCGGCTGACCCATCGGCAGGATCAGCGCGAGGTCATGGTCCTCCAGCGCCATCGGGTCGAGGTGCAGCGGGCTGTAGCGCGGTTGTTCTTCGCCCAGATAATCGAGCAGTGCCGGCAGAGTGGCGAGGGCGACATGGTTGACCTGACCCGGCACCAGCTCCAGCACGTGATAGTGCTGCTGCACCTGAATCAGGTAGCGGTGATTCAACTCGCTGAGCAACAGGGTCTGTGCGGTGTCGACGATTTCCTCGACGCGGCGGGCAATGAATTGCGCGCGGTTGTGGCAGAAACAGCGCACCTTCAGCGACGGCTGCATCGGGCCGCGCGGCAGGTTGTTGAGGTAATCGCGTAGGCAGTCGAGCAGCGCATGCGGGCCGTCGAAACGATTGACCAGCACTTCGTTCCAGCTGTTGAGCGTGACCTGATCGAGGGTCAGCACCAGGTTCTCGCGCACACCGGCATAGCTCAGCGAGTCGGTGCGTTCGGTGGTCATCAGGATGTTCAGATCACGGTGATGCTTGAGCGGGTCGACGCCGACGTTGATCAGCAGCAGTACTTCGCTGGGCACAGCGGCACGTAGCAATGGCTCTTCGGCAACGGTGGGCAAGGGCAGGGCGATGCACTGCTGCAGGCTGCCGAGCAGGTTGAACAGTTCGAACTCGCTCAAGTCGCTGGTGCCCGGATGCAGGGCCAGGCGGGTGCTGCTGTCGATCACGCCGTTGCGGTGGCACCAGGTCAGCAGTTCAAGCAGCTCGCGACTGCGCTTGATCGGTGCGAAATGTTCCCACTCCAGCGCCGTCAGGCTGCCGTTGTACAGGCCCCACTGGGTCTGCCCCGGCTCCTTTTTGTTCGGCGACTGCACCAGGGTCAGGGTGTCTTCGGCCAGATCCGGGGCAATGCCCGGATTGATGAACTCGACCTTGTCGGCCTTGCGCTCGAACGCTGCGTACAGGCGCCGGCCGAGGACATTGAGGTCGCGCTTGTTGATCAGGCTGACAGTCTGTTCGCTGCGGGCGAACTGGGTCAGGAAGCGATAGCTGTAATTGAGTTCGTTGACCAGCGCGCGGCGCTCGGCGCTGACCTGGCGGACTTTCCACTGACTGCGGCTGTCGAGCAGCGCCAGTTGCCGCTGATCCCAGTGCCACTCGCCGGCCAGGCGTTCGAGCAGTGCGCGTTGCCAACCCTGACTGCGGCTGTTGCCGGTGAGCTTGCGGTTGACCTTCAGATACAGCGCGCGGCGCACCAGCTCAAGACGTTCCGGTTCGTTGCGGGCGATCAGGTATTCCTCGATACGCCGGTACACCACCATGTACGGGTCAAGCTCATCGAGATCGAGCTGATTGGCGAACACGGCTTTCTTGAAGCGTAGACTCAGGCACTGCACGTGCGGGTGTTCACTGGCGTACACCTCGGTCAACAGCAGTTTGAGCACCGATTTGTAGGGCGACTCGATGCCTTTGAACAACTGCCACAACCCGGCGCCGATGAATTCTCCGGGCGGAATGGTCGCCATCGGCCCGAGGTCGAGGGTTTCGTCGGCGCGAATAAAGCGTTTGGACAGCAGGGTGTGGGTGTAAGCGTCGTAGGCCGTTTCTTCATAGACCGGCACCAACCACCAGATCGGCGTGCGCCCGGCCAGCCAGATCGCCGTGCGATAAAACTCGTCGAGCAGCAGATAGTGCTGGGTGCTGCCGCAGTTGTCCGAACTGAGCTTTGAATCGCGTTCGCCTTTGACGAAGCGCGCCGGGTCGATCAGGAAGAAATGCGCTTCGGCACCCTGGCTCGCAGCCCAGGCTTCCAGCAATTGGCACTTCTTGCTCAGCTCGGCGAGGTCGCTTTCGCTCAGATCCGGCCCATGGCAGACCCACACATCCATATCGCTCTGATCGGCCTGTGCCAGTGTGCCGAGGCTGCCCATCAGGAACAGGCCGTGGATCGGTCGCGGCGGGTTACTGCCATGGCGCGGCCTGTAAGAGAACGAGCGAGTCAGGCGCTGCGCCTCGGTCAGCGCATTGGCGTCCGGCTCATAATTCGAGAGACCGGCCGGCGTACTGCCCGAGACATAGCCGGGCAGCAACGGATGATTGACGTGAAAGAACAGCGGCAACAGCGTCAACACGCTTTGCTGGCGCGTCGACAAGCCTTCGAGAGCGCGGCCGAGGCGGCCTTCATTGAGTTTGAGAAAACGTGCGCGCAGTTGGCTGAGTACCTTGCGGTCGATGCCTTCGTCCAGGTCGGGGCGGATTTCGTGTGTGCGGGTCATATCAGCTCAAACCGGCTTGCAGGCTCGGACGTAGAGGGTCTCGGAATGGCCGCAGTTTAGCCGCTGCTCGGCAGGACGTTTAAGCTGAATTTGTTTTTTGACGTCAGATTTTTATCGACAGCGATCGGGCGGGCCCGCGGAAATCCCGTGGCAGGAGTTCCCGTGGGCAAAGTCAGAGAAATCAGGCGGTTTCCTGTTCTTTCAAAATCGTCAGTACGGTCTGCACGCTTTGCGCGGCATCGCGACCGAGGCTGGTCAGATAACCGCCATCGGGCTGGTCGGTGAGTTCTTTTTCAAAGAGGCGCTGGGCAGCAGCGATATGTTTCGGGGCAGCGGTCTGGTGAATTTTCAGACCTTCCTGGGAACTGTCCAGGTTGAAGAGTGCAAGGACTTCCAGTTCGGCAACCAACTCAGGGGTAAGCGACATAAGGACTCCAGACTTTCTAGGAATTGGACGACAGCGCCTCTAAGGTGAACCCGCTGGTGCAGCATGTCCAGTGCTCGGATCAGGGGATTTTGTCTTGAGGCGAATTCCAGTGTAGTCGGGCGGCAGCAGATGGCTGAATGGATGCGTAACAAACCTTGTGGGAGCGAGCCTGCTCGCTCCCACGGGAATGATGTGGTTACTGCTTTTCCGGTGGCAGCTCTGGCAAAGCGCGCAGTGCTGCTTCGTACCACTGGGTGTCGAACGGGCGATCTTCATCGAGCATCGCGTCAATTTCGAAAGCCAGCACGTGGGCCATCAGATTGAGGATCTCCTCACGGTCCATGCCGACCAAAGTCAGCTTGTTCAACGTCGCCTTCGCCGCCGGCGGGTTGTCGCTTTCGATCTGGTTCTCGATGGCTTCGATCAGGGTCGCTTCGGTGAATGCTTCTTCGTCGTCATCGTTGACGATATCTGTCGGCTCGCTCATGGCAGGCTCCTCAGGGAAAGGCGCCAGTTTACCCGCATTCAGCGGCGTGATGCTGCTGGCGGGAAACGCCGCGGCGATCTATAAACAGGCACTGCCCACCCCGCACGGCCTGGAGGCTCTGTGATGTTCAAGCTCTACGGATTCGCTGTCAGCAACTACTACAACATGGTCAAACTGGCACTGCTGGAAAAAGGCCTGCCCTTCGAAGAGGTGACCTTCTACCCGACGCAGACCCCGGAGTCATTGGCAATCAGTCCGCGTGGCAAGGTCCCGGTGCTGGGTGTCGACGCCGGTTATATCAACGAAACCGCGATCATCCTCGAATACCTCGAACAAGCACAAAAGGGCACGCCACTCCTGCCCAGCGACTCGTTCGAGCGCGCGCAGGTATTGGCAATTGCCAAGGAGATCGAGTTGTACATCGAGTTGCCGGGGCGTGCCTGCTATGGCGAGGCGTTTTTCGGTGTGACATTGCCGGAGGCGATCAAGGACAAGACCCGGACCGAGCTGCTGCTGGGCTTCGCGGCGCTGGGCCGTCATGGCAAGTTCGCCCCGTACGTGGCGGGTGACAGCCTGAGCATTGCCGATTTGTATTTCCTCTACAGCGTGCCGCTGGCCTGTGCGGTCGGGCAGAAGCTGTTCGGGATTGATCTGCTGGCCGAGATGCCGCAGGCGAAAGCGCTGCTGGAGCGGCTTGAGCAAAATCCGCATGTGCAGAAGATCGCGGCGGACAAGGACGCGGCGATGCCGGCGTTTTTGGCGATGATTGCTGCCAAGAAGTGAATTATATAGCGCTTTGAAGGACGCCTTCGCGAGCAGGCTCGCTCCCACATTGAGTCGTGGTGAACACAATTTTGTGAACATCCAGAATCCCTGTGGGAGCGAGCCTGCTCGCGAAGCTCTTGGCTTTTAGCGGCTGGTCAGCAGGGCCTGGCCGCGCGCCACTGCAGCCTTGACCTGCGCCGGCGCAGTCCCGCCGATATGGTCGCGGGCATTCACCGAGCCTTCGAGGGTCAGCACGGCAAACACGTCCTGCTCGATCTGATCGCTGAACTGACGCAGTTCTTCCAGGCTCATCTCGGCCAGATCCTTACCGCTGTCGACGCCGTATTTCACTGCGTGGCCCACGATTTCGTGGCAATCACGGAACGGCAGGCCACGGCGCACCAGATAATCCGCCAGGTCAGTCGCAGTGGAGAAACCGCGCAATGCCGCTTCACGCATGATCGCGTGTTTCGGCTTGATCGCCGGGATCATGTCGGCGAACGCGCGCAGCGAATCGCGCAGGGTGTCGGCGGCGTCGAACAGCGGTTCCTTGTCTTCCTGATTGTCCTTGTTGTAGGCCAGCGGCTGGCCTTTCATCAGGGTCAACAGGCCCATCAGCGCGCCGAAGACGCGGCCGGTCTTGCCGCGCACCAGCTCAGGCACGTCGGGGTTTTTCTTTTGCGGCATGATCGAGCTGCCGGTGCAGAAACGATCCGGCAGATCGATGAACTGGAACTGCGCGCTGGTCCACAGCACCAGCTCTTCGGAGAAGCGCGACAGGTGCATCATCGCAATGCTTGCGGCCGAGCAGAATTCGATGGCGAAGTCGCGATCGGAAACGTTGTCCAGCGAGTTGCCGCCGACGGCGTCGAAGCCGAGCAGTTGCGCGGTGTATTCGCGATCGATCGGGTAAGTGGTCCCAGCCAGCGCGGCGCTGCCCAGCGGCATGCGGTTGGTGCGCTTGCGGCAGTCGACCAGACGCTCGTAGTCGCGGCTGAGCATTTCGAACCAGGCCAGCATGTGGTGCCCGAAGGTCACAGGCTGCGCGGTCTGCAAGTGGGTGAAGCCCGGCATGATGCTTGCGGCCTCACGTTCGGCTTGCTCCAGCAGGCCCTTTTGCAAGCGGGTGATCTCGGCGAGGATCAGGTCGATTTCATCGCGCAGCCACAGACGGATGTCGGTGGCGACCTGGTCGTTGCGGCTGCGCCCGGTGTGGAGCTTTTTACCGGTGACGCCGATGCGGTCGGTCAGGCGTGCTTCGATGTTCATGTGCACGTCTTCGAGGTCGACGCGCCAGTCGAACTGGCCGGCCTCGATTTCGCCCTGAATGGTCTTCAGGCCATCGATGATGCTGTCGCGCTCGGCATCGGTCAGCACGCCGACCTTGGCCAGCATGGTGGCGTGGGCGATCGAGCCCATGATGTCGTGGCGATACAGGCGCTGGTCGAAAGTGACGGAGGCGGTGAAGCGGGCGACGAAGGCGTCGACGGGTTCACTGAAGCGGCCGCCCCAGGACTGATTGGTCTTGTCAGTGCTCATGAATTCGCTCGTATCGGCTTGAAGAAATGGCGTGAAACGCTGGCGCGGATAATAACAGGGTTGCCAATCCTGTCGCTGACACCGGTCGATACGTTTTTTCGCGGATGTGTCAGGCATGTCCGGCGCGGTCTGCAAGGAATTTACAAAAGGATATTTTTTGATTGAGCAATATCGTTCCGACGAACGTCTACAGTGGACATAAGGGTCGGTGCGAATGCGGATCATGCAAAGGTCCGGCCACCGACTATAAGAAGAGGGGGCGGGTGAGTTGTACAACGGTCACCCACCGTGAGAAACGCAGGAAACAGTGGGCTCTGAGCGGTACGACCCGGACGCTGGCAAATATTGCTGGCCGACGTACGGCACTTTTTGGCGCTCGGGCTAGTCTTAGCGTGGATCGCGGTGACGGAGGTCACTACACCTGTCTACGCTATCCTTGTGCGAGACTCACGCAGGAATCCAGCGCAATATGAATGTCCTGATCGTTGATGACGAACCCCTGGCTCGCGAGCGCCTAAGCCGTATGGTGAGCGAACTCGAGGGTTACACAGTCCTGGAGCCCAGTGCCACGAATGGCGAGGAGGCGTTAGCGCTGATCGACAGCCACAAGCCGGATATCGTGCTGCTCGATATCCGCATGCCGGGCCTCGATGGCCTGCAGGTTGCTGCCCGACTGTGCGAACGAGAGACGCCGCCGGCCGTGGTGTTTTGCACCAGTCCCGATGAATTTGCCGTGGAAGCCCTGCAGGCCAGCGCCGTGGGCTATGTGGTGAAACCTGTGCGAACCGAACACTTGAATGAAGCCCTGAAGCGGGCTGAACGTCCCAACCGGGCGCAACTCTCGGCCCTGACCCGTCCCGCTGCCGAAAGTGGCAACGGCCCACGCAGCCACATCAGCGCACGGACCCGTAAAGGCATCGAGCTGATTCCGCTGGATCAGGTGGTCTACTTCATCGCCGACCACAAATACGTGACCCTGCGTCATGAAGCCGGCGAGGTGCTGCTCGATGAACCCCTCAAAGCCCTCGAAGACGAATTCGGCGAACGCTTTGTGCGTATCCACCGCAACGCGCTGGTCGCTCGCGATCGCATCGAGCGATTGCAACGCACACCACTGGGACATTTCCAGTTGTTCCTCAAAGGCCTCAATGGCGATGCACTGATTGTCAGCCGGCGGCATGTTGCCGGTGTGCGCAAGATGATGCAGGGGCTGTGACCCGGTCTTCGCCGGGCCTTTCGAGTTCTTTTACCCGGCATGGCAGGCCAGGGAGGCCGCGCCGGTTCTGATTCAGGTCAAAGCGAAATTGACTGAGCTGTTATTATCCGCCGTATCTATTCAGTACGGATTGTTCCATGTCCCCTCGCGAAATCCGCATCGCCACCCGTAAAAGTGCGCTGGCCCTCTGGCAGGCCGAATACGTCAAAGCCCGTCTCGAGGCGGCCCACCCGGGCCTGCTGGTGACGCTGGTGCCCATGGTCAGTCGCGGCGACAAGCTGCTCGACTCGCCACTGTCGAAGATCGGCGGCAAGGGTCTGTTCGTCAAGGAACTGGAAACCGCGCTGCTGGAAAACGAAGCCGATATCGCCGTGCATTCGATGAAAGACGTGCCGATGGACTTCCCGCAAGGCTTGGGCCTGTTTTGCATCTGCGAGCGTGAAGACCCGCGCGATGCTTTCGTCTCCAACACCTACGCCAGTCTTGAAGCGCTGCCTGCCGGTGCCATCGTCGGCACCTCGAGCCTGCGTCGGCAGACGCAATTGCTGGCGCGGCGTCCCGATCTGCAGATCCGTTTCCTGCGCGGCAACGTCAACACCCGTCTGGCCAAGCTCGACGCCGGCGAGTACGACGCGATCATCCTCGCCGCTGCCGGCCTGATCCGCCTGGGTTTCGAAGATCGCATCACTTCGGCGATCAGTGTCGATGACAGCCTGCCGGCCGGTGGCCAGGGCGCGGTCGGCATCGAATGCCGCAGCGCCGACCACGAAATCCACGCCTTGCTCGCGCCTTTGCATCACGCCGATACTGCTTCGCGGGTGAATGCGGAACGCGCCCTCAACAAACATTTGAACGGCGGCTGCCAAGTGCCGATCGCCTGCTACGCCGTGCTTGAAGGCGAGCAGTTGTGGTTGCGCGGTCTGGTCGGTGAGCCGAGCGGTGGCAAGCTTCTCAGTGCCGAAGCCCGGGCGCCGCGTGCCGACGCGGAAACCTTGGGTGTGCAGGTCGCTGAAGACTTGCTCAAGCAAGGCGCTGACGACATTCTCAAAGCTGTCTACGGCGAGGCGGGTCACGAGTGACGGCCTGGCGCCTGCTGCTGACGCGCCCGGCAGACGACTGCGCGGCGCTGGCCGAACAGTTGGCCGGGCACGGGATTTTCAGCAGTTGCCTGCCGCTTTTGGACATTGTTCCGCTGCCGCTCTCTGACACTATTCGTCAGGCGATTTCGCGATTGCCCGCTTGCAGCGCGGTGATCGTGGTCAGCAAACCGGCGGCACGGATTGCGGTGGATCTGCTCAAGACCGAAGGCCCAGCGCCATTGAGCATGCCGTGGTTCAGCGTCGGCGCGGCGACCGCAGGCATTCTTCGCGAGCATGGTCTCGATGTCAGCTTCCCGGCTGACGGCGATGACAGTGAAGCCCTGCTGCAATTGCCGCGTCTGCGCGAGGCGCTCGACCAGTCCGGCGCGCAGGTGATGATCCTGCGCGGAGAGGGCGGTCGTGAACTGCTCGCCGAGCGCCTGCGCGCGCTTGGTGCTAGTGTCGAGTATCTGGAGTTGTATCGCCGCGACCTGCCAGCCTACCCGCCAAACGAGCTGCCACGGCGGATCGAAGCGGAACGCTTGAACGGGCTGGTGGTCAGCAGTGGACAGGGTTTCGAGCACCTGCGGCAGATGACCGGCGATGCCTGGCCGAAGATTGCGCAGTTGCCGTTGTTTGTTCCAAGCCCGAGGGTCGCCGAGCTGGCACGTGCCGCCGGGGCTCAAACAGTTGTGGATTGCCGCGGCGCGAGTGCCGCGGCTTTGCTGACGGCGTTACGGGAATGTCCCGTGCCGTTTTCTAATGCAAAGGATGGATACGTGAGCGAAACAGCCTTGCCAAAAGATGACGTCCAGCCTGCGCTTGATGCCCAGGTTGACACTCCACCACCGGCCAAAGAGCCGCGCCGAGGCAATGGACTGGCAATTGTCGCCCTGCTGCTCGGTGCCGCCGGTGTCGCCATCGGCGGCTGGGGTGTCTGGCAGGTGCGCCACCTGCAGAACAACACGCAGCAACAGTCGAGTCAGGTGCAGGCGTTGAACGATCAGGCGCAGAGTCTGAAGCTCAACGAACAGCGTCTGACCGAGCGTCTTGCACAGTTGCCCGGTGCTGACGAACTCGCCGAGCGCCAGCGTCTGGTCACGCAACTGCAGGGCGATCAGCAGCGCCTCAATCAACGTCTGGAAACCGTCCTCGGCGCCAGCCGCAAGGACTGGCGTCTGGCCGAGGCGGAACACTTGCTGCGTCTGGCCAGCCTGCGCCTTTCAGCGTTGCAGGACATCAGCAGCGCCCAGGCACTGGTGCAGGGCGCCGATGAAATTCTCCGTGAACAGAACGATCCGGGTTCCTTCGCCGCGCGCGAGCAAGTGGCGAAAACCCTGGTCGCCTTGCGCAGCACCGAACAGCCGGATCGCACCGGGCTGTTCCTGCGTCTCGGCGCGCTGCGCGATCAGGTCATCGACCTCACTGAGCTGGCGCCGGAGTACAAGGATCGCGGCGAGTCGCTGCTGGGCCTGACCAACGATGGCGATGGCGCCAGTCGCTGGGCGCAATGGTGGGACAAGGTGTCGCGCTATATCCGCATCGATTTCAACGCTGACAAGAACGTCAAGCCGCTGCTGGCCGGACAGAGCCTGAGCCAGGTGCGCCTGGCCCTGAGCCTGGCGCTGGAGCAGGCGCAGTGGGCCGCGCTCAACGGTCAGGCGGCGGTGTACACCCAGGCGCTGGCCGAGGCACGCGATGTGCTCAAGGGCAATTTCAACCCGGACAATCCGCAAAGCAAAGTCATGCTGGAGCAGGTCGCCGAGCTGAGCAAGGAGCCGGTCACCGTCAAGACGCCGGATCTGGCCGGCACCTTGAGTGCGGTGCAGGGATATCTGGAGCGACGTAACGTCAATGCCGAGGAATCGGTGAAACCGTTCGCCAAGCCTGCCGCCAACGCTGCGCAGGAGGCGACTCCATGAAGCGCCTCTATGTAATCGTGTTTCTGGTCATCGCCGCGACGGCAGCGCTGGGCCTGGCGATTGCCGAGCATTCCGGTTACGTGCTGGTGGCGTACAAGAGCTTCCGTTACGAGTCGAGCCTGTGGGCGACGCTGGCGGTGATCGCGGTGCTGTGGTTGCTGTTCTGGGGCATCAAGGTGCTGGTCGAGCTGGTGATGACCTCCACCGGCGTGGTCAATCCGTGGTCGCGACGCAATCGCAGCCGCCGCGTGCAAGTGGCGATCGAGCACGGCCAACTGGATCTGGCTGAAGGTCGCTGGGCCAGCGCGCAGCGGCATTTGACCCGCGCAGCGGAAGCCGAGCGTCAGCCACTGCTGTATTACCTCGGCGCCGCCCGTGCGGCGAACGAGCAAGGTCAGTACGAAGAAAGTGATCGTTTGCTCGAACGTGCGCTGGAGCGTCAGCCGCAAGCCGAATTGGCGATCGCCCTGAGTCACGCACAGTTGCAGACCGATCGTGGCGACACCGACGGTGCGCTGGTGACCTTGCAGGCGATGCATGAACGGCATCCGCGCAGCGCGCAGACATTGCGTCAATTGCAACGTCTGCATCAGCAGCGTGGCGAATGGCCGGCGGTGATTCGTCTGCTGCCGGAGCTGCGCAAGGACAAGGTCCTGCCGCCGGCGGAACTGGCCGAACTCGAGCGCCGCGCCTGGGGTGAGAACCTGTCCTTGGCAGCGCATCGCGAAGAAGACGGTACGGTGGGTCTGCAATCGCTCAAGCGGGCGTGGGAACAGCTGACTTCGGCGCAGCGTCAGGAAGCACCTTTGGTACTGGCCTATGCCGAGCAACTGCGTCAGCTTGGCGCTCAGGTCGAGGCCGAAGAAGTGCTGCGCACAGCGCTCAAGCGCAAGTACGACAGCCATCTGGCGCGGCTCTATGGTCTGGTTCGTGGCAGTGATCCTGCGCGTCAGTTGCAGGTTGCCGAAGGCTGGCTCAAGGAGCATCCGGCCGATCCGAGTCTGCTGCTGACCCTCGGGCGGTTGTGTCTGCAAACCAGTCTGTGGGGCAAGGCTCGCGACTATCTGGAAAGCAGTTTGCGCGTGCAGCGTAATCCGGAGACCTGTGCGGAACTGGCCCGTCTGCTTGCACAGCTTGGCGATACCGAGCGCAGCAATCAGTTGTTCCAGGAAGGTCTGGGGCTGCTGGATGAACGCCTGCTCGCGGCGCCTTTGCCGATTGCGGCGAAGGTCTGAATGGCGAGGGAGGTTGCTCCCTCGTGAACTTTGATGACCGAAAATTCCCCTTCCTTGCGCTCTAGAGACAAAGTCCTACAGAGCGCTTCACTGTTTCCTATCGAGCCTGTCGGGTTTTCCCTACACCTGCGGTGAACTGTCGGCAGGCCCTTGCCTTGAAAGGCTGACACGCTTTCCTCTACCGTAACCGTCTGTCTCTACTGTTACGGAAAAGCCATGTCGTTGGCCTGCTCACGCTCCTTGTTCTTCATGGCTTTCATTGCGGGGGCCTTTGCTCTGGGAGCTTCCTATTACCTCGAATACGCGGTCGGACTGACGCCTTGCAGTCTGTGCCTGGTGCAGCGATTGTTCCTCACATTGCTGTGCATCGGCTGCGGCGTGGCGGCGGTGCATGGCCCCCGGCGCGTTGGCTTATGGTGGTACTGGCTGTTTGCACTCGGCGCCAGTCTGGGTGGAACCACCGCTGCGTGGCGGCAGGTGTTGATCCAGAGTGACTCGATGCTGCAACTGGTCAAATGCTCGCCAACCGTGGAGTCACTGTTCAGCGACCTGCCGTGGATCTGCGCCTTGCAACGGATGTTCAACGGCGGCGCCGATTGTGCGGACATCTCCTGGACACTGTTCGATTTGAGCATCCCGGAATGGAGCCTGCTGTTTTTTGTCGGCGTGTCCATCCTTGCGGTTTATCAGTTGTTGCGTCTGACCTGGAGCGCTCTGCAACGATCTGTCAGCGACGAAGCGTCGCACCACCTGCTGGTCAGGGATTAAACACTTGTATGAACTTTATCTCCTGCGTACCTTGAAGCCATAGGCGTGCGGGCATAATCTGGCCGGCACGTGTCATTGGATTTATGTTGCTCGATGACGCTCTGCCCGATCGTCCACCTGTCAAATCAGAACAGGGGCGCGGGTGTAGAGCAGCATGACCCACAAGGGAAGAGAGATCGCCATGCTCGAAAGTTGTCAGAATGCTCAGGAACGTTGGGGTGGGGTTCATCTGCTGATCGACCGCTGGTTGCAGGAGCGTGAAGAGCTGATCGGCGCCTACGACAAGCTCGGTGCGCAGCCTGAGTCGCTGTCCGAGAGCCGCAAGCCTTTGCAGGAATTCTGCGGCGTGCTGGTCGATTACGTATCGGCGGGGCACTTCGAAATCTATGAACAGCTGACTGGCGAAGCCAAGGCGTTCAACGACAAGCGCGGTCTGGAACTCGCCGAGACCATCTACCCGCGCATCGACGTCATTACCGAGAAGCTGCTCGCGTTCAACGACTTGTGCGATGAAGGCAAATGCGTTGCGGAGAAATTCAAGGAGTTGGGCGGCTTGTTGCACGAGCGCTTCGAACTTGAGGATTGCCTGATCGAAGTGCTGCACACGGCACACAAGGCAGAAGATCCGGTTCAGGCCTGATCCACGTCCTTCATGAAAAACGGTGCGCCCGAAAGCGCACCGTTTTTTTATGCCTGATCAGTTCGTCGCGCCACGCAATTCCACTTCGAAAACCAGAGGCGTGAACGGCGCGATCAGGTCGCCGGCACCGTCGGCGCCATAGGCTTGATCCGATGGAATCACCAGCCGCCATTTCGCCCCCACCGGCATGTTCTGCAAGGCGGTGCGCCAACCGGCGATCACGCTGTCGAGGTTGAACCATTGCGGCTGGGTGTTCTGATCGAACACGGTGCCATCCGGCAGCTTGCCGACATACAGCACCTGCACTTTGCCGTCCGGGCCGGCCTTGGCGCCAGTGCCCGGAACCAGTTCAGTCAGAAGGATGCCATCCGCCAGTTCCTTCACCCCCGGTTTGGCTTTTTCCGCACTGAGAAAGCGTTGCTCGTTCTCCATCGCCGCGTCGCTCGATTGCCGTGATGCCTGCTCGGCATTGCGCGATTCGTGGTCGGCCAGAATCTGTTCGATACGCGCTTCACTCAGCGCCAGCGGCTTGCCCTGATACGCTTGTTGCAGACCTTCGATCAGCGCCTGGATCTGCAACTGCGGTACCTCTTGGCGCAGCCGCTCGCCGAGGCTGGCACCGAGGCTGTAAGCCAGGTCATGAGCATCGTTTGCCGTAGTTTTTTCATCGGCATACGCCGTCGAAAAACACACGCAGAGGGACAAAATAAAGTAGCGCGACATGGGCACTCTCCGACCTGAGATGCGGGGGATTATGCCAGTGCAAACGTCTGCATCGGTGAACTGCTTTTTCCCGCGCGCAGAACATTTCGGCTTCGGTGCAACGCAACGGTGCAGATACTGTCAACATGCCCTAGCGGCGGTATCAGCAGAGGTCTAGTATGAGCCGCACTCACGTCAGCCAGGAGGTAAACCATGTCGGCCACCAAGAAGCCTGTAAATACTCCGTTGCACTTACTCCAACAGTTGTCGGGCAGCCTGCTCGAGCATTTGGAAAACGCTTGCTCGCAAGCCTTGGCTGATGCTGAAAAACTGCTCGCCAAGCTGGAAAAACAGCGCGGCAAGGCGCAGGAAAAACTGCACAAATCGCGCTCTAAATTGCAGGACGCCGCCACCGCCGGCAAAGCCAAGGCACAGAACAAAGCCAAGGCTGCCGTGAAAGAACTCGAAGACCTGCTGGACGCTTTGAAAGATCGTCAGTCCGAAACCCGCAGCTACATTCTGCAACTCAAGCGCGATGCCCAGGAAAGCCTGAAACTGGCCCAGGGTGTTGGCCGCGTTCAGGAAGCAGTGGGCAAAGTTCTGTCGTCGCGCTCGGCCAAACCGGCAGCAGCACCAGCGAAGAAAGTCGCTGCCAAACCTGCTGCAAGCAAAGCCCCGGCGAAGACCGCTGCGGCGAAACCTGCTGTTGCGAAAACCGCCGCCAAACCAGCGGCGAAGGCGCCAGTGAAAGCGGCTGCCAAACCAGCGGCGAAAACTGCAGCGAAGAAGCCGGCGGCGAGCGCGGCAAAACCGGCGGCTAAAACCACCGCAGCCAAACCTGCTGCAGCCAGGCCAGCAGTGAAAGCCACCCCTGCCAAAGCCGCTGCAAAACCGGCCGCGAGCAAAGCTGCACCGGCGAAAACCGCAGCCGCCAAACCTGCTGCCAAAGCAGCAGCGAAACCAGCAGCGAAACCTGCTGCCAAGACTGCGGCCAAGCCGGCCGCCGCCAAACCTGCTGCGAAAGTGGCGGTAAAACCGGCTGCCAAACCAGCCGCAACATCGGCAGCAAAACCTGCGGCAAAAACCGCTGCGAAACCGGCCGCCAAGCCTGCTGCGAAACCCGCTGCTGCCAAGCCTGCGACCGCTGCTGCAAAACCGGCCGCCAAGCCAGCCGCAAAACCAGCGGTGAAAAAGCCTGCAGCTGCCAAGCCAGCCGCGACCAAACCGGCTGCCGCTCCAGCAGCCAAGCCTGCCACTGCCGCTACCCCGGCTGCTCCAGCTGCGTCGGCACCGTCGTCCGCCACTCACTCGACCCCTTCGACTGCGCCAGCGCCAGCCGCTTCGTCGAACGTCAGCAGCACCCCGACCAGCGCTTCCTAAGTGCCGGTTGCCGCGACGCGCAGCACTTGCAGCGCGTCGCGGTTCAGGCTGGCGGCATTGCCGGCCAGGTCTTCCAGCCAGGTCACCGAACCTGCATCGTTGCGCGTCCACTCCTGCGCCACACCTTCGAGCCGTGACAGCAAGGTGCGTTCAGCTTCAAGCTCCAGTGATTTGATCTGCTCGCGCATGCCGGCCACCACCGCATCGTCGACGGCCCGCGCTTTCCATTGCAGGCGCAGGGTTCGCAGCGGCTGCACCACTTCGATATCCCACGGCGCCGTCAAAGCCTTGAGCAAGCGTACGCGCGGCTGATCGCAGGCCACCGCGCGCTGCTCCAGCCACAAACCGCAGAGCAGCAGGCAGACATTGGCGCCCGCCGTTTGCAATTGCAGGCAGGCATCTTCCACGCCCGGCCGGGCGTAGACATCAAGGGCAAAGCTCCACAGGTCAGAGGACATCGTGCTACTCGCGCCAGTTGTGAGCGAAGCTGGTAGACTCCGCCGCCATTATGATCCGACTTCAGAACCTGACTTTACAGCGTGGCCCGCAACGTCTGCTAGAAGACGCCGAGCTGACCCTGCACGCCGGCCACAAAGCCGGCCTAATCGGCGCCAACGGTGCCGGCAAATCCAGCCTGTTCGCCTTGCTGCGCGGCGAGTTGCACCCGGATTCGGGCGACTGCCTGCTGCCGGCCGACTGGCGCATCGCGCATATGCGCCAGGAGGTCGACACGCTCGAACGCCTGGCGGTCGATTATGTGCTCGATGGCGACCTGCGTCTGCGCGAGGTGCAACGCGAGCTTGCCGCCGCCGAGGAGGCCCATGACGGCACCGCACTGGCGCGCCTGCACGCCGAACTCGACAGCGCCGACGGCTACACCGCCGATGCGCGGGCGCGCAAGCTGCTCGCCGGTCTTGGTTTCACCAATGAGCAGATGGATCGTCAGGTAGGCGATTTCTCCGGTGGCTGGCGGATGCGTCTGAATCTGGCGCAGGCACTGATGTGCCCGTCGGATCTGCTGCTGCTCGACGAACCGACCAACCACTTGGACCTCGATGCGATCATCTGGCTCGAAGAGTGGCTGAAGAGTTATCCGGGCACCTTGCTGCTGATTTCCCACGATCGGGATTTCCTCGACGAAGTGGTCGATCACGTCGCCCATGTCGATCAACGCAAACTGACTCTCTACCGGGGCGGCTACACCGCGTTCGAGCGCGCCCGAGCCGAGCGTCTGGCCCAGCAGCAACAGGCCTACGAGAAGCAGCAGGCGCAGCGTGCGCACATGGAAAGCTACATCGCTCGCTTCAAGGCGCAAGCGACCAAGGCCCGTCAGGCGCAGAGCCGGATCAAGGCGCTGGAGCGCATGGAAGAATTGTCGGCGGCCCACGTCGATTCGCCGTTCGACTTTGTCTTCCGCGAGTCGACCAAGATCTCCAGTCCGCTGATCGACCTGTCCGATGCGCGTCTTGGTTATGGCGACAAGACCATCCTCGAGAAGGTCAAGCTGCAACTGACCCCCGGGGCGCGGATCGGTCTGCTTGGGCCGAACGGCGCGGGTAAGTCGACGCTGATCAAGAACCTCGCCGGCGAGCTTGAACCGCTGGCCGGGCGCCTGACCCGTGGCGAAAACACCGTGGTCGGCTACTTCGCTCAGCATCAGCTCGACTCGCTGGACTCCAAGGCCAGCCCGTTGCTGCATTTGCAGCGCCTCGCGCCGGGTGAGCGCGAGCAGACCCTGCGTGACTTCCTCGGCGGCTTCGACTTCCGGGGCGCACGCATCGATGAGCCGGTGCTGAATTTCTCCGGTGGCGAGAAGGCCCGTCTGGCTCTCGCGCTGATCGCCTGGGAGCGGCCGAACCTGTTGCTGCTCGACGAACCGACCAACCACCTCGACCTGGAAATGCGTCTGGCGCTGACCATGGCCCTGCAGGAATTCAGCGGTGCGGTGCTGGTGGTTTCTCACGATCGGCACTTGCTCAAGAGCACCACCGACAACTTCTATCTGGTTGCCGACGGCAAGGTCGAAGAGTTCGATGGCGATCTCGAAGACTACGCACGCTGGCTGGTGGAATACCGTCAGCGCAATGCGCCGGTCAGCAACACGCCGGTCAACCCGGACAAGACCGACAAGAAAGCGCAACGCCAAGCGGCGGCAGCGTTGCGTCAGCAACTGGCGCCGCACAAGCGCGAGGCTGACAAGCTTGAAGCCGAGCTGGGCAAGCTTCACGAGAAACTGGCCAAGGTCGATGCCAGCCTGGGTGACAGCGATATCTACGAGCCGGCACGCAAAAATGAATTGCGTGATCTGCTCGCCGAACAGGCGAAATTGAAGGTTCGTGAAGCCGAGCTGGAAGAAGCCTGGATGGAAGCGCTGGAAACCCTGGAAAGCATGCAGGCGGAGCTGGAGGCGTTGTCCTGATGGAAGCCTTCAAGCTGCCCTTTGCGGCGGTGTGGGTCGAACCGCTCTGGTTCACCGCGCAGATTCTGCTGATTCTGCTGGCCGGTTACCTGACCCAGCGTTTCGTTGCCAAAGGCCTCACTCGCCTCGGTGAGCGCTATCCGTTTCCGCCGCAGTTGCTGATGCCGCTGCGTGGCGTGTTGCGCTGGCTGATCATGGGCAGCGCGCTGCTCTTCGTGCTCGAGCGCCTCGGCGTTTCGGCCACGGTGCTGTGGACTGCGCTGTCGGGATTTGTCGCAGTGGCGGCGGTGGCGTTCTTCGCCATGTGGAGCGTGCTGTCGAACCTGCTCTGCGCCATTCTCATCTTTACCGTCGGGCCGTTCCGCCTCGGCGACGTGGTCGAACTGGTCGACACCACCGACAAGCCTGGCGTCAAAGGCCGGGTGATCGCAATCAATCTGCTCTACACCACGCTGGTCGAGGCCGAAGAACTCGGCACCGGCAGCGCCATGGTGCAGGTGCCGAACAGTCTGTTCTTCCAGCGATCGGTGCGGCGTTGGCGCGGGACCGATGTGTTGCCGTCGAGCGGGTTCGAGAAGTAGATCTCTGCGTTGTCTGTTCGGACGCTTTCGCTCCCACATTTGCAATGCGCGTCCCTGTGGGAGCGAGCCTGCTCGCGAAGGGGCCGTCAGCCGCACCTGCAACATTCAGCAAGAAATCGGTAGTCATCTACGCGAAGCCGCATTAGCTTAGGCATTTGTCACAAGCATCAGCCGAGGTGTGCGATGGAGCTTCAAACATGGCTGGCATTCTTTGCCGCCTGCTGGGTGATCAGCCTGTCCCCGGGCGCGGGCGCCATCGCGTCGATGTCCAGCGGTCTGCAGTACGGATTCTGGCGCGGCTACTGGAACGCACTGGGCCTGCAGATCGGTCTGGCGGTGCAGATCGCGATTGTCGGCGCGGGTGTTGGCGCTGTGCTCACCGCTTCGGCCACAGCGTTCCATGCGATCAAATGGTTCGGTGTCGCCTATCTGGTTTATCTGGCGATCAAGCAATGGCGCGCGCTGCCCATGGACATGAGCGATGACGCCGCGGTTCGGCCGATCGGCAAGCCACTGGCCCTGGTGTTTCGCGGCTTTCTGGTGAACATCAGCAACCCCAAGGCGTTGGTGTTCATGCTCGCGGTGTTGCCGCAGTTCATCAATCCCCATGCGCCGCTGCTGATTCAGTATCTGGTGATCGGCGTGACCATGGTGTTCGTCGACCTGATTGTCATGGCCGGCTACACCGGACTGGCGTCGAAGGTGCTGCGCCTGTTGCGCACGCCCAAGCAGCAGAAACGCATGAACCGCACCTTTGCCGGGCTGTTCATCGGCGCAGCGGCGTTTATGGCGACGTTGCGCAAAGCGGCGGCGTAAAACGCTCGGGCACAAAAAGGCGACCTCAAGAGGTCGCCTTTTTCATTTCTACCGAGACATCGGGGCAAGCGAGCTTTTCTTGAATCAATAGCGAGGGCCGCTTCGCGACCCAACGGGGATAAATCCCCTCGCCACGGAGCCCTTCGCCACAAAAGTCCTCAGATCCGGCTCAGCGTAAAATCACCGGCGCCGTATCACGCGGCAGATTGTTGCGCTGCGGCGCTTCACGCGGCTGCTCATAACCGTCACCACCACCGAGCTGCATGCTCAGTTGCCCGGCCACGTCCTCGCCCAAGGCCTTCGACACCTCACGCACCACCCGCGGACGGTTCAGCGAGATCTTGATGTCGCGATGGTTCACCAGTTTGGTGTCCTGCGCTTCACCCATCGCCGTGAAGGCCGAGGTGATCTCGTAGGTCTTGGTGTTGATCAGACTGAAATCCGCCACCAGCGTCAGGCCCAGTACCGCCGAATAGCTGTCGGTGTGCGCCAGCTCATTGATGTCCTGGGTGAAGTCGATATCGGACACGGTGCCGAACAGCACGTAGTCGGCGCCTTTGAAGTTGCCGGCCTTGATGCGCCTGATCACGTCATACACATCGCCTTTGGACGAGGCAGTGTACGGCGTGCCCTGCACCAGCTGGAACATGCCGGTACGCAGGATTTCACCCTTGATGTCGCCGGTGAATTTGCGCAACTCGCCCTGTTCGATGTAGCTGGTGGTCGCTTCGATCTCGTTGTAGCTCGAAGAACCGCTGGCGCTGTAGTAACTCTCGCGGTGATTGCTCTGCGCCGAAACGATGTGGATGTATTGCTCCACGCGCTCCTGATACGCCAGATCCGTCACCGCCACTTTCGGGGCCGCCTGCGCGCTGAAGGCGCAAGCCAGGGCCATCATGCCAATCCATGTGCGCATCGATTAACGCTCCGTGGTTTTGCGGATCTCTTTTTCGTCCATCCACTCGGCCAGACCGCTTTCGACGTCGATCAACTGCAGGCTGAATTTGTAGAAGACGTCCTTGTAGTCGCTGCTGCGCTTGACGATCGAGCTGATCGAGCCTTCGATGCGGTACTTGGCGGCAACCATGTTGCCGGTCTTGGCCACGGTGCTTTTCTTGTACAGGCCGCTCTGGTTTTGCAGCTTGAGCTGGTCAACCTGGCTCTGCATCGCATTGTTGTCGCTGGCGAAGCGCGCAACACCGGTCTTCATCAACTGAGTCTTGATGCTGGTGGTGATTTCGCGGGTGTCGATGTACTCGCTGGTCTTGTTCTTCACATCGTAGACCTGAACTACGGGACGACCCTGCAGGATGCCGGACTGGGCCAGCGAGCGGGTCATCGACTCGGCGATCATTTGCAGGTCGGTCGAACCGAATTCGTTGGTCACGGTTTCAACCGCTTTGGTGTCGCCGTAGCTGATGTTCTTGCTGCCCAGGGTCGGCGAGGTGTTGGCGCAACCGGAGGCGAGCAGGGCGATGACGGCGATGCAGGAAAAGCGTGCAAACATGAGAAAGCTCTCTCAATCAGAAATAGGGTGGCGGGTTTACGGCGTCTTGATTTCCAGACGGAAATCCACGGCTTTCGGGGTCGGCGCGATGGCCTGAATGAAGCTGGTCTGGGCGCCGTACATCATCTGGCTTTTCCACACTTCTTCTTCGGCAACCGGGAAACCTTCGGCGCCAAGCCAGGCGAAGCGGTAGTAGAAAATCTTGTTGCTGTTGAGGGTGTTGCTCAACTGCACGTTGACGGTCATGAAGCCGTTTTCACGAGCCACGCGCATGGCGCCGACGACGATGTGTTTCTGCGGGCCCATGGCCACGACTTTGCTCGCGGCGCTGCCCGGCTCCGGCGGTGGCGGGGTGGCGCAGCCTGCCAGCAAGGCGAGGGCGGCGACGGCGATGATCTTCAAGCGCATTGCAAAGACTCCGTTCTTAAGGTTGTTTGAGGCTGGCGACGTTGGTCGCGGCAGCGCTCGGCATTACGTGAGCAGCGATGCCACCGGCGAATACCTGGTTGCCCACGGCACGCAGGCTGATCACTTGGTAGCGCTGGTCGACAGTGACCTTGACCACCGAGCCGCCCACGGCGCTCGGCAGGGTAACCTGATGCTCACCTTTTTTCAGGCGCAGACGCACCACTTGGGTGTTGTCCGGCAGGGTGCGCCATGTACGGGTATCGGCACCTTCAAGCACCGCTGAAGAAATACCCACAGCGAGACCGGCCAGCGGATTGGTTTCGTTGATCTGCTTCTGCGCCACGCCTTTGGTGATCGCGCGCACGGTGGTGCGCACGATGATCCCCGGCATGTCATCACGCAGAGCGCGGCGGGACATGGCCGTGGTGCTGTTCAGCGCGGTCAGGTCGACTTGCTTGCCGTCGACGCCGATCTGCGCAAACGGCGCGGTGGAGGTGTCCGGTTTGATGATCGGGAACGACAGCGGAGTGATCACCACGTTGTTGGAAATCGGCAGCGGCAGCGGCACACGAATCGAGTCGCGGGCCGGGGCCAGACCGCTCTGCACGACGATGAGAATGTCGCTGTCATCGGATTTGGAAGGCTTGTCGAGATTGACCAGCGCCTGCTCGAGCAACGGCGTGTTCGGGCGCAGTTCGGCAGCCTTGCGATAACCCGGCGCGGCCAGATCCTTCTCGCCCAAAGCTTCGTAAACGAAACCGGCCAGGTAATGGCTGAACGCACTCTGGTAGCTGTTCTTCAGGCCGACCACTTCCGGCGCGTCGAGGCTGGCCACCGGATAACCCTGCAAATCCTTGTACTGGGTCTTGATGCCTTCTTTCTCGGCCTCTTCTTCGCTCTTGAGGTATTCCTTGTCGCGCAGGTCGGCGATCACCGCTTCGCGTTCGTGGGTCTTTTTGATCGCCGTGCGGGCGCCATCGAAATCGTTGACCGCCAACAGGTTCAGGGCCATCTGCGTGGTCAGCATGACTTTTTCGTAGTCATAGCCTTCGTAGCGACGCACCTTGTCGTTGACGATGAAGCTGCCGAACTGTGCCAGGTACTTGGCCGAGTCGAGCTTGACCGCGTCTTCCCACTGACCGACCACCTGATCGGCACTGCCCCAGGCGTTCTGGCTGCCCGACAGGTCGCCCTTGGCGCGCAGCAGTTCACCTTTCTCGAAGTAATAGAGCAGGTCTTTGTCGGTGCCGGTGTTGTTCTTTTCCAGCAGGGTCAGCGCGGCGTCGACGTTGCCGGATGCCAGTTGCTGATTGGTCTGGGCCAGTTCGGAATCGTAGTTGCGAAACGCTGCGCAGCCGGACAACAGCGTGACAGCGCTGAGCGCGAGCAGCATGGGAGCGCGGAATGCCATGGGTACTTCTTCCCTGAGTAACAAAACTTGCAGCCGCATGTGCTGGTCGGGCTGGTGTGACCTATCGACGGCGGCGCTGGCCTCCTGCCAATTCCTCATGCGTGAGGAGCTTTTGATGCCGGCTCGTTGGGCGAGGGCGCGGCATTATAAACGTGAGGTGATGGCTATGTAATAGCTTTTTGGGTGCATTTTCAGATGCGGTGCCATCACTTCTCCGCAGAAGCGGGTTTATCCGACGCGGGTTTTTGATTCGGTACAAAGGCTGATCCGACGGTATAGACCTGATCCCGGAATACCCGCAGGTGCAGAATCTGGCGGTCCTCGTCGACGCGCATTTCAAAAGGGTGGTCGATGGACGCAGGCGCAAAACGGAAGGTATGCAGGCCTTTCTTCAAGCGCAGGCGGGCGACCAGCGTCTTGTCTGGCAACGCTCGCCATGTGCGGGTGTCGGCTTCTTCGAACGGATCATGCTGAGTGACGATCAACGAGGCTTTCGCCGGGTTGCGCTCGTTTTCCTGCGCTTGACCGATGGCGGCCATGTTGGCGCGGAACATCGCCCGCGAGATGATTTGCGGCATGTCGTCGCGCAGTGTGCGCATGGACATATCGGTCACGCTATTAATCACCACCAGCGGCTGTTTGCGACCGTCTACGGTGATATGGCTGAAGTTGGGCGTAACTGCGTCCGGCACCATCACCGGGAATGAAATGGGCGCGATGATGACCAGCGTTTCGTTCAGACGAACCGGGATCGGCACTTGCACTGAGCTGCGAGCCGGAGCCAGGCCACTCTGGATAATCAGCAACACATCGCTTTCATCGGCTTTCGCTGGCGGTTTGTCGAGATTGCTTAGGGCCTTTTGCAGCAAGGGCATGTCCGGCCGCAGTTCGATCGCCTGACGATAACCGGCCGCCGCGAGGGCGCGCTCGCCGAGGGCTTCATAGGTGAATCCGGCCAGATAGTGGCTGAACGCACTTTGGTAGCCGTTTTTCAGCTCAACGACCTGCGGCGCATCAAGCAAGGCGACCGGGTAGCCTTCCAGTTCTTTGTAATGGAGAATTTTGCCCTGAGCTTTTGCCTGTTCCTCGGCCGCTTCGTATTGCTTTTCACGCTGGCGGGCGATCAATGCTTCGCGTTCGTGGGTTTTCCTGATGTCTGCGCGGGCGCCGGCAAAGTCATTGACGGATAGCTGGTTCAAGGCCATTTGCGTAGTCAACATGACCTTTTCGTAATCGTAGCCTTCATAGCGCCGCAGCTTGTCGTTGACCAGCATCGTGCCCATTTCATCGCCGAAACGCGCCAGTAATTTCATCGCGCCGGACGGGTTGGCTTCCTCGCGCTGGAAGATCATCCGGTCGGCATTGCGCCAAGCGTCCTGGCTGTCGGGCAGGGCACTGCCAGCGCTGAGGATCGCGCCTTTTTCCAGGTAATACAGCAGATCCTTGTCTTCCCACGGGTTGTTCATTTCCACCAGTGCCAGAGCCCCCGTCAGATTGCCCCGGGTCATTTGCTCGGTGGTCTGCTGCATTTCAAGATCGTAGTTGCGATAGGCGGCACAGCCGCTCAACTGAACAGCGACGCAAAGCAGCAAAACGAACGGAAGACTCCGCATTGAGGTTGATTCCTTGCGCGCAAATGCTCTGGGGCGGGCAGTATAGAGTGGATGGTGGCAAATGGCTGCGATCTTGATCGAACGTGTCGAGGCTCGATCGGCAGCGGGTAGTGCGGCAATACTCGGCGACAAACGCTGCTGCCGTCTGCCGGGTATTTCCTGCCAATCAAAGCGAAACGCCGACAAAGCTTGAGAGAAATGTCTTCGAAGTGAACAATATGTAACTTCGCATTTCCATTTGAGATTCGTTCATGACTGCCTCGTCCCGATTGCTGGCCTGGCTGCTGTTCCCGTTATTGTCCCTGAGCAGCCTGCCGCTGCTGGCCGATACCGTGGAAGGCGCGCCGCAAGCGTTGCACCTGCTCGATTACATCAGTGCCGATTACCCGCCAACGGTCGCGGCAGGCAAAGTCATCGACGATGGCGAATACCGCGAGCAGCTGGAATTCACCCAGGTCCTGCAAGGCTTGATCACTGCATTGCCAGCCAAACCGGAAAAAGTCGCGCTGGAACAGGGCGTGGAGTCTTTGCACGCCGCCATCACTGCGAAGCAGGACGGTGCCGATGTCGCCCGTCAGGCCCGACAGCTGGGGGCGAAACTGGCGGTGGCTTATGAAGTCAGCCAGGCACCGATCATCACCCCGGACCCGACACGCGGTGCGCCGCTGTATGCGCAAAATTGCTCGGTGTGCCACGGCGACACTGGCGCGGGCGACGGCCCGGCCGGCGTCGGTCTGACCCCTGCGCCAGCCAACCTGCGCGACGCTGCGCGCATGGATCACCTGAGCCTGTACGCGATCTACAGCACCCTCGGCCAAGGCGTCGAAGGCACCGACATGCCGGCGTTTGCCGATCAGCTCGATGATCGCCAGCGCTGGGATCTGGCCACCTACATCGCCGGCTTCAGTGCCGATGCGGCGGCCGCCAAGTCCGACAAGGTCTACAACATCGCCGACCTGGCCCGCCAGACCCCGGCAGAGGTGCAGGCTGCCGAGGGCGCAGAGGTCGCGGCAACGTTCCGGGCTCAGCGCGCGCAACCACCGCAGGTCAAACGCGGGCCGGCACAGTTGCTTGATTACACCGCCGCCACGCTGGACAAGAGCCTCGCGGCCTACCGCGCCGGGGAACATGATCAGGCCTATGACCTGTCGGTAGCGGCGTATCTGGAAGGCTTCGAGCTGGTCGAAAGCTCGCTGGACAACGTCGATGCCAACGTGCGCAAGGACACCGAAAAATCGCTGATGGCTTACCGGCAGTCGCTGCAGGACGGTCTGCCGGTCGAGCAGGCCGAGCAGCGTCTGGACTCGGCCAAAGCCAAACTCAAGGAGTCCGCCGGTCTGCTGGGCAGCGATGGTCTGAGCTGGTCGCTGAGTTACATCTCCGGTCTGCTGATTCTGCTGCGCGAAGGCCTGGAAGCGATTCTGGTGCTGGCGGCGATCCTCGCCTTCTTGCGCAACACCGGTCAGCAGTCAGCGGTGCGCAGTGTCAACGTTGGCTGGGGCCTGGCGTTGCTGGCGGGCTTGGGCACCTGGGCGCTGGCGGCGTATGTGATCGATGTCAGCGGTTCGCAGCGTGAGTTGCTGGAAGGCGCCACCGCGCTGTTTGCCAGCGTCATGGTGTTGTGGCTCGGCGTGTGGATGCATGACCGCCGTCACGCGGCGGCCTGGCAGGATTACATCAAGAGCAGCCTGGTCGGCGGCGGTGGTCGTTTCGGTTTTGCGATCCTGGCGTTCTTCTCGGTGTACCGCGAATTGTTCGAGGTGATTCTGTTCTACGAAACCCTGTGGCTGCAGGCCGGGCCTGCCGGGCACAACGCGGTGCTGGCTGGCGGTGCCACGGCGCTGGTGCTGCTGGTCGGCCTGGCGTGGGTGATTCTGCGCGGCTCGGCGAAACTGCCGCTGACCTTGTTTTTCAGCATCAACGCCGCGCTGTTGTGCGCGTTGTCGGTGGTATTTGCCGGGCATGGCGTGAAGGCCTTGCAGGAAGCCGGGATCTTCGGCACACGGCCGGTGGCGTTCTTTGAATTCGACTGGCTCGGGATCCATGCCGATGCCTATTCGCTGACCGCGCAGGTGGTGGCGATTGTGGCGATTGCTGTGCTGTATGGGCGCAGTTGGGTGGCGGAGAAGCGTCGGGTTTCGGCTGCATAAAGGCATTCGCTGCGCTCATATTCGCGAGCAGGCTCGCTCCCACAGGTTCGGTATGTATCCTGTGGGAGCGAGCCTGCTCGCGAATTTTTTGGAGGCAAGAACATGCGTGTATGGATCGATGCCGACGCCTGTCCGCGGGCGGCGAAGGATCTGGTGGTGAAGTTCGCGTTAAAGCGCCAGTTCGAAGTGGTGCTGGTAGCCGGGCAGCCGCAGATCAAACCGGGGCTGGCGATCGTCAAATTGATTGTGGTGCCGAGCGGGCCGGATGCGGCGGATGATTATCTGGTCGAGCATGCGGTGCCGGGCGAACTGGTGATCTGCAGCGATATTCCGCTGGCCGATCGGCTGGTGAAGAAGGGCGTGGCGGCACTGGATCCGCGCGGCAAGGAGTTCGATGCGCAGAACATGGGCGAGCGGCTGGCGGTGCGGAATCTGTTCACCGATCTCAGGGAGCAGGGCCAGATGAGCGGCGGCCCGGCACCCTTTGGCGAGCGTGAGAAGCAGGCGTTTGCCAATGCGCTGGACCGGATTCTGACCCGGATCACCCGCAAGCCCTGAAAAGATCGCAGCCTGCGGCAGCTCCTACCGGGGCGGTGTATGCCGCAATATCACGGCGCGACACGGAACCTGTAGGAGCTGCCGAAGGCTGCGATCTTCTGATTTCAAGCGTCGTTTTCGTGAGTCAGTTCGAGCACGCGGTCGACCAATTTGTTGATCCCCGAAGCCGCTTCACTGATGGTCTGCGCCAGCATGTACGCCGGGGTGGTGACCAGTTTGCGCGCCTTGTCTTCGACGATTTCGGTCACAGCGCACTCTTCGTGGGTGGCGCCCATTTTGTTCATGGCCGCAGCGGTGTCGGCGTCGTTGCCGATGGTGCAGGTCACGCCCGGGCCATAGATTTTCGCCGCCAGCGCTGGGGAGATGCAGATCAGCCCGACCGGTTTGCCCGCTTCGGCAAATGCTTCGGCCAGGGCCAGCACTTCGGGTTGCACGGTGCAGCCGGCGCCTTCGATGGCGAAGTTCGACAGGTTCTTCGCCGCGCCGAAACCGCCGGGCACGATCAGCGCATCGAAGTCTTCGACGTCGGCGTCGCGGATATCCTTGACGTTGCCCCGGGCAATGCGCGCCGATTCCACCAGCACGTTGCGCGATTCCGGCATTTCTTCGCCGGTCAGGTGGTTGATCACATGCAATTGCGCGATGTTCGGCGCGAAGCACTGCACCTGTGCGCCGCGCTGGTCGAGGCGCAGCAGGGTGATGACACTTTCCTGGATTTCGGCGCCGTCGTACACGCCACTGCCGGACAGGATCACTGCAACTTTTTTGCTCATGGGCTTCTCTCCAGATTCATGGCGCTCAATGTCCCTCAAATCGTCGCGCGTGGCCATAGGGGCATGGCTGACGCGCGCGGGAACAGAGCGCTCTCTCAATGGATCGCAACGGCGACGGGGTGTTCATTATTTGCCTTGAATGCGCATGGCAGTCGCCAGCGAATGGCTTATTCGGCTGGCGTTTTCGGCCCGGCAGGAGGGGTCGTTTCGGCCTGGCGCAACTGCTCTGCCTCGGCGGCCTTGGCGAGTTGTTCGTCCTGATAGATTTTCTTCGCCAGTTGCGCATTCTTGAAGCGGCGCCGCAGCCACAGGCCCAGGCCGAGGATCAGCAATGCGCCGAGCACCCACAGCTCGTACTTCTTGATGCTGCCGAGCATGCCTTCCAGCACTGCGCCGAAGTGGTAAGCCGCCGCAGCCAGGGCGGTGGCCCAGATCGCCGCGCCGATGCCGTTGAGCAGCAAGTAACGTCCCGGTGGATAACCGGACAGGCCGATCGCCACCGGCATCACCGTGCGCAGGCCATAAACGAAGCGGAAGCTCAGGACCCAGATGTCCGGATGTTTGCGGATGTGCTCCAGCGCGCGGTCGCCCATCATCTGCCAGCGCGGTTTGCGCGCGAGCAATTTGCGCCCGTGCTTGCGCCCCAGGAAGTACCACAGCTGATCACCGGCATAACTGCCGAAAAACGCCACGACCACCACCAGGTTGATGTCCATGTATCCACGGAACGCAAGGAAGCCTGCGAGCACCAGAATGGTTTCGCCTTCGAAGAACGTGCCGAGAAACAAGGCAAAGTAGCCAAAGTCGTGCAGAAATTGTTGGAGCATTGTCTGGGTGCTGGCGAAATGAACGCGCAGCCTAACCCTTCGGGCACATTCATGAAAGTGTCCAAATGTGTCTCGACGTGAACATTTCCTACATCGACAATGGATTGCGGCTACCTGTCACAGAGCACACATAACTGTCATCTGTTAGTCATAATGCCCGTCTATAACTGTCACGCTCGCCCGTTTGCCCGGGCTCAGGAGTCTGCCGTGAGCTTTACCCCCGCCAATCGTCTGTTCCCTGCCACTCGTCTGCGTCGCAATCGTCGTGATGATTTTTCGCGGCGCCTGGTGCGTGAAAACGTATTGACGGTCGATGATCTGATTCTGCCGGTGTTCGTGCTCGACGGTGAAAACCGCCGCGAAGCCGTGGCCTCGATGCCGGGCGTCGAGCGACTGAGCATTGATCTGCTGCTTGAAGAAGCGGCGAAGTGGGTCGAGCTGGGCATTCCGGCGCTGGCGCTGTTCCCGGTTACCCCGCCTGAACTGAAATCCCTCGATGCCGCCGAAGCCTGGAATCCCGAAGGCATCGCCCAGCGCGCCACTCGCGCCCTGCGTGAGCGGTTCCCGGAGCTGGGCGTGATCACTGACGTGGCGCTGGACCCGTTCACCACCCACGGTCAGGACGGCATTCTCGACGAAGACGGCTACGTGCAGAACGACATCACCGTCGATGCGCTGGTGCGCCAGGCGTTGTCCCACGCCGAGGCCGGCGCGCAGGTGGTGGCGCCTTCGGACATGATGGACGGTCGCATCCAGGCGATTCGTGAGGCGCTGGAAATTGCCGGTCACGTCAACGTGCGCATCATGGCCTACTCGGCCAAATACGCCAGCGCCTACTACGGCCCTTTCCGCGATGCCGTGGGTTCGGCGTCGAACCTGGGCAAAGCCAACAAGGCTTCTTATCAGATGGACCCGGCCAACAGCGACGAAGCGCTGCACGAAGTCGGTGCCGACTTGTCCGAAGGTGCGGACATGGTCATGGTCAAACCGGGCATGCCCTACCTGGACATTCTTTTTCGCGTCAAAGATGCCTTCAAGGTGCCGACCTTCGTCTATCAGGTCAGTGGCGAATACGCCATGCACATGGCCGCTATCCAGAATGGCTGGTTGAGCGAAGCGGTGATCCTCGAGTCACTGACCGCCTTTAAACGTGCCGGTGCAGATGGCATCCTGACTTACTTTGCCGTTCGTGCCGCTCAATTGTTACGAGAGCAGAAATAGCCCTCCCAGGAACATTCCATGAATACCGAAGGACTCACTGAAGTTGCCGTAAAAGAAGCTCAGCCGGTGGTCGAGCAAATCACCGAAACCCCGCCGGAACTGGAGCCTGCGCCACCCGCGCCGGTTGCCGAAACCGCTGTGGCGGTACCGGCGATCGCCATTCCCGGCCTGGATGACAGCAGCCTGTACATCCACCGCGAGCTTTCGCAATTGCAGTTCAACATCCGCGTGCTGGAACAGGCGCTGGACGAGTCCTACCCGTTGCTGGAGCGGCTGAAGTTCCTGCTGATCTTCTCCAGCAACCTCGACGAATTCTTCGAAATCCGCGTCGCCGGGCTGAAAAAGCAGATCACTTTTGCCCGCGAGCAGGCAGGCGCTGACGGCTTGCAGCCGCATCAGGCGCTGGCGCGGATCAGCGAACTGGTTCACGGTCACGTTGACCGCCAGTACGCGATCCTCAACGACATCCTCCTGCCGGAGCTGGAAAAGCATCAGGTGCGCTTCATCCGTCGGCGCAACTGGACGACCAAGCTCAAGACCTGGGTCCGGCGCTATTTCCGCGACGAGATCGCGCCGATCATCACCCCGATCGGCCTCGATCCGACGCACCCGTTCCCGTTGCTGGTGAACAAGAGTCTGAACTTCATCGTCGAGCTCGAAGGTATCGACGCCTTCGGTCGCGACTCCGGTCTGGCGATCATTCCGGCACCGCGTCTGCTGCCTCGGATCATCAAGGTGCCGGAAGAAGTCGGCGGCGCCGGCGACAACTATGTGTTCCTGTCGTCGATGATCCACGCCCACGCCGATGACCTGTTCCAGGGCATGAAGGTCAAAGGCTGCTACCAGTTCCGTCTGACCCGAAACGCCGACCTGGCGCTCGATTCCGAAGACGTCGAAGACCTGGCCCGCGCTCTGCGTGGCGAGTTGTTCTCGCGGCGCTACGGTGACGCGGTGCGTCTGGAAGTCGCCGACACTTGCCCGAAACACCTCTCGGACTATCTGCTCAAGCAGTTCAACCTGAGCGAGACCGAGCTGTATCAGGTCAACGGCCCGGTCAACCTGACGCGCCTGTTCAGCATCACCGGTCTGGACAGCCATCCGGAGCTGCAATACACGCCGTTCACCCCGCAGATCCCGAAACTGCTGCAAAACAGCGAAAACATCTTCAGTGTGGTCAGCAAGCAGGACATCCTCCTGCTGCACCCGTTCGAGTCGTTCACCCCGGTGGTCGACCTGCTGCGTCAGGCCGCGAAAGACCCGCATGTGTTGGCCGTACGGCAAACCCTGTACCGCTCCGGCGCCAACTCCGAGATCGTCGATGCGCTGGTGGATGCCGCGCGTAACGGCAAGGAAGTCACTGCGGTGATCGAGCTGCGCGCGCGCTTCGACGAAGAATCCAACCTGCAACTGGCCAGCCGTCTGCAAGCGGCGGGCGCAGTGGTGATCTACGGCGTGGTCGGCTTCAAGACCCACGCCAAGATGATGCTGATCCTGCGCCGTGAGGCTGGCGAAATCGTCCGTTATGCGCATCTCGGTACCGGCAACTACCACGCCGGTAACGCCAAGCTTTACACCGACTACAGCCTGCTGACCTCCGACGACGCCTTGTGCGAGGACGTCGGCAAACTGTTCAGCCAGTTGATTGGCATGGGCAAGACACTGCGCATGAAAAAGCTGCTGCATGCGCCGTTCACCCTGAAGAAGGGCATGCTCGACATGATTGCCCGCGAAACCCAGTTCGCCCTCGAAGGCAAACCGGCGCACATCATCGCCAAGTTCAACTCGCTGACCGATCCGAAGATCATCCGCGCGCTGTACAAGGCCAGCCAGTCCGGCGTGCGCATCGATCTGGTGGTGCGCGGCATGTGCTGCCTGCGTCCGGGCATCGCCGGGGTCTCGCACAACATTCATGTACGCTCGATCATTGGCCGCTTCCTCGAGCACACGCGGGTGTTCTACTTCCTCAACGGCGGCGACGAGCAGATGTTCCTTTCCAGCGCCGACTGGATGGAGCGCAACCTCGACAAGCGCGTCGAGACTTGCTTCCCGGTGGAAGGCAAGAAGCTGCTGACCCGCGTCAAGAAGGAGCTGGAGCTGTACCTGACCGACAACACCCACAGCTGGAGTTTGCAGTCGGACGGCCGCTACATCCGCAACACGCCCACCGGCAACCAGAACCCGCGCAGTGCGCAGGCGACGTTGCTGGAGCGGTTGGGCAGCCCGATCTTGCCGGTGAGCAGCTGACCGTCAGCCCAATAAAAAAGGCGATCCCTCGGGATCGCCTTTTTTGTACCTACACTGATTCCGACCTGTGGCGAGGGGATTTATCCCCGTTGGGCGCGAAGCGACCCCTTGAGTCAAAATCGGGCCTGCTGCGCAGGCCAGCGGGGATAAATCCCCTCGCCACAATCAGTGTCAGTGCACCGTGAGAACAATCCCCACCCGCGTCAACCAATCGGCCTCGAGGCCGAAATCCGCCTGGGTCAGCTGATTTTCATCCAGCCAGTTCTCCGGGAATTCCACATCGAGATGGTCGCCATTGGCATGCAGCACCACCTGCGGCATCGCCTGGGTTCCGCGAATGTGATGGAACAGAATGGCGAACCGCAGCAGCACGCACAGGCGAATCAGTTTGATGCCGTCATCGCCGAATTCGGCAAACTTGTCCTTGGGAATATTGCGCCGGTGCCCGCGCACCAATAGCGCGAGCATCTGCTGATCCTCGCGGGAGAAGCCGGCCAGATCGGAGTGTTCGATCAGGTAGGCGCCATGCTTGTGGTAGTGATAGTGCGCGATGTCGAGGCCGACTTCGTGGACTTTCGCCGCCCAGCCGAGCAGTTCGCGCCAGATACCGTCATCCAGTTCCCAGTCGACGGCGACCTGATCGAACGCGTGCAGGGCCTTGCGTTCGACCCGCGCCGCTTGTTCCAGATCGACGTGATAGCGCTCCATCAGCGAGGTCAGGGTGCGTTCGCGCACGTCTTCGTGATGATGGCGGCCGAGCAGGTCGTAGAGCACGCCTTCACGCAGCGCGCCTTCACAATGATCCATGCGTTGCAGTTCGAGGGCGTCGAAGATCGCTTCGAGAATCGCCAGGCCCGCCGGGAAGATCGCGCGGCGGTCAGGCTTGATGCCTTCGAAATCGATCTTGTCGGCGTCGCCGAGCTTGAACAGTTTGCGCTTGAGCCACGCCAGGCCTTCGGCGTTGACCTCGCCGCTGCCGTGGCCGCCAGCCTTCAGGGCCAGGCCGATGGCGCGAATCGTACCGGAGGAGCCGATGGCTTCATCCCAGGTCAGGCGATGCAGGGCGTGCTCGATGCTCATGATTTCCAGGCGCGCCGCCGTGTAGGCCTGGGCGTAGCGGGCCGGAGTGATCTTGCCGTCCTTGAAGTAGCGCTGGGTGAAACTCACGCAGCCCATTTGCAGGCTTTCGCGCAGCAGCGGCTCGAAGCGCTGGCCGATGATGAATTCGGTACTGCCGCCGCCGATGTCGGCGACCAAACGTTTGCCTGGGGTGTCGGCGAGTGTGTGCGAAACGCCGAGATAGATCAGGCGCGCTTCTTCACGGCCGGAGATGACTTCAACCGTGTGGCCGAGGATTTCCTCGGCGCGGCGGATGAACTCGCCACGGTTGCGCGCTTCACGCAGGGCGTTGGTGCCGACGATGCGCACGGCGCCGAGCGGCATACCGTTGATCAGTTGCGCAAAGCGCTTGAGGCAATCGAGGCCGCGCTGCATCGATTCTTCGTTGAGCTGGCGCGCATCGTCGATGCCAGCGGCCAGTTGCACCTTCTCGCCGAGGCGCTCGAGGATGCGGATTTCGCCGTTCTGGGCCTTGGCCACGACCATGTGAAAGCTGTTGGAGCCCAGGTCGATTGCGGCGATCAGGGACAGATTCTTGGCTTGGGATTGCGGCATGGTCAGGGGGTCTCGGTCGATAACCCCGACATCGTGCCACGATCAAACGCTGGCGCCAACGCACATGGTTCAAACCGCCGGAGCGCGCACCCCGAACCTGATCGTTCCCACGCTCCGCGTGGGAATGCCTCACCGGACGCTCTGCGTCCGCTTTTGGGACGCGGAGCGTCCCTGGCTGCATTCCCACGCGGAGCGTGGGAACGATCAACAGGACAGAGGGCCTTTCAGGCTGTCGCTTCCACCGTGCCAATAAAGTTCGCCAGCTCCGCCGTCTGCGGATTGGCAAACAATACCTTCGGATCGCCCACCTCGTGCACCTTGCCATGGTGCATGAAGACCAATTTATCGCCGACTTCCCGGGCAAAGCGCATCTCGTGGGTGACCATGATCAGCGTCATGCCTTCCTTGGCCAACTGCCGCACCACGCTGAGCACTTCATTGACCAGTTCCGGGTCCAGTGCCGAAGTGATTTCATCGCACAGCAACACCTTCGGCGACATCGCCAAAGCCCGGGCGATCGCCACCCGCTGCTGCTGACCGCCGGACAAGCGGTCCGGAAAGGCATCGAATTTCTCCCCGAGCCCGACTCGCTCGAGCATTTCCCGCGCCAGTTCGGCTGCCTTGGCCTTGGGTACTTTCTGCACCACTTGCGGCGCGAGCATGACGTTTTCGCCGACGGTCAGGTGCGGGAACAGGTTGAACTGCTGGAAGACCATGCCGACCTTCTGTCGCAGGCTGCGCAGATCAGCGCGGGCGGCGTCGAGGTATTCGCCGTCGACTTCGATCACGCCGTCGTTGATCGACTCCAGGCCGTTGAGTGTGCGCAACAGAGTCGATTTGCCCGAGCCGCTGCGGCCGATGATCGCCACGACCTGGCCTTCCTCGACGCTGAGATCGATGCCTTTGAGTACGTGGTGATCGCCGTAGTATTTATGCAGGGCGGAAATTCTAAGCAGAGGCATGCAGTCTCCTTTCCAGGTAGCGCGCACTGAGGGACAAGGGGTAGCAGAGCAGGAAGTAGCCGAGGGCGACGAGGCCGTAGACCATGAACGGTTCGAACGTGGCGTTGGCGAGCATGCCGCCGGTCTTGGTCAGTTCGGTGAAGCCGATGATCGAGGTCACCGCTGTGCCTTTAACCACTTGCACCGAGAAGCCTACGGTCGGCGCCACGGCGATGCGCAGCGCTTGCGGCAGAATCACGTAGCGCAATTGCTCGAGCGGATTGAGCGCCAGGCTCGACGAAGCTTCCCACTGACCGTGGGGAATGGCCTCGACGCAGCCGCGCCAGATCTCTGCCAGATAGGCGCTGGTGAACAAGGTCAAAGCGATCGCGGCGGCCATCCACGGCGAAATCTCGATCCCGGCCAGCGCCACGCCGAAGAACACCAGAAACAGCTGCATCAGCAGCGGCGTGCCCTGAAACAGCTCGATCCAGGTGCGGGCGATGCTGCTGGGCAGTGTGTTCTTGGAGATGCGCATCACCAGAATCAGCAGGCCGACGAGGCCGCCGCCAATGAACGCCACCAGTGACAGCGCCAGGGTCCATTGCAGGCCGGTGAGCAGGTTGCGCAGGATGTCCCAGAAAGTGAAATCGCTCATTGGCTGCTCCTCGCAATGAACCGACGCCCGAACCAGTTGAGCAACTGGCGGATCAGCAGCGCCATGCACAGATAGATCAGGGTGGTCAGCGCATAGGTTTCAAAGGCGCGGAAGTTGCGTGACTGAATGAAGTTGGCGGCGAAGCTCAATTCTTCCGTGGCGATCTGCGAACACACCGCCGAACCGAGCATGACGATGATGATCTGGCTGCTCAGCGCCGGCCAGACCTTGCCCAGCGCCGGCAGCAGGACGACGTGGCGGAACGCTTCGAAGCGCGTCATCGCCAGTGCCGCAGCCGCTTCCAGCTGCCCGCGCGGAATCGCCTGGATGCCGGCGCGGATGATTTCGGTCGAATAGGCGCCAAGGTTGATCACCATCGCCAGCACTGCCGCCTGCCACTCGGAAATCTGCACGCCAAGCGACGGCAGGCCGAAGAAGATGAAGAACAGTTGCACCAGAAACGGCGTGTTGCGGATCAACTCGACGTAGACGCCGAAGATCGCCGAGAACGGGCGGATTTGCCACGCCCGCACCAGCGCCCCGACAATGCCCACGCCGACCCCGAGCAGCGCGCCGATGGCGGTCAGCTCAAGGGTGAACAGTGCGCCGCGCAGCAGCAGGTCGGTGTTTTCCACCACCGGCAAAAAATCGAACTGATAAGCCATGAACGTCTCCCGCGCAGTCGATCAGAGATCGGCCGGCAGCGGCTCTTTCAGCCAGGTCTGCGAGTTCTTTTCCAGCGCGCCGTCAGCCTTGGCGGTGTTGAGGATGTCGTTGACCTTGGCCAGCAACGCCGCTTCGTTCTTGTTCACACCGACGTAGACCGGCGAATCCTTGAGCTTCACTTTCAGCGCCGGTACGCGCTTGGGGTTCTTCTCGCTGATGGCCACCATCACCACGTTGCCGCTGGCGATCAGATCGACCTGGCCTGCCAGATAAGCAGCGATGGTCGAGTTGTTGTCTTCGAAACGTTTGATGGTCACGCCTTCGGGGGCGACTTTGCTCAGCTCGATGTCTTCGATGGCGCCCCGGGTGACGCTGATGGTCTTGCCCTTGAGGTCGTCGAGGCTGGTGATCGCAGCGTCTGGCGGACCGAACACGGCGAGGTAGAACGGCGCATAGGCGCGGGAAAAGTCGATGACCTTCTCACGCTCGGCGTTTTTGCCGAGGCTGGAAATCACCAGATCAACCTTGCCGGTGGTGAGGAACGGGATGCGGTTGGTGCTGTTGACCGGGGTCAGTTCAAGTTTGACCTTGAGTTGGTCAGCGAGCAGTTTCGCCGTGTCGATATCCAGGCCGCGCGGTTTCATGTCCGGGCCGACCGAGCCGAACGGCGGGAAGTCCTGGGGCACGGCGACTTTCAGCGTGCCGCGTTTGACCACGTCGTCCAGACCGTCGGCGTGAGCGGGGGCCTGGCACAGCAGCAGGCCGGCAAACAGGGAAGCGAGGAGGGCGCTGTAACGCTGGGTCATGGACAATCTCCGGATCGGCGGGAAGTGGTTGCTGCGATCGGACAGAGCATGGGCCGTGCCAACAGGCGGATTTCGCCCCGGCAGGCCGCGGCATCAGCGGCTTGGTTCGGTCTTACTGGTCTGAACAGTCAACTCGGTTTTCGCACTGCGATGGCGCATCGGCAGTGCGCGCCGAACCCCGCTGGGGCACGACTTGCCGGACTCGACGAATAGCTTTACAACTAGCCGCACCTTGGCCCTGACGCGTCCGCACATCATGAATTCGATCTCCCGCGCCGTACCCGAAGTGGCGCTGCAAGCGATCCGCAAACTGATCACCGAACAGGGCTTCGGCGCTGGCGATGCGTTGCCTTCGCAACGGGATCTGGCGCTGCAACTGGGCGTCAGTCGGGCATCGTTGCGTGAAGCGCTGTCGTCGCTCAGTGCACTGGGCGTGGTCAGCATTCAGCCGGGCAAGGGCGTGTTCGTGCAGTCGCCGGTCGAATTGTCGCGCGGCGACAACGCGCCAGGCTGGTCGTTTGCGGCGCAGGCATCACCGCTGGATATCTTTCAATTGCGCTATGCGCTCGAAGGGTTTGCAGCAGGGTTGGCGGCGGTGACGTTGAGCACGTTCGATCTGGATGCGCTGGAAGACAACGTTGCGGCCATGCGCGAGCAATTGAAGCTCGGCGACTTTGAGGCAGCGGCGAAACTCGACTTCGAATTCCACCGACGCATCCTTCTTGCCAGCGGTAATCAGGCGATGCTGAGCATTCTCACCGCCAGCGCCGAGATCTTTCTCGAGAGCCAGAAACTGCCGTTCATCCGCGCCGAGCGCGCCATGGAAACCTGGCAGGAACATCGCAAGATCCTCCGTGCCCTGGCGCGCCGCGCGTCGGGGGCGGCGCAGAAAGCCATGCAGGAACACGTGCGCAACGCCGCCCTGCGTACCGGAATCGCCTTCATCGCTCCCGCCACGGCGTGACTTGAGCTATACCCAAACTCATCAAGGGCCATAGCAACACTCAATCATCTGCGGCTTCCTGAACAAGGGAAGGGCGGCTATGATGGGCCACGTTTTTTTGCTTACAACCTGGAGAATTCCATGAGCAGCGATCTGATCAAACACGTTAGCGACGCTAGCTTCGAAGCCGACGTACTCAAGGCCGAAGGCGCTGTCCTGGTCGACTACTGGGCTGAATGGTGCGGCCCTTGCAAAATGATCGCACCGGTTCTGGACGAGATTGCCGAGACTTACAAAGGCAAGCTGACCGTCGCCAAACTGAACATCGACGAAAACCAGGAAACCCCGGCCAAGCATGGCGTGCGTGGTATCCCGACGCTGATGCTGTTCAAGAACGGCAACGTTGAAGCGACCAAGGTCGGCGCACTGTCGAAGTCGCAACTGGCGGCGTTCCTCGACGCCAACATCTGAGCGTCGCAGTAAAACGCTGAAAAAAAGCCCCGCAAATCGCGGGGCTTTTTGCGTATTCAGGGCTAGACGCTCCGAAACTCAGGTGGTACATTCGGCCCCGCACTGGTTTCTCCAATGCCCCCTGCTAGCCGTCGCCGACGCACTCCTTTTCGAATTAGTTCGCGATCCTGTCGCCTTCTCCGCGGCGCGGCCTCATTAAGCCAAAAGCTTAATTTCCCCCCCTCCATAAATGATTACGTCATTCCTATATGAATCTGACTGAACTCAAGCAAAAGCCGATTACCGAACTGCTCGAATTGGCCGAACAGATGGGCATAGAAAATATGGCCCGTTCGCGCAAGCAGGACGTGATTTTCTCCCTGCTGAAAAAGCACGCGAAAAGCGGCGAGGAAATCTCCGGTGATGGCGTGCTGGAGATTCTCCAGGACGGCTTCGGCTTCCTGCGCTCCGCAGACGCTTCCTACCTCGCCGGCCCTGACGACATCTACGTCTCGCCGAGCCAGATCCGCCGCTTCAACTTGCGCGCCGGTGACACCATCGTTGGCAAGATCCGCCCTCCGAAGGAAGGCGAGCGGTATTTCGCCCTGCTCAAGGTCGACACGATCAACTTCGATCGTCCGGAGAACGCGAAAAACAAGATTCTCTTCGAGAACCTGACGCCGCTGTTCCCGACCGTGCGCATGAAGATGGAAGCCGGCAACGGTTCCACCGAAGATTTGACCGGTCGCGTGATCGACCTGTGCGCACCGATCGGCAAAGGCCAGCGTGGTCTGATCGTCGCACCGCCGAAAGCCGGTAAAACGATCATGCTGCAGAACATCGCAGCGAACATCGCCCGTAACAATCCTGAAGTTCACCTGATCGTGCTGTTGATCGACGAGCGTCCGGAAGAAGTGACCGAAATGCAGCGCACCGTGCGCGGCGAAGTGGTTGCCTCGACCTTCGACGAGCCGCCGACCCGTCACGTGCAGGTTGCTGAAATGGTGATCGAGAAGGCCAAACGCCTGGTCGAACACAAGAAAGATGTGGTGATCCTGCTCGATTCCATCACCCGTCTGGCCCGTGCCTACAACACCGTGATCCCGAGCTCCGGCAAGGTCCTGACCGGTGGTGTCGATGCCCACGCCCTCGAGAAGCCGAAGCGTTTCTTCGGTGCCGCGCGTAACATCGAAGAAGGCGGCTCGCTGACCATTATCGCCACCGCGCTGGTTGAAACCGGCTCGAAGATGGACGAAGTGATCTACGAAGAGTTCAAGGGTACCGGCAACATGGAACTGCCTCTGGATCGCAAGATCGCCGAGAAGCGTGTGTTCCCGGCCATCAACATCAACCGCTCCGGCACCCGCCGCGAAGAGTTGCTGACCGCCGACGACGAACTGCAGCGCATGTGGATTCTGCGCAAGCTGCTGCACCCGATGGACGAAGTGGCCGCCATCGAGTTCCTGGTCGACAAGCTGAAGACGACCAAGACCAACGACGAGTTCTTCTTGTCGATGAAACGCAAGTAATACGCTGGCGTTTCAACAAAGGACGCTCCCGCGAGGGGGCGTTTTTTTTGCCCCGAAAAATCTCGCGCCCATCACGGATATCTGTTGATGGGCCGATTCTGCGGCGTCGGCAGCGCACTCCCGAATTCAAGACCTGCTCCTTACCGGCAGCGCGCGGGCCACAATCGAGCAATGACGGGCTGCTGTTTGCCCCTCAGAGCAGGTAGGATGTACGCCTATTTTGAGGGTGCCATCGTCAATGAAATTCAAGGATCTTCGGGATTTCGTGCAGCAGCTTGAGCAGCGCGGAGAGTTGAAACGCATCCAGATTCCCGTCTCGCCGGTGCTGGAGATGACTGAGGTGTGCGACCGCACGCTGCGGGCCAAAGGCCCGGCACTGTTGTTCGAGAAGCCCACCGGTTACGACATTCCGGTGCTCGGCAACCTGTTCGGCACCCCCGAGCGCGTGGCTATGGGCATGGGCGCCGAGTCGGTCAGCGAGCTGCGCGAGATCGGCAAGCTGCTGGCCTTTCTCAAGGAGCCGGAGCCGCCGAAGGGCTTGAAGGACGCGTGGTCGAAACTGCCGATCTTCCGCAAGATCATTTCGATGGCGCCGAAAGTCGTCAAAGACGCGGTGTGCCAGGAAGTGGTCATCGAAGGCGACGACGTCGATCTGGCGATGTTGCCGGTGCAGACCTGCTGGCCCGGCGACGTCGGCCCGCTGATCACCTGGGGTCTGACGGTCACCAAAGGTCCGAACAAGGAACGCCAGAACCTCGGTATCTACCGCCAGCAAGTGATCGGCCGCAACAAGGTGATCATGCGCTGGCTCAGCCATCGTGGCGGTGCTCTCGATTTTCGCGAGTGGTGCGAGAAGCACGCGGGCCAGCCGTTCCCGGTGTCCGTGGCCCTTGGCGCCGATCCGGCAACGATTCTCGGTGCCGTGACGCCGGTACCTGACAGTCTCTCGGAATATGCTTTCGCAGGGCTCTTGCGCGGTAACCGCACCGAACTGGTCAAGTGCAGGGGCAACGATCTGCAAGTGCCGGCCACCGCCGAAATCATCCTCGAAGGCGTGATCCATCCCGGCGAAATGGCCGACGAAGGCCCGTATGGCGACCACACCGGTTACTACAACGAAGTCGACAGCTTCCCGGTGTTCACCGTCGAGCGCATCACCCACAGGGTCAAACCTATCTATCACAGCACTTACACCGGCCGTCCGCCGGATGAGCCGGCGATTCTCGGCGTGGCGCTGAACGAAGTGTTCGTACCGATTCTGCAGAAGCAGTTCCCGGAGATCACTGACTTCTACCTGCCGCCGGAAGGCTGCTCGTACCGCATGGCTGTGGTGACGATGAAGAAGTCGTATCCGGGGCATGCCAAGCGCGTGATGCTCGGCGTCTGGTCGTTTTTGCGACAGTTCATGTACACCAAGTTCGTTATCGTCACTGACGACGATATCAACGCCCGCGACTGGAACGACGTGATCTGGGCCATCACCACGCGCATGGACCCCAAGCGCGACACGGTGATGATCGACAACACGCCGATCGACTACCTCGACTTCGCTTCGCCGATTTCCGGCCTGGGCTCGAAAATGGGCCTGGATGCCACCCACAAGTGGCCGGGCGAAACCACCCGCGAGTGGGGCCGCGTGATCGTCAAGGACGACGCCGTCACCCAACGGATCGATGCCATCTGGAATCAGTTAGGAATAGATTGATGCGTGTAACCCTGCAGCCTTCCGGAGCCGTGCTCGAGATCCAACCCGGTGAGCGGATTCTCGACGGTGCGCGGCGCCTGGGCTATGACTGCCCGCAAAGCTGCCGCAACGGCAATTGCCACGTGTGTGCAGCGCTGCTGGTCGAGGGCCGCGTCGAGCAGGCCGGCGAAGTCCACGATCATGGCGAGTTCTACACCTGCATCGCCGCACCGCTGGAAGACTGCGTGCTGTTGTGGGATGGCGTGCTCGCACTCGGTGAATTGCCGGTGCGCAGCCTGTCGTGTCAGGTCATCGAGTGCCGCGAGGTCGGCGGCGACACCTGGCGCGTGCGTCTGCGGGCACCAGCAGGCAAGCCGCCGCGCTATCACGCCGGGCAATATTTGATGATCGAGCGTGAGAACGGCGAGAAATCCGCGTTCTCCATGGCTTCGGCGCCCCACGGCGGACGTGATCTGGAAATCCATGTGCTGGCGCGCGAAACCAGTGCGTTGAGCCTGATCGAGCAGCTGCAACGCAACCCGATGGTGCGTGTCGAGTTGCCGTTCGGTGACACACATCTTGCGGAGCTACCCGACGGTCCTCTGGTGTTGATCGCCGCCGGCACCGGCATGGGCCAGATTCACAGTCTGATCGAACATTGCCGAGCCGAAGGCTTCAAGCATCCAGTGCATCTGTATTGGGGCGTACGCCGTCCAGAAGATTTTTATCAGATCGAGCACTGGGACGAATGGCTGAAGCTGCCCAATCTGTTCCTGCACAAAGTGGTCAGCGACCAGTGTGGCTGGGAAGGGCGCTGCGGAATGTTGCACGAGGCGGTTTGCGAAGATTTCCCCGATCTGAAGGCGCTGCACGTCTATGCCAGCGGTTCGCCAGCGATGGTTTACGGCACCTTGGACGCGCTGGTCGAGGCGGGCATGGATGCGCATCAGATGCGCGCCGATGTGTTCGCCTACGCGCCGCGCTCCTGATACTTATAACTTGGCATATAGCCGATTGGTATTTATCTAATTAGGCAAATACCGCTAGGTTATATATCAATCAGGCAATTAAGCAGTGGCACTTAATTTGCCTTAAAACATATGTGCCTTATTGTTACAGCGGTGCGTTCTATTAAGTAATTCTTCACCCGCGGGGAGCTGAACGCTATTCGCCATGAGCGCCATTGAAAACGCAATTCTGAACCTGGCTTACCCTCCACGGCTCGATCTTGGGCCGCAGCTGACGCACGAACAACTTCTCGCTTCCATGCAATCGACCATGGCGCGCCACAAGGGCGGGCCGGTGTGGCTGTTCGCGTATGGTTCGCTGATCTGGCGCCCGGAATGCACGGCAGTCGAGCGCATGCGCGGTCGCGTGCATGGCTACCATCGCGGCTTGTACCTGTGGTCCCACGAGCATCGGGGTACGCCGGAAATGCCCGGCCTGGTGTTCGGTCTGGATCGCGGCGGTTCGTGCAGTGGCTTTGCCTACCGCTTGCCGGAAGACAATCTCGATACCGCGCTGTATGCGCTGTGGAAGCGTGAGATGCCGTTTCCCTCATATCGCCCGCACTGGCTCAATTGCCGGCTCGAAGATGGCACTCAGGTGCAGGCCTTGGGATTCGTTCTGGAGCGTCACCTGCCGAGCTATGCCGGCAACTTGCCGGATCATGTGCTCAGCCAGGTGTTCGCCAGCGCCAGCGGGCGTTACGGCACCACTCGCGATTATGTCGAGCAGACCGCGCACGCCCTGCGCAGCCACGCCATGCCGGATCGAAATCTGGAGGCGCGGCTCAAGCGCTGTAAATCACACAGCGATCAGGCGACCGCTTCACGGCTCTGACTGGCGACTTGCTTGTGCCACAGCGTTGGCGCAAGGAAGGCCATCGCCAGCAGGCAAGCGCCGACCAGCAGCACGAAACCGCCATCCCAGCCGAAGTGGTCAACGGTGTAGCCCATCGCCGCACTGGCCGCGACCGAACCCCCAAGATAACCGAACAGACCGGTGAAGCCCGCTGCGGTACCGGCGGCTTTCTTCGGCGCCAGTTCCAGCGCTTGCAGGCCGATCAGCATCACCGGGCCGTAGATCAGGAAGCCGATCGACAGCAGGGCGATCATGTCGACCATCGGATTGCCGGCCGGATTCAGCCAGTAAACCAGGGTCGCAACAGTCACCAGGGCCATGAACACCATGCCGGTCAAACCACGGTTGCCACGGAAGATCTTGTCTGACATCCAGCCGCACAACAGCGTGCCCGGAATGCCTGCCCACTCGTAGAAGAAATAGGCCCACGAGGTCTTATCCACGGTGAAGCCCTTGGCTTCCTTCAGGTACGTCGGCGCCCAGTCCAGCACGCCGTAGCGCAGCAAGTAGACGAAGACGTTGGCCAGAGCGATGTACCAGAGCATTTTGTTGCGCAGCACGTATTTGACGAAAATTTCCTTGGCGCTGAATTCGTCTTCGTGGCTGGCGTCGTAGCCTTCCGGGTAGTCGTTCTTGTACTGCTCGATTGGCGGCAGGCCGACCGATTGCGGGGTGTCACGCATGGTGATGAAGGCGAACACAGCAACCCCCAATGCGACTGCTGCCGGGACGTAAAACGCCGCATGCCAGTCATTGAACAGGCCCATGCCGATCAGGAACAGCGGGCCGATCAGACCGCCGCCGACGTTATGCGCCACGTTCCACACCGACACCACGCCGCCGCGTTCCTTCTGCGACCACCAGTGCACCATGGTCCGCCCGCTTGGCGGCCAGCCCATGCCCTGCGCCCAGCCGTTGATGAACAGGAGTATGAACATCATCGTCACGCTGGACGTTGCCCACGGCGCGAAACCGAAAATGAACATCACCCCGGCCGAGACCAGCAGACCGAACGGCAGGAAGAAGCGCGGGTTGGAACGGTCGGACACCAGGCCCATGAGGAACTTCGACAGACCGTAAGCAATGGCGATCGCCGACATCGCCAGACCGAGGTCGCCACGGCTGTAGCCTTCGTCGATCAGGTACGGCATGGCCAGGGAGAAGTTCTTGCGCAGCAGGTAGTAACCGGCGTAGCCGATAAAGATACCGGCGAAGATCTGCCAGCGCAGGCGGCGGTAGGTGCTGTCTATTTTTTCTTCAGGCAATGGAGCCTGATGTGCGGCAGGACGAAAGAAAGCAAACATTCAAGAGCTCCAGTTTTCTTGTTTTGACTGCGGATGCGAATGTTACAGTTTCGTTACCGAAAATAGCATCGCTTCACGTCGGCAAAACAGCGGAAATTTGGGCAGATGAACGTTCCTTTATGAACATGTCGCTCTGAGACAAGTACGCGGCGCTGAGGGAATGGTGGCTCGGGTGGGTTTCTGCGGTTTTGCGCATGGGAGAGGTAGACCTCAACGCTAAAGCGATCCGGATGGTTGCTCCGGATCGCTCCATGTCGTTAACGAACCTGAACGACAACCTTGCCCACAGCCTTGCGCTGGCCAAGATCATCGATCGCCTGCGCGGCATTGCTCAGCGGATACACCTGCGACACCAGCGGTTTGAGTTTGCCCTCGGCAAACCAGGCGAACAGCTGCTGGAAGTTGGCTGCGTTGTCCTGGGGCTGGCGTTGGGCAAAAGAACCCCAGAACACGCCGAGTACAGCCGCGCCCTTGAGCAGGGCGAGGTTAACCGGCAGTTCCGGGATGCGTCCGCTGGCGAAGCCGACCACCAGCAGGCGACCGTTCCAGGCGATGGCGCGGATGGCCTGGTCGAACAGGTCGCCGCCGACCGGGTCGTAGATCACGTCGGCGCCCTGGCCGTCGGTGAGGCGTTTGATCTCCTCCTTGAGGCTGGCTTCGCTGTAATTGATCAGCTCATCGGCGCCGGCAGCCTTGGCCACCGCGAGTTTCTCGGCGCTGCTGGCGGCGGCGATCACGCGGGCACCCATGGCTTTGCCAATCTCCACGGCGGCGAGGCCGACGCCGCCCGATGCGCCGAGCACCAGCAGGGTTTCGCCCGGTTGCAGGTTGGCGCGTTGCTTGAGCGCGTGCATCGAGGTGCCGTAGGTCATGCTGAATGCAGCGGCGATGTTGAAATCCATCGACGGCGGAATCGGCAGGACGTTGTAGCCCGGCACCGCCACCTGCTCGGCAAAACTGCCCCAGCCAGTCAGGGCCATGACCCGGTCGCCGACTTTCAGATGGCTGACCTTTTCCCCGACTTCACGCACCACGCCCGCCGCTTCACCGCCCGGCGAAAACGGGAAGGGCGGTTTGAACTGGTACTTGCCCTCGATGATCAGCGTGTCCGGGAAATTGACTCCGGCAGCGTGCACGTCCAGCAGGATTTCATTCTTCTTGGCGACAGGACTGGCGACGTCTTCCAGCACCAGCGATTCGGCAGGGCCGAAGGCTTTGCACAGCACGGCTTTCATCAGGGCTATTCCTTTGGGAGTGATGGCCGATAAGTGTAGGTGTGTGAATCAACGGGTCAACGAGCATGCCCGGCCCTGATAGTCAGCCATAAGCTTGTGCTTGCGCGGCGGGTCGTTATGCTAGGCCGCAAACCGGATAAGGAGCGAATTGTGAAAGCGTGGATCATGTTGTTGCTGGCCCTGTCTCTGCCTGTGGCAGCACTGGCCGAAGAAGCTAAAGAAGGCGAGGCGCCGAAAGTCAATTACATCACCCTGAGCCCGCCGTTCGTCGGCAACTATGGCCTCGACGGCACGCCGAAGCTCAAGGTCTACAAGGCCGATGTTGCCTTGCGCGTAACCGGTGAAGAGGCGACCAAACTGGTCAAGGCTAACGAGCCGCTGATCCGCAATCAGCTGGTGGCGCTGTTCACTCAGCAGACCACCGAGGCGATGGGCAGCATCGAGGGCAAGGAAAAGCTGCGTCAGGAAGCGTTGAAGCAGACCCAGCAGGTCATGAATGACGAGACCGGCAAGCCTGTTGTTGAGGATCTGTTGTTCAACAACCTGATCATTCAGTAAGTCATTCGCTGTCCGGGCAGGCCTCTTCGCGAGCAGGCTCACTCCCACATTGGACTGCATGTTCCTGTGGGAGCGAGCCTGCTCGCGAAAGCTATTTATCAGGCAAAAATGAATCAGGGTTTGAGCGCGATGACTGCCGCCCACTGCTCCGCCGTCACCGGCATCACCGACAACCGCGAGCCCTTGTGCACCAGCGGCAGCTCCGCCAGCGCCGTCTGCTGCTTCAGATAATCGAGCTTCAACACCCGTTTGAACGTCTCGACATGCTCGACATCGATCGCGCTCCAGGCATTTTTTTCTGCAGTAGCCTTCGGATCGAAGTAATGGCTGTCGGGCTCCAGCGCCGTCGGATCGGGATACGCTGCTTCGATAATTTTGCCAATCCCGGCAATCCCCGGCTCGGGGCAGCTGGAATGGTAGAAAAAGAACTCGTCACCAACGGCCATCGCCCGCAGGAAATTGCGCGCCTGATAGTTGCGAACCCCGTCCCAGCGCGCCTTGCCGAGCTTTTCCAGACCCTTGATCGAGAGTTCGTCGGGCTCTGATTTCATCAGCCAGTAGGCCATGTCGTGTGCTCCTGAAGCGGTCATTGGGCAGGTTGTCGGGCAATTTTATGACAAACCGACAGTCGGTTGACGTCAGCGTTTGCGCACAGGTTCACGTTGCCGCAAAATGCCGGCCTTTAAAGCTTGACGCTGCTGCACGGCCTACGAACGGAAACCGCTGCTGTCATCGTGATGATGTGCCTTGAGGGGGGCAATCGATGAAACGCAAACCGGATTTGCTATGGACTTTGGTAATTTTGTTTGGCCTGGGCGTGGTAACCACCGGTTACGCGCAGAGCCTGTGGGTGAACAAGACCGACGCGCCGATTGAAGTGGCGCAACAGGTGCAACAGTCGACCGCTTTCAAACGCTGAACCTGTCTCTTCGACGCCGCTGTTCCATGCGGCGTCTACTCTGCGAAATACCACGCCTTGTCGGTGACCGTGCCTTGTAACGGGACATCCCAGCTCGCCTGCGCCAAACGCTCGACCTTCTGACACTCATGGGCCAGGCCCAGCAGCGTCGGCTTGCGCCAGTTCTTGCGGCGGGCCAGATAGGCGAGGCTGCGATCATAAAATCCGCCGCCCATGCCCAGGCGCCCGCCGACATCGTCAAACCCCACCAGCGGCAACAGCACCAGATCCAGCGCCCAGACCTTGCGTTGCCGAGCCAGATTGGCCCGGGGCTCGAGGATGCGGAAGCGATTGGGCGTGAGCTTTTCGCCGGGGCGGATGCGCTGGAAGACCATTTTCGTTCGTGGCCACGCGCTGAGTACCGGCAGATAAGTCGCCTTGCCGCGACGCTGGGCTTCGCGCAGGAGCAGGCGCGGATCGATTTCACCGTCGGTGGGCAAATACAGAGAGATATGTTTCGCCCGGCGAAAGTGCGGGTCTTGCGCCAATTGCCGGAACAGGCCTTTGGCAGCCCGGCGTTGTTCGCCCGGCGTCAGTGCGCGGCGCGCCTTGCGCAGCAGGCGGCGGAGTTGCGGGCGGGGCAGCAGCGCGGGTTCGGTCATGGTTCGGCTTCGGCAGGTGGATGCAAAAACGTACGCATAAAAAATCCGATGTCGGCATACACCGACATCGGATTCGAATCAGGCTCCCCGGATGAACCGCTGTCAACTCAGCCCTTGAACCCGAAAGTTCAAGGTGGAAGAAGCAGTAGACTTTAAGGCTTTCCGTCTAGCGGACATGCACACCAGCCCAACGTGCAACTTCCAGGGTAGTGCGAATCGGCTCCGGGACATCGTCAACTGGCAAGCACCCCAGGGAGTGCCGCGAGTATACCTCAAGCTGCCAGGCGAATCAGCCCTTGGCAGTGTTCTGATCGTCGGCCAGGACCAGATCGACACGATCGAGCAAGTCGCGCACCTGTTCGCGGGTCGAACCGCTGGCCTGGATGTCCGGGCGCTCTTCTTTGTGCAACAGGTCGTGGGTGATGTTCAGCGCGGCCATCACGGCAATGCGGTCGGCACCGATGACTTTGCCGCTGCTGCGGATCTCGCGCATCTTGCCGTCCAGGTAGCGGGCGGCACTGACCAGATTGCTGCGTTCTTCCGGCGGGCAGATTATCGAATACTCTTTGTCGAGGATCTGCACGGTAACGCTATTGCTTGAACTCATGAGTCTTGCTCCAGGGCCTTGAGGCGCGAAATCATCGATTCGACCTTACGCCGGGCGATTTCGTTTTTTTCAATGAGGTGAGCGCGTTCCTCGCGCCAGGTTTTTTCCTGAGCTAGTAAGAGTGCGTTTTGACTCTTAAGTTGCTCGACTCGGCCAATCAGCAGTTCGAGTCTGGCCATCAGCGCTTGCAGGTCGGTGTCTTCCATTGGGTCCACGTGTTCGTCTGATGGGTGGTAACTGGCGGACAGCCTTTAATGGTCTTGGCGGGGCTGTCGATGTAGGATACAAGGCCTTCATTCTAGACATAGCGCCGTCTGGCGCCTAGCTGCCCATGACCATTGCGAATTCCCCGTACCAAGCCTTTGCCACCCTGCTGACTGCCAGCGGCCACAACGTCTCGCCTGCCGAACTGCACGGCGTGCTGCTCGGGCGCAGTTGCGCCGGGGCCGGCTTCGATCACGAAGGCTGGCTGATCGACGCCGCCGAACTGCTCGAAGGCGACATCCAGGACAACGTCCGCAACGCCCTGATCGGCCTGCAGGAGATGGTCAAAGGCGAGCTGACCGGCGACGACGTCACTGTCGTGCTGCTGCTGCCGACCGACGATGCACCGCTGGCCGACCGCGCTGCCGCACTGGGCGAGTGGTGCCAGGGCTTTCTCAGCGGTTTCGGCCTGAACTGCCGCGACAGCAGCATGCTCAGCACCGAAGCCACCGAAGTGCTGCAGGATTTGGCCGCCATTTCCCAGGTGCAGGACGCGCTGGAAGAATCCGAAGACGGCGAATCCGACTACATGGAAGTCATGGAATACCTGCGCGTCGCGCCGTTGCTGCTGTTCTCGGAAACCAAAAAAGCCGATGTGCCGCCAGCCGCCAAGCCGTCGCTGCATTAATCGCGTGCCAGGGAAAGCCATCTGCCCATGACCCACATCCCCAAAGCGGAATACAGCCGTCGCCGCAAGGCCCTGATGGCGCAGATGGAACCCAACAGCATCGCGATCCTGCCCGCCGCCGCGGTGGCCATCCGCAACCGCGACGTCGAGCACGTCTACCGTCAGGACAGCGACTTCCAGTACCTCAGCGGTTTTCCCGAGCCCCAGGCCGTCATCGTCCTGATGCCCGGCCGCGAGCACGGCGAGTACATCCTCTTCTGCCGTGAACGCAACGCCGAACGCGAATTGTGGGATGGCCTGCGCGCGGGACAGGAAGGCGCGATCCGCGAGTACGGCGCCGACGATGCTTTTCCGATTACTGACATCGACGACATCCTCCCGGGCCTGATCGAAGGCCGCGACCGGGTGTATTCGGCGATGGGCAGCAACCCTGAATTCGATCGGCATTTGATGGACTGGATCAACGTGATCCGCTCCAAGGCGCACCTCGGCGCGCAGCCGCCGAATGAATTCGTTGCCCTGGATCATCTGCTGCACGACATGCGCCTGTATAAATCGGCGGCAGAAGTGAAGGTCATGCGCGAAGCCGCGCGGATTTCGGCGCAAGCGCATATCCGCGCGATGCAGGCCAGTCGTCCGGGGCTGTATGAATACAGCCTCGAAGCCGAACTGGATTACGAATTCCGCAAGGGCGGGGCGAAGATGCCGGCCTACGGTTCGATCGTCGCCGCCGGGCGCAACAGCTGCATCCTGCATTACCAGCAGAATGACGCGTTGCTCAAGGACGGCGATCTGGTGTTGATCGACGCCGGTTGCGAGATCGACTGCTACGCCAGCGACATCACCCGCACGTGGCCGGTGAATGGCAAGTTCTCGGCGGAGCAGAAGGCGATCTACGAGTTGGTGCTGGCTTCGCAGGAAGCGGCATTCGCCGAGATCGCCCCCAATAAGCACTGGAATCAGGCGCACGAAGCCACGGTGCGGGTGATCACCGCAGGTCTGGTCAAGCTTGGCTTGTTGCAGGGCGAGGTTGACGAGTTGATCGCCAGCGAAGCCTACAAGGCCTTTTATATGCACCGCGCTGGCCACTGGCTGGGTATGGACGTGCATGACGTCGGCGAGTACAAGGTCGGCGGCGAATGGCGCGTGCTGGAGGTCGGCATGGCGCTGACCGTGGAGCCGGGCATCTACATCGCGGCGGACAATCAGAACGTGGCGAAGAAATGGCGCGGCATTGGCGTGCGCATCGAGGATGACGTGGTCGTGACCCGATCCGGTTGTGAAATCCTCACCAGCGGCGTGCCGAAAACCGTCGCCGAGATCGAAGCGCTGATGGCCCAAGCAAGGACACACGCAGCATGAGTCGAGTCAATCTGGCAATCATCGGTGGCGGTCTGGTCGGCGCCAGTCTGGCGTTGGCGTTGCAGGCCGGCGCCAAGGCGCAGGGCTGGAAGATCGTCCTGATCGAACCGTTCGCCCCCGGCGACAGCTGGCAACCGAGCTACGACGCCCGCTCCTCAGCCCTTTCGTTCGGCTCGCGGCAGATTTATCAGCGCCTGGGGGTGTGGCAGGAAATTTCCCGCCGCGCCGAGCCGATCAAACAGATTCACGTCTCCGACCGTGGCCGCTTCTCCACCGCGCGCTTGTCGGCGATGGAAGAGGGTGTGCCAGCGCTCGGTTACGTGGTGGAAAACGCCTGGCTCGGCCAGTGCCTGTGGCAGCACCTCGACAAAGACGTGATCACGTGGCGCTGCCCGGCGGAAGTCACGCGCATGGAGCCGTTGGCCGATGGCTACCGCCTGACCCTCAACGATGAAACCACGCTGGAATGCGACCTCGCGGTGCTCGCCGATGGCGGCCGTTCCGGGCTGCGCGAACAGTTGGGCATCAACGTGCGCACGCGCCCTTACAACCAGAGCGCACTGATCGCCAACATCACCCCGAGTGAAGCGCACAACGGCATGGCCTTCGAGCGCTTTACCGATGAGGGGCCGATGGCCCTGCTGCCGCTGCCGGACAATCGCTGCGCATTGGTGTGGACGCGGCTGGGCATGGACGCGCAGCGTCTGACCGAGTTGAGCGAGCGTGATTTTCTCAGCGAGCTGCAAGGCGTGTTCGGTTACCGCCTCGGCACTTTGAAACAGGTCGGCGCACGGCATCTTTATCCGCTGTCACTGATCGAAGCTGAAGAACAGGTGCGCTCGCATCTGGCCGTGCTCGGCAACGCCGCACACAGCCTGCACCCGATCGCCGGCCAGGGCTTCAACCTTTCGCTGCGTGACGCCGATGCCTTGGCTGCCGCGCTGCTGGCCAGCGACAAGCCGCTGGGCGACTTCGCCACGTTGCAGGCCTATCGCGAACGGCAGCGCCTCGATCAGGACCTGACGGTGGGCTTCTCCGATCAGGTCACGCGCCTGTTCGGCAGCACCCAGCCGCTGGTGTCGCTGGGGCGCAATCTCGGCCTGCTCGGCCTCGACCTGCTGCCGCCAGCCAAACGCTGGTTCGCCCGGCAGGCGATGGGCCTGGGAACCCGTCCGGATGCTTGAGTGGCTGAGCAAAAAATTCGGCAAGGCACGATTGATGCGCTGGGTAATGACCTTCTACCCGCCGTATCTCGGCGCCGGAGTGCGCGTTCGGCACATCAGTGACGACTTTCGCGATGTGCAGGTGTCCATGGGTTTGGGCTGGTACAACCGCAACTACGTCGGCACCCAGTTTGGCGGCAGTCTGTATTCGATGGTCGACCCGTTCTTCATGTTGATGCTCATGGAAAACCTCGGTCCGAAGTACATCGTCTGGGACAAGGCCGCCGACATCGATTTCATTGCGCCGGGCAAAGGCCCGGTGTTCGCCCGGTTCAACATCGACCAGACTCTGCTCGACGAGATCCGCCGGCAGACCGCCAACGGCGATAAATACCTGCCGCAGTTGCAGGTCGACATTCATGACGGCGCCGGCAACCTCGTGGCGCGGGTCGGTAAAACCCTTTACGTGCGGCTCAAGCCGCAAGCGAGACAGGCCTAAAGCATGGAAATGCGCGCAGATCTGCTGATTGTCGGAGCCGGAATGGTCGGCAGCGCCCTGGCGCTGGCGTTACAGGACAGTGGGCTGGAAGTGCTGTTGCTCGACGGTAGCCCGCTGAGTGTCAAACCCTTCGCTGCCGACGCTGCGTTCGAACCGCGCGTCAGCGCATTGTCCGCGGCGAGCCAGCGCATTCTCGAACGCCTTGGCGTCTGGGACGGCATCGCCCAGCGGCGCAGCAGCCCGTACACCGACATGCACGTGTGGGACGGCAGCGGCACCGGGCAGATTCATTTCTCGGCAAGCAGTGTGCATGCCGATGTGCTCGGCCACATCGTCGAAAACCGCGTTGTACAGCAGGCCTTGCTTGAGCGTTTGCATGACTGCGACCTGGGCATGCTGGCCAATGCGCGGCTGGAGCAGATGCGTCGTTCCGGCGATGACTGGCTGCTGACCCTGGCCGATGGCCGCACCTTGCGCGCACCGCTGGTGATCGCGGCGGACGGCGCCAATTCAGCGGTGCGCCGTCTCACTGGGGTGGCGACTCGCGAGTGGGATTATCTGCATCACGCCATCGTCACCAGCGTGCGCTGCAGCCAGCCGCACCGCAAAACCGCGTGGCAGCGCTTTACCGATCACGGGCCATTGGCGTTTCTGCCGCTGGAACGTGATGGTCAGCAGGACTGGTGCTCGATCGTCTGGTCGACCACACCGGCTGAAGCCGAGCGCTTGATGGCGCTGGAAGAGATTGCGTTTTGCGCTGAGCTGGAGCGCGCGTTCGAAGGGTGCCTCGGTGAAGTGATCAGCGCCGACCCGCGTCTGTGCGTGCCGCTGCGTCAGCGTCACGCCAAACGTTATGTTGCCGAAGGCCTGGCGTTGATCGGTGATGCGGCGCACACCATTCACCCCTTGGCCGGGCAGGGTGTGAACCTTGGTTTCCTCGATGCAGCGGTGCTGGCGGAAGTGTTGCTGCAAGCGCATGAGCGCGGTGAGCGACTGGCAGACGTGAAGGTGCTGAGCCGCTACGAGCGTCGGCGTATGCCGCACAATTTGGCGCTGATGGCGGCGATGGAGGGCTTCGAGCGGTTGTTCCAGGCCGACCCGCTGCCACTGCGCTGGTTGCGCAATGCCGGGTTGAAACTGGTCGAGCAGATGCCCGAGGCGAAGGCGTTGTTTGTGCGCGAGGCGCTGGGGCTGACCGGTGATCTTCCAGCTCTGGCAAAGCCCTGACCGCCTCATTGAGGCTGATGCCCCTTCGCGAGCAGGCTCGCTCCCACAGTTGAGATGCATTCCAATGTGGGAGCGAGCCTGCTCGCGAAAGCGTCCGCCCACTTACCGCAGTTTTGAGTCGTGCAACATCTGGTAACGCCTTCCCCCAGTGTTCGATTGTGGTGGTAAATGTGAGTCCTTATCATTTGGCCCACCTTTCCCGACCGTGAGACCACTCCCATGTTGGCACCCAAGCGTCTTCTGACCGCACTGGCCTTGACCCTGATCGGCAGCACCACTGCCCAGGCCGCCGATGAGGTGGTGGTTTACTCGTCGCGTATCGATGAGCTGATCAAACCGGTATTCGATGCCTACACCGCCAAGACCGGGGTGAAGATCAAGTTCATCACCGACAAGGAAGCGCCGCTGATGCAGCGCATCAAGGCCGAAGGTGAAAACGCCACCGCCGATCTGCTGCTCACCGTCGATGCCGGCAACCTTTGGCAGGCCGAGCAGATGGGCATCCTTCAGCCGTTCACTTCGAAAACCATCGACGCCAACATCCCCCTGCAATATCGCTCGTCCACCCACGCCTGGACCGGCCTGAGCCTGCGCGCGCGGACCATCGCCTATTCCACCGAGCGGGTGAAGCCGGGTGAACTGACCACCTATGAAGCGCTGGCCGACAAGAATTGGGAAGGCCGCCTGTGCCTGCGCACGGCGAAGAAGGTCTACAACCAGTCGCTGACTGCGACCATGATCGAAGTCCACGGCGCCGAGAAGACCGAGAAAATCCTCAAGGGCTGGGTCAACAACCTGTCCACTGACGTGTTCTCCGATGACGTTGCAGTGCTGGAAGCGATCAACGCCGGGCAGTGCGACGTCGGCATCGTCAACACCTACTACTACGGTCGCCTGCACAAGCAAAAGCCTGAACTGCCGGTGAAGCTGTTCTGGCCGAATCAGGCCGATCGTGGTGTGCATGTGAACCTGTCGGGCATCGGCCTGACCAAACATGCACCGCACCCGGAAGCGGCCAAGGCTCTGGTTGAATGGATGACCACGCCTGAGGCACAGAAGATTTTTGCCGACGTGAACCAGGAATTCCCGGCCAACCCGGCGGTGGCGCCCTCGGAAGAAGTGGCGGCGTGGGGCAAGTTCATTGCTGATACCTTGCCGGTAGAAGTGGCGGGCAAACGTCAGGCCGAGGCGATCCGGATGATGGATCGGGCGGGGTGGAACTGAGGCGTTTCGTGTAACTGTTGATCGTTCCCACGCTCCGCGTGGGAATGCAGCCCTCGACGCTCTGCGTCGTGCCGCTGAAAGCGTGACGCGGAGCGTCACAGGATGTGTGCCCACGCAGAGCGTGGGCACAATCATTTGAACGAGATTGTTTCCTTGGCCTACCCCGCCCAACGCCGCTGGTACCCCATCGTCTTCGCCATCGCCGCGCTGGTGTTGTTGCCGCTGAGCGTGCTGCTGCTGTCGTGGCAGACCATCGATCAGCAGATCTGGTCGCACCTGTGGCAAACCCAGATGCCGCGTCTGCTCGGCAATACCCTGACGCTGATCCTCGGCGTCGGTGTCGGCGTGACTCTGCTGGGTGTCAGCCTGGCGTGGCTGACCAGCCTCTGTGAATTCCCCGGTCGGCGCTGGCTCGACTGGGCGCTGATGCTGCCCTTCGCCATCCCTGCCTATGTACTGGCGTTCGTCTTCGTCGGCCTGCTCGATTTCGCCGGCCCCGTGCAGTCCCTGTTGCGCGAATGGTTCGGCACCGGCCTGCGCCTGCCTCGGGTACGGTCCACCGGCGGGGTGATCGTGGTGCTGGTGCTGGTGTTTTATCCCTACGTTTATCTGCTGGCGCGCACCGCGTTTCTGGCTCAGGGCAAAGGCCTGATGGAAGCGGCGCGGGTGCTCGGGCAGTCGCCGTGGCAGGCGTTCTGGCGGGTTGCGCTGCCGATGGCGCGTCCGGCGATTGGCGCGGGCGTGGCGCTGGCGCTGATGGAAACCCTGGCCGATTTTGGCGCGGTCTCGGTGTTCAACTTCGACACCTTCACCACGGCAATCTACAAGACCTGGTACGGCTTCTTCAGCCTGCCCAGCGCCGCGCAACTGGCCAGTCTGTTGCTGCTGGTGGTGATGCTGGTGCTGTACGGTGAACGCCGTGCACGCGGGGCGAATCGAGCCGCCAACGAGCGGCCACGGGTGAAAGCGCTTTATCACCTGCGGGGAATCAAGGCCTTCGCGGCGACGGGCTGGTGTGCATTGGTGTTCGCCTGCGCCTTCGTCATCCCGGTGCTGCAACTGATCGTGTGGTTCTGGCAGCGTGGACGCTTCGATCTGGACGAGCGCTACGCCGGACTGATTCTGCACACGCTGTACCTGGGTGCCATGGCGGCGCTGATCACCGTCAGCGTTGCGCTGTTGCTGGCGTTTGCCCGGCGCCTGGCACCGACCCAAGCGATCAACTCCGGGGTTGGTCTGGCCAATCTCGGCTACGCGTTGCCCGGTTCGGTGCTGGCGGTGTCGATCATGCTCGCCTTCAGTTATCTGGATCGTGAACTGGTGATTCCGCTCTCCGCCTGGCTCGGTGGTGCCGGCAAACCGTTGCTGCTCGGCAGCCTCGCGGCGTTGCTGATGGCTTATCTGGTGCGCTTCATTGCCGTCGCCTATGGGCCTCTGGAAAGCAGTCTGGCGCGTATACGGCCATCTTTGCCCGAAGCGGCACGTAGCCTGGGTGTCAGTGGGCCGCGACTGTTTTTCAAAGTGTATCTGCCGCTGCTGCTGCCCGGCACCTTGAGCGCCGCGTTGCTGGTGTTCGTCGATGTGCTCAAGGAAATGCCTGCGACCCTGCTGATGCGCCCGTTTGGCTGGGACACGCTGGCGGTGCGCATCTTTGAAATGACCAGTGAAGGCGAATGGGCGCGCGCCTCATTGCCGGCATTGACCCTGGTGCTGGTCGGGTTGTTGCCGGTGATCGGATTGATTCGACGTTCGGCGCACCGAAACACTTAGTCGTCAGTCCTACATCATGCGGCTACAATGCGCGGCATTCGGTGCGGTTCGTCTGACAGACCCGTGCGCTGGGATCGGCTGCAAGCCTTATTCATCAAGGCTTTCCGCCGTATAGCGGCGGTCCGCACCCTCGCCACGCCCGGAAGGAGAAACCCATGGGACAGCGTACGCCTCTGTATGACCTGCACCTCGCGCTCGGCGCGAAGATGGTCGATTTTGGCGGTTGGGACATGCCACTGCATTACGGCTCGCAGGTCGAGGAGCACCACGAAGTGCGCCGCGATTGCGGGGTGTTCGATGTTTCCCATATGACCGTGATCGATGTCACCGGCGCCCAGGCCAAGGCCTGGCTCCAGCATCTGCTGGCCAACGACGTCGAACGTCTGCACCGCCCCGGCCGGGCGTTGTACAGCACCATGCTCAACGAGCGCGGCGGCATCGTCGACGACATGATCGTCTATCGCCTCGACGACGCGTACCGGCTGGTGTTCAACGCCTCGACCCGCGATCAGGATCTGGCCTGGATGAACGCCCAGCTCGGCGCCTACGACGTGCAACTGCACGAGCGCGCCGAGCTGGCGATGCTCGCCATCCAGGGCCCGCAGGCCCGGCACAAGATTGCCGAACTGGTGACCCAGTCGCGCGCCACGCTGATCCAGCAACTCAAACCTTTCGAAGGCGCCATCGACGGCGACTGGTTCATCGCGCGTACCGGTTACACCGGCGAGGATGGCCTGGAAATCTGCCTGCCGGCCAATCAGGCGCCGGGTTTCTTCAACGATCTGGTCGGTGCGGGTATTTCGCCGATCGGTCTCGGTGCTCGCGACACCTTGCGTGTCGAGGCCGGAATGAACCTGTACGGTCAGGACATTCATCAGGACGTTTCACCGCTGGCCTCGAACATGGCCTGGAGCATCGCCTGGGAGCCGGCCTCGCGGCAGTTCATCGGCCGTGCGGCGCTGGAGGCGGAAAAAGCCGCCGGTGTGGCGCACAAACTGGTCGGTCTGGTACTGGAAGAGCGCGGCGTTTTGCGCGCTCACCAGGTGGTTCGCATCGCCGATGTTGGCGAAGGGGAGATCACCAGTGGTAGTTTCTCTCCTACGCTGAGCAAATCGATTGCCCTTGCGCGTGTACCGATGGCAACCGCCGACCGCGCCGAAGTGGAAATCCGTGGCAAGTGGTATCCGGTGCGAGTGGTCAAACCGACCTTCGTACGCCATGGCAAAACCTTGATCTAACCTTTTCTGGCGGGTATGACCGCTGACCAATTTCCGAGGAACCGAAGATGAGCGATATCCCTGCCGAACTGCGTTTTGCCGAAAGTCATGAATGGGCGCGTCTGGAAACCGACGGCACCGTCACCGTGGGCATCAGCGATCACGCGCAGGAAGCGCTGGGCGACGTGGTGTTCGTCGAACTGACCGAAGTCGGCAAGGTGTTCGCCGCCGGTGATCAATCCGGCGTGGTCGAATCGGTGAAAGCCGCCTCCGACATCTACGCCCCGGTCAGTGGCGAAGTCATCGCGATCAACGAAGACCTGAGCGGCTCGCCCGAGCTGTTGAACTCCGACCCGTACGGCGCGTGGATCTTCAAGCTCAAGCCAAGCGACAAGGCCGAGCTGGACAAGCTGCTGGATGCTGCGGCTTACAAGGCTGCCATCGGCGAGTAAGTCGCCGGCAACACGCAAAGCCCCGATTCGTCGGGGCTTTTTTATGGGTGACGAGTATCCCCTTGTGGGAGATTCTATGGTTCATGCCTAGCCCCTAAACGCCTTTGGGTGAGTATTCGCTCTGGTTTTTCAATAGAGCA